>NZ_CP132333.1:303061-606123 GCF_030758935.1 Geothrix sp. PMB-07
GAGCATGTACGGCACGGGCCAGCTGCCCAAGTTCGAGCAGGACCTCTTCAAGATGCCCCATGGCGAAAGTTCGCTCTACCTCATTCCCACCGCCGAGGTGCCCGTCACCAACCTCTACCGGGATGAGATCCTGCCTGCCGAAGCGCTGCCCATGCGGCACTGCGCCTTCACGCCCTGCTTCCGCAGTGAGGCTGGCAGCTACGGTCGAGACACCAAGGGCATCATCCGACAGCACCAGTTCCACAAGGTGGAGCTGGTGACCTTCGCCGCGGCGGATCAGGCCGAGGTGGAGTTGGAGAAGCTCACCGCCGATGCGGAAGCCATCCTCGAAGCGCTGGAGCTGCCCTACCGCCGGGTGCTGCTCTGCACGGGCGACATGGGCTTCAGCAGCCAGAAAACCTACGACCTGGAGGTGTGGCTGCCCTCGCAGAACACCTACCGCGAAATCAGCTCCTGCAGCTGGTTCGGCGACTTCCAGGCCCGCCGCGCCAACATCCGCGCCAAGGGCAGGGAAGGCAAGCCCGTCTTCGCCCACACCCTCAACGGCAGCGGCCTGGCCGTGGGCCGCACCTGGGTGGCCATTCTGGAGAACTACCAGCAGCCCGATGGCAGCATCCGCGTGCCTGCGGTGCTGCGGCCCTACGTGGGCGCCGAGGTGATCCGCTGAAGCCAGCTCCTCTGCTGAGCGTTGAAGGCCTGGGCCTTCAACGCGGCGGAAGGGACTGCCTGCGCCAGGTTTCGTTTGCCATGGCCCCTGGTGAAGCCTGGTGCATCGCAGGAGAAAGCGGTTCAGGCAAGAGCACGCTGCTGAGCCTGGTGCTGGGCTTGGAGGACCCCTCTCAAGGGCGGATTCTGCTGAAAGGTGAGCCCTGGTCTCCGTTGCCAGAACGTGCTCGCCGTTCGCGGCGCCCCCTGGTACAGGCGGTCTTCCAGGATGCTTTGGCCAGCCTTCCGCCCCACCTCAGCGGCTGGGAGATTCTTCAGGAACCGCTGGAAGTGTGGCGGCGGGGCGATGCCGTTGCCCGGCGCGAAGCCGCAGCCCGCATGGCGGCGCGGGTGTCCTTCCCGGAACGGGCTTTGGATCAGCGTCCGGCTGCGTGGTCTGGTGGCCTGGCGCAGCGCCTGTGCCTGGGCCGGGCCCTCATGTTGGCGCCGGAACTGCTCGTGCTGGACGAGCCCTTCTCAGCCTTGGATCCCACGTTGGGGGGCTACCTGCTCTCCCTGTTGCTGGCCCTGAAGGCAGAGGGCACCGCGCTGCTCCTTGCATGCCATGACTTGGCCGCAGCCGGACGATGCTGCGATCACCTGCTGCTGCTAAAAGAAGGGGCCCCGGTGTGCCAGGGCCCCTTTGAACCGTTGGTGTCAAATCCACCGCATCCCCACCTGCAAGCGCTGCTGGACGCGGCGCCGAGGCTGGAGGGCCGTTAGTCTTCCAACGGGACTTGGACGGCGCTGGTGTTGATGTAGATGCCGCCGAAGTGGCCCCAGAGGCTGCTGAAGCCGGGGCGCAGGCGGCCCTGCTGATCAAGCGCCTGCATTTCGGTGGAGAGCAGCTTCTGAGCCTCGCCGGTCTGCAGATCCTGAATGAGGCTGCGGCGGGTTTCGAAGGTGAGGGCCGGGGCGGGTTCCCTTGAGGTGATCTTGGCCACCCAGAGCTTGCCGTCCTGCGTCCAGAGCACGGGCGTGGTCTGGCCCACGGCGGTGTCCAGGAGCGCCTTGCGGATGCCGGGATGGGCCACCAGCTCACGCAGCCCGCTGAGGGGGCCAGAGGCCTGATCGGTGACCGTTCCCACAGCCTGGAGGCCACCCTCCTTCAGGGCCTGCTGGGCCTTGGCCACGGCGGCCTTCCGGGCCTCTTCCAGGCGGTAGGCGGTCAGCGCCTTGGCACGGACTTCCTTGAAGGGGGGCACGGCCTCGGGCAGTTCGGACTGGACGCGGAACAGCAGGTACCGCTCGCCGAAGGCCATGGGCTTGGAGACCTCGCCCACCTTCAGGCGGAAAGCCTCGTTGACCAGCTGGGGCAGTTCAGGAAGCCCCTCCGACTGGGCGCCGGGCTCGTTGCTGAAGGGCTGAGTGAGCTGGGCGGGGCTGCCCAGGCTCTTGGCCGCGGCGGCCAGGTCGCCGCCGTTGGCGCGCTTGCGCACCTGCTCCAGGCGCTCCTGGGCGCGGGAGGCGAAGCGGCTTTCGGAAAGCTCCCGGGCCAGGCTGTCCTTCACGTCCTCGAAGGTCTTTTCGCGGCGGCCTTCGAGTTTGATGAGGTGGATGCCGAACTGGGTGCGCACTGGCTGGCTGATCTCGCCCACCTTCATGGCGGCGGCGGCATCGGAGAAGGGCTTGACCATCTTGGAAGCGTTGAACCAGCCCAGATCGCCGCCGTTGCCCTTGGCGGTGGGATCTTCGCTCTGCTCCTCGGCGGTTTTGCCGAAGTCGAGGCCCTTCAGGAGTCGTTCGCGCAGGAGGTTGGCCTTGGCCAGGGCCTCCTGGATCTGGGCCTCGCCCTCGGCCTTGAACAGGATGTGGCGGGCTTTGAACTCAGTGTTGTCGGCCTTGCGAGAGGCGTAGGCGGCCTTGAGGGCGGCCTCATCCACTTGCACGTCCTTGCCCAGGGCCGCGCGGTCCACGGCGACGAATTGGAGGATGCGGCGGGGCGGTTGGAGGAAGCGGTCGCCGCCGGCCTTGTAGAAGGGCTCCAGCGTGGCATCGCCGGGATCGGCCACCGAGGCGGGATCCACGGTCAGGCTGGCCTGCTGGAAGGCGACTTTTTCGTTGCGGAGGCGGTTCTCGAGGTTCACCCAGGCTTCGTCCACGGGCACCTGGAGGGCGGCCTGCTGGATGAGCTTAGTGCGCATCAGCTCTGAGCGGAGCATGCGCTCCTGCATGGCCGGGTTGAAACCGACCTCCTGGAAGATCTGCTTCAGCTCGGCGGTGGATTTCAGATCGCCCTTGGCATCCTTGAAGATGGGGTACTGGCGCAGGAAGGCCCGAAGTCGGGCACCCACCTCCTCATCCGTCACCACCACGTGGTGCCGGTCGGCCAGCTCCTCCATGAGCTTCTGGTTGGTGAGGTCCCGCAGGGCCTGGGATTGGACGAAGGGCTTGAGGGCTTCGGGGCTGGCCTGCTTGCCATAGCGCTGGTAGAGCTCCTGCATGTGCTCGCCGAGTTCCCGCATGGTCACTTCGTGGCCATAGATGCGGGCCACCACGGTATCCGCAGACACCGCCCCGCCTGAGGGCGCCAGGTAGGCCACCAGCCCCAGGAGCACGACGATCATCACCGCCGCCATGGGCGTACGGTTGGATTTGAAGACCTGGCGGAAGGAACGAAGCATGCGTGGCTCCAGACGGACCTCCCAGATTACCAAGGGATGGGCGTTGGATTACACTGGAATGCTGGAGAGGTTGAATGGCTGTTTTGCCCGTGCTCACGTGGGGGGATCCCCGCCTCAAGAAGAACAGCGAGGATGTCGGGGCCTGGACCCCCGAGCTGGAACAGCTCGTGGCCGACATGTTCGAGACCGCCCTGGACGAAGAAGGGGTGGGCCTGGCCGCGCCCCAGGTGGGTGTGAACCTGAACCTGGCGGTCATTGACTGTTCCTGCGGGGAGAATCCCGAGGAGCAGATCGTGCTCATCAATCCCGAGATCATCCATGAAGAGGGCACCCAGGTGGGCCCCGAGGGCTGCCTGTCCATCCCCGGCATCCGCGAGGTGCTGGAGCGGCCCCAGAAGGTCACCCTGCGCAACCGCGGCAAGGATGGCACCTGGCACGAGCTCACCGGCGAGGATCTGCTGGCCCGGGCCTTCTGCCATGAGATCGACCACCTGCGCGGCCGCCTCTTCGTGGAGTATTTCGGGCCCGTGAAGCGGCAGGTGCTGCAGCGGAAATACCAGAAGCAGATGAAGGGGTAGGGCCTGTTTTCGGAATGGGGTGTGGCCGCGCAAGGGGCACCGCCCAAGTGAGACAAGGAAGGCGGCGATGGCAATAGCGGCACGATTGACGAGGCGCTTGACGCAGTATCGCGCCGGGCGCTGCCCCTTGCCCTCCGGGACGGGGCCAGCCACGCGCCCAGCGGCGTCTGCGGCCTTGAACGACGACCCACGTCGCCCTGCGGCCACATCCTTGCTGGATCACGTGGCTGGACCCGTCGCGGCTCGCATCCATTTCGAAAGCAGGCCCTAACATGGTCCGCATCGCCTTCCTTGGCACCCCCCGCGCCGCTGTTCCGGTGCTGCGGGCCCTGGCCGAGGAGGGGGTCGAGGCGGTGTTCTGCAATCCTGATCGGCCCGCCGGCCGGGGACGCCATTTGGAGGCTCCGCCGGTGAAGGTGGCGGCGCAGGAGCTGGGTCTGCCGCTGCACCAGCCCCTGAGCTGGAAGGCCCCGGAAACCCGCGAACTGTGGGAGAGCCTCCGCATCGACCTGGCGGTGGTGGTGGCCTACGGCCACATCCTGCCGCGGTGGATGCTGGATTCCTGTGCTCTGGGCACCTGGAACCTGCACTTCTCCCTGCTGCCCCGCTGGCGCGGCGCGGCGCCGGTCAATCACGCCCTGCTGGCCGGAGACGAGGAAACCGGTGTCAGTCTCATGCGCATCACGCCGGGGCTGGACGAAGGGCCCGTGCTCTCCCAGAGCCACCGCGACATCACCCAGCAGGACACGGCCGAATCCCTGCTGACGGAGCTCTCCAGCGACGCGGCGGAGCTGCTCATGGATCAGCTGCCCCTGCTGCTCTCCGGCAGCGGCCAGCCCAAGGAACAGGCGCACGACCGTGCCACCTACGCCGCCAAACTCCGCAAGGACATGGGCCACCTGGATTGGCGGCGCCCCGCATCAGTGCTGCATCGTCAGGTCCGCGCCCTGTGGCCCTGGCCCGGCAGCGAGGTGCAGGTGGACGGTCAGACCCTCAAGGTCTGTGGGGTCGGGTCGCTGCGCCCTGTGTGCTACCGCGATCCAGGCCAGCTCCTGTGGGGCAAGGAGGAAGGCGCCTGGCTGGTGACTTCCGAAGGGGCCCTGGAACTCACGCACCTCCAACGCCCAGGCAAGCCGGTTCAGCCCGCCCTGCAGGCCCTCCAGCCCTGGGGCGTTTCCGGAAGCCGACCGCTGGCCTGACGTCTTTCACGCAGGAGGGGTCATGTACCAGCCCATCAACCTGGCCGAGAAACTGGCGCGCTTCCAGGACCACTGGGCCCCGCGCGTCATCGCCGAGATGAACGACTACCAGTTCAAGCTGGTGAAGCTCGAAGGTGAGTTCGTCTGGCATGCCCACGAGGACACGGATGAAGCCTTCCTGGTGCTCCGGGGCGAGATGGAGATCGCCTTCAGGGACGGTGCCGTGACCCTGCGGGCGGGCGAGTTGTTCGTGGTGCCGAAGGGCCGTGAGCACATCACCCGAGCCACGGCGGAATGCCAGGCCCTGATCCTGGAGCCCCGCGGCGTCGTCAACACCGGCGATGCGGGCGGCAACTTGACCGCCGCGCAAGACGCCTGGATCTGACTGCTTCGAGCCCTGCTCAGGCCAATCGCGCCGCCACGTCCCGGTAGTCGGGATCCATCTCGTGGACGGCTTTGAATTCTTCGGCGGCCATGGCGGTCTTGCCTTGCTGGAGGTAGATCTCGGCGAGATCGTAGCGCAGACCGATGCTGTCTTCCGGGGGGAAGCCGGGAGCTGTGATGCCCTGGCGCAGCCATTCCACGGCGGCATCCAGATCGCCCCGGGCCTGCTCGCAGATGCTCAGCATGGAACAGCATTCCAGCGTGCGCTCGGGATCGCCCATGGCGATCTTGAACTCCTCGATGCCGGGCTCGATGAGCATCATCTCCTTGTAGGCGATGCCCAGGTTGTAGTGGGTGTCGTAGTCGTCGCCCTTGACCTGCTTTTCCACGCCCTCGCGGAAGGCGCTGAACAGTTCGTCGACACTCTGAATCTTCTCCACGACGTGGGTGGCATCGTGCATTTCCTCGCCTTCGCCGGTGTCCATGAGGGCGGTGCCCAGCACATCGGTGAGGTCGAAGAAGGAGTTGGCGAAATCGCTCTCTTCGAGGGCACTGGCCTTGTGGATGTGGCCCAGTTTCTGGAGAGCGGCTTCGGCGCGGTCCAGGCGGGATTCCAACTCTGGGTGCGCGGGAAACTGTTTCAGGGCGGCCAGAATCTCGATCTTGGCTTCTTCGGGGCTGCCGTAATCCAGCTGGAAATCAATGTCGCCCAGCAAGTTGTCAAGTTCTTCGGAATGGGGCGCAGGGGCGGGAATGGTGACGGGCGCCGCCGGTTCGGGCTCCAGTTCAGGCAGCGTGGAGAGGGCCTCGAGCACCTCGGGTTCCAGTTGCCGCGTGGGGATGGGAGGCAGGGGCGTGGTGGGGGCTGAGGCGCTGACCGGTTCCGCTTCAGGCTCGGGCACGAAGTCCGTGAGGGTGGTGTCCATCCAACTGAGGTCAGACGGGGCCAGGGCCGGGGGCTCGGCTGGCGAGGCGGGTAAAGCTGCGGCCGGAGGCGGGGGGACTGGGGGCAGGGGTGCCGGAGGCTCCGGTAGGAACGGATCCCGGCGCAATTCTGGCGGCGCGAAGGGATCGAGCGGAAGCTCCTCGATCTCGGGCAGCAGAGGCAGGCTTTCGCTCGCAGCGGAGGGCGGCGCTACCGGGGGCAGTGGCGTCCGGGTGGGCGGCGCGGCCTCGTGGGGCAGGTCCAGGGCGATGACCATGTCCACATCGCTGGGGGGCGGCGGCAGGGCGATGGCGGGTGAGGTGGCCTTGGCGACCGGGGCCCGGGAGGGCGGCGGCGGCAGCACGCCGGGTTCCGGAAGGCCCAGCGCACGGCGGTGGATACGCGTAGACCCGGGGAAGAGCTGTTCGGCCAGATCCAGCAGGTGGGCGGCCTCGCGCTTCTTGCCCATCCCCACCAGGGCCTGGGCGCTCTGCACGTACTGCATCTGCACCTGGGTGAGCCGACCCGTGGTGCGGTGCACGGCCACGATGGATTCGATGATGGTGAGATCCGCGGGATCCAGCTCCAGGGCCTTCTTGTAGGTCTCGATGGCCCGCTCGTGGCTGCCGCCGCGCAGCAGGCTCTCCGCTTCGCGGGCGAACTGCTCGATGCGCATGCGGCGGAGGGGGTCTGTCTCCGTTTCACCGCCGGCACGCGCGCTGTCCATGGTCTCCGTGGCCAGGAAGGCCGCCGCAGGGGAAGGGAACACCGGCGAGGGCGGGGCCACAGCGCCGGGGACCGCGCCCAGGGCCTGCAGCTGACCCGCCAGCTGGAGGATGAGGTTCTGGTCGTTGTTCTGATAGGCCATGCCATAGGCGCTTTGCAGGGCCTGGACCTGTTCGGCGCGGTTGCCGCTCTGGTGGGCGATCTCGGCGAGCAGAAGCCAGGCCTCGATGCCGATGTGGCCCTGCAGAGCGCTGCGCAGGCAGCGGCCGACCACATCGCCGGATCCCCGGCGGGCCATTTCCCTGGCGATGGGGGCGAAGAGCCGGAGCCCCTCCTCGCCGCGGTCGGCGTTCACGAGGTTGCGCAAGGCCTTCTCGCAGACCGGAAGTGATTTTTCGGGAAGCTGCGGGATGTCCGCCATGGCCTCCAGGGCCCGGTCAGGGTGGCCGCTGCGCAGCTCGATCTCGGCCAGGGCTTCCAGCAGTTCCATGTTGCGGGGGTTGGTGACCAGGCCCTCGCGCAGGTGCTGCGCGGCGGACGTGTAGTCGCCCTGGATCACGCCCAGGCGGCTTTGGGTCAGGTAGACCTGGGGCGTGGAGATCATGGCCTTGGCGCGGTCGAGAATCTGCCCGGCCTCGGCGTGCATCTGCTCCATGGCCAGCGACTCGGCCACCTCGAGGTAGATGCCGGCGGCGCGGTCCTTCATGCCCTCTTTGTTGTAGAGGTCCGCCAGCTTGACCTTCATCTTCAGGTTCTTGGGATCGAGGTCGACGACCTTGTTGAACTCCTCCAGGGCCCGCTTGATGAGGCCCTTTTTCTGGAAGTGCTCGGCCACCTGGAGGTGGACCTTTACGGCGTCGCCGGTCTTGTTCATCTGGCGGTAGAGATCCGCCAGCCGCTGGGCCGCGTCGATGTCATCGGGGGCGTTGCGCACCACCTTCTGGAAGATGGCGGCGGCGCGGGCGTGGAAGCCGTCGCGCTCATAGGCGCTGCCCAGGCGCTTGTGGATCTCCACGCCTTCTTTCACACGGCCGATCTGCACACAGAGGTCGCCGATCTGGTTCAGGGTGTTGTAGTCCTTGGGATTGTCATCGACGAGTTTTTGAAATTCGTCGATGGCCCGTTCGACCTTGCCCGCCGTCAAGAACTTGTCGGCTTCCTTCTTGACTTTGACGCGATCAATGGCCATTCAGATGCCTCGGGATGCCTGGCGGGAGTTCGGAAAGTGTAGGCGGCGGCGCTTGTCTTGAATAGGGTTACCGGAAATGTCCGCCGGTGAAGCTGTGGGGCAGAAGCTGCTCCAGGCGATGGAGCTGGCGGCCGTGGCGGTTGGCCAGCAGCACGGGCAGCTCCCCGGCGAACTCCACCAGGGCCTGGCGGCAGGCCCCGCAGGGCGGGGTCAGTTCGGCCACATCGGTCACCACCACGGCAGCCACCAAGCCGCCGGGCTTGAGGCCCGCGGCCACGGCCGCGCTGAGGGCACCCCGTTCCGCGCAGAGGCAGACCGGGTAGGCGGCGTTCTCCACGTTGCAGCCGCCAAAGACGGTGCCCTGGCGGGTGAGCAGGGCCGCCCCCACCTGGAAGTTGGAATAGGGGGCGTGGGCGTGCTCCCGGGCCTGCCAGGCTGCCTCCAGAAGGGGGGTCCAGGCTGGGGATTGGGGATCGTTGAACACCATGGCCTCCAGGACCTTTCAGCTTAGCGGAGCTTCGCCCGGGGCGCCTTCCCCGGTTCCCACGGCCTCTGCCAGGGCCAGGGCCCGCCAGCAGGGGGTGTGGCCGCGGACTTCCCGGATGCCCTCGGGGCCCTGCAGTTCCAGGCTGATGTCGCGCTTCTGGAGCCGGGCCTGGAGGATGGCCCCTGACAGCCGCTCCAGCTCCCGCTCGAAGGGACGGCCTGGCCCCCAGAGGGTGAGGTCGAGGCGGAGGTGCAGGCCCAGGGGCCGCTCCTCCTCGAAGGTGCGCACCCAGGGTTGGCTGCGCTGGGCGGTGCGTTTCCAGTGGACCCGGCCGGGGGCGTCGCCCAGGCGCAGGGGCCGGGCCCCCTCGGGGCTGCTGGTGCCTTCCTGGGCGAGGGTGCGGTGCCCCTCGCCCCGCCAGCTGGCTGGTGCGGCGGGGGGGGTGCGGGGGTGGGGAAGCACCAGGACCTCCCGCTCCAGGTCCAAGAACCTGGATTTCTCCAGCAGACCGAAGGGGAACCGGGTGCGGAATTCGAGGGCGCGGATCCGAGTCCAGCCGCGATGGGCGGCCCGGGCCTGGAACACCACCAGCGTGTCGACCGAGCGGCTGGCCGCGCTGAGGAAGCTGGGCTCCACGCTGCCCTCTTCCAGGGCGAGGTGCAGCTCCAGGCCCCGGATCCGTCCCTTCCCGGCGTCCTGGAGGTGCAGGCGGATGCCGCCGCGCACCCGGGCGAAGAGGTTGCCTTCCTCGATGCCCGTGACCCGGAGTCCCTGCAGGGCACGGCGGCTGAGGATGCCCGACACCAGGAAGAGCCCCAGCATGAGGGAGAACACCAGGTAGAGCAGGTTGTTGCCGGTATTGACCACGAAGGCGCCCACGGCCAGCAGGGCGATCAGGTACTGGATCCCCAGCCCGGTGAGGGACAGGCGCAGGTGCCGATCATTCCAGAGCCGCATGGCCTCCAGACTAGCCCCAGGAGCGCCTCGGCGCCCCTGCTAGCATGGACCTTCCCCCCGAAGGTGCCCATGCTCACGCGATTCTTCCGCACCAAGTCCCTGGAGCAGCTCCGTGCCAGCGCCGATGAGCCTGAGCATCAGCTGAAGAAAAATCTGGGCGCCTTCGACCTCACCATGTTCGGTATCGGCGCCATCATCGGCGCCGGCATTTTTTCCAGCATCGGCACCGCCGCCGCCGGAAACATGGCCGATGGCCGTCTGCCCGCCGGGCCCAGCCTGGTGATCTCCATTCTGGTGGTGGCCCTCATCTGCGGGTTCACGGCCCTGGCCTACGCCGAAATGGCCTCGATGATCCCGGTCTCGGGCAGCGCCTACACCTACGCCTACGCGACCCTGGGTGAGCTGATGGCCTGGATCATCGGCTGGGACCTGCTGCTGGAATACGCCATTTCCAATGTGGCCGTGGCCATCTCCTGGGGCGACTACGCCCGCAGCTTCCTGTCCAGCGTGCTGCATGTGGACATCCCCGGCTGGCTGGGCATGGATCCCCGCAGCGCGCTGAAGCTGGCCCAGGGCGTTCCCGCAATGAACTTCAGCGCCAAGCTCCACGCCCTGGCCCAGGCCAAGGCGGGCCTCCTCAACGGCGCTGCCACCTTCGCCAACTGGGATGTGGTGAAGGCCGCACCGACAGTGGCGGGCTGTCCCATCACCATCAACCTGCTGGCGGTCATCATCACGGGCCTCATCACCTGGCTCTGCTACATCGGCATCAAGGAGAGCGCGCGGGTCAACAGCGTCATGGTGGTGGTCAAGGTGATCATCCTGCTGGCGGTGGTGGGCCTGGGCATCAAATTCATCAGCCCGGCCAACTGGCACCCCTTCGTGCCCCACGGCTGGCCCGGCATCCAGTCCGGCGCCGCCATCATTTTCTTCGCGTTCATCGGCTTCGATGCGGTGAGCACCACGGCGGAGGAATGCCGCAATCCAGGGCGGGATCTGCCCCGGGGCATCCTCTGGTCCCTGCTCATCTGCACAGTCATCTACGCCGCCGTCGCCCTGGTGGTGACGGGGATGATCCACTACACGCGCCTGGGCGGCATCGCCGATCCGCTGGCCTACATCTTCACCGAGCACAAGATGGCGGGCATCGCGGGCGTCATCAGCTTCGGCGCCGTCATCGCCACCACCGCCGCGCTGCTTGTGTATCAGGTGGGCCAGCCCCGCATCTTCATGAGCATGAGCCGTGACGGCCTGCTGGGGCCCTGGTTCGGCAAGGTGCACGACCGCTTCAAGACGCCCTCCCACGCCACCGTGCTCACAGGCTTCCTGGTGGCCATCCCCGCGGCGCTGCTCAACATCGACGAGGTGGTGGAACTGGCCAACATCGGCACCCTCTTCGCCTTCGTCATCGTCTGCGCTGCGGTGCTCATCCTGCGTCAGCGCCGCCCGGAGGCGCCCCGCAAGTTCATCATGCCCATGGCGTGGCTCATCGCACCCCTGGGCATCCTGGGCTGCGTGTGGATCGCCAAGGGCCTGCCCGCCCTCACCTGGTACCGCTTCTTCGTGTGGCTGGCCATCGGGCTGGTGATCTACCTGGTGTTCGGTTCCCGGCACAGCCGCCTGGAGACGCCAACTGCGTCATGATGAAGGCCGGGGAGGGGGAATCACACGCATGTTCACCGGACTGATCCGACACCTCGGCACCCTGGAAGCCCGCTCCTCCCGTCCGGGCGGCGCCCGCCTTCGCATCGCCGCGCCCGCGGACCTGCTGGCCCGAGCCGAGCTGGGCGCCAGCATCGCCGTGAATGGCGCCTGCCTCACCAGTGTGGCCGTGGATGGCCGCGCCTGGGAGGCGGACCTCAGCGAGGAAACGCTCGAGAAGACCACGTTGGGCCGGCTTTCCCTTGGAGCCACCCTGCATCTGGAACCGGCCTTGCGGGTGGGTGATCCGCTGGACGGGCACCTGGTGGCGGGCCACGTGGATGGCATCGGACAGTTGTTGTCGAGGCCCCAGGGTCAAGGCGGGGTGGATGAGGGCATTTGGCGTTTCGCCATGCCCGCCCACCTCGCGCCCATGACTGCGGCCAAGGGTTCCGTGGCGGTGGATGGCATCTCGCTCACGGTGGTGGATTGCGGCAGCGATTGGTTTACGGTGGCCCTCATCCCTGAGACGGTGCGGAACACCGCCTTGAATGGCATGCGCCCCGGCGACCCCGTCAACCTCGAGGCCGATCCCATCGGCCGCTTCGTGGCCCGCGCCCTGACCCTTCGGGGCAGCGATGAGAAGCTGGCGGCCTTCGCCCAGCGGGGCTGGGGCGGACAGGGCTGAACCCGGGACCGAGTCCCTGGATCAGGCGCTCGGCTGAGAGGCCCGTTCGTCAGAGACGCCGAGGTGGCGCAATGAGGGCAGGGCGAGGCAGGACAGGGCGATGGCGGTGAGGATCAGGCCGGCCCCCGCGAACATCGTCGTCAATGGGAGGATCTTCAGCAGGGCGCCCGCAGCGGCTGCGGAAATGGGGCCCACACCCATGAAGATGAAAAAGAGGATGCTCATGGTGCGGCCCATCATGGCCATGGGCACGCGCCGCTGGATCCAGCTCATGAGGCCCACCTGCGCCACGCCCGCGAAGGCGCCCATGACCACCAGCAGGAAGGCTGCGAGCCAGGTGGCCCGGGTCAGGGGCAGGGCCGCCAGCAGCAGGCCTGCGAGGCTGTCGAAGATGAGGATGAGGAGGCCCAGGCGTCCGCCGGAGAGCCGAAGGCCCGGACGCGAGGCGACGTTGCCCAGGAGGATGCCGCCGCCATAGGCGGTCATGAGGATGCCCAGGGAGGCCGCGCCGTGGTGGAGGCGAGTATCCGCCAGCAGCGGCAATCCCACCTGCACAGGCCCGCCCACGAAAACCGAAACCAGGGCCACGTAGAGGATGAAGGCCCGCATCTGCGTGTCCGCCCAGAGGTGGCGGATGCCCTTCGCCACATCCGCCAGTACGCCGCCTTCGGGCCGGGACGGATGGTCATCGCTGTGGAGGCGGATCATGAAGAGCGAGATGAGAGAGACGAGGAAGCTCAGGGCGTCGATGCCGAAAGCCAGGCCCATGCCCTTGGCATCCGCCAGCCCCGAAGGATTCGCGGAAGCGGGCGCGGCGGTGCCAGTGATGAGCAGGCCCGCCAGCACGGGGCCCACCAGCATGCTCACCTGGCGCAGGCCCATGACCAGTCCGTTGGCGGCCTGGAGCTGGTCTGGTTCCACCAGCTGGGGCAGGATGGCCGACCCGGCGGGAAAGGCGAAGGCGGTGGAAAGCCCGATGCCCGCGGCGATCACATAGAGCATCCACATCTGGATGGTGCCGAAGAACACCAGCACGGCCAACAACGTCACGAAGGCGGCGTTGACGGTGCGAGAGACCAGCAGCACGCGGCGGGGCGAGATGCGATCCACCACCGCGCCGCCGATGAGCATGAAGGCCGCGCGCGGCAGCGC
Source organism: Geothrix sp. PMB-07 (assembly GCF_030758935.1). Taxonomy (NCBI): domain Bacteria; kingdom Pseudomonadati; phylum Acidobacteriota; class Holophagae; order Holophagales; family Holophagaceae; genus Geothrix; species Geothrix sp. PMB-07. The sequence goes on from NZ_CP132333.1 coordinate 316,317, forward strand.
CATCACCGCCAGCACCAGACCCAGGGCGCCTGGATTGCTGCTGAGTTTGAGCACCAGCCAGGGCAGCGCCACCAGCGTGAACTGATCGCCGATGGCGGAAACGCTGCTGCCGCCGAAGAGCAGGGTGAAGTCCCGGTTGGCGAAGAGGGAAGGGCGTTGGCTGTCGGTTGACATGCGAGGGGTTGGCTCCAGAATCCTGATGATTTACTCGCGGGCTCCCTTGCGGATGCGGTCCATCTCACGCTTCTGTTCGCGCTCCTTCAGGGCCTCGCGCTTGTCGCTGTGGGCCTTGCCTTCGGCCAGCGCCACCTTCACCTTGATCATGCCCTGGTCGTTCAGATAGATGGCCAGGGGGATGATGGTCAGACCCTTGCGCACCACCTTGGCGGTGATCTTGGTGATCTCGGCCTTGTGCAGCAGCAGCTTGCGGGCCCGCAGCGGCTCGTGGTTGGCATAGGTGCCGAACTCGTAGGGCGAGATGTGGGCCTGCTTGAGCCAAAGTTCGCCGCCCACGGCGTCCACATAGGCGTCCTGCAGTTGGCCCAGGCCCGCGCGCAGCGCCTTCACTTCGGTGCCCTGCAGGGCGATGCCCGCCTCCCAGGTTTCAAGCACATGGTAGTTGTGCAGGGCTTTGCGGTTGCGGACCAGATCCTCACTCATACCTCCAGTGTATCCGCCGTTAGACTTGTCCTTTTGGGATGGACCGATGCTGCAGAAGATCCTCGCCCCCATCGTCGCCTGGATGGTGGCCCTCATGGCTGCCATGGGCCCCTTGGGCGTCATGCTGCTCATGGCCATCGAAAGCGCCTGCATCCCCCTGCCCAGCGAGGTGATCATGCCGTTCGCAGGCTACCTGGCCTTCAAGGGGCAGCTCACCTTCTTCGGCCTGGGCGCCGGCAATCCCGTGGCGCAGATCTGGATCGCGGGCCTCTTCGGTGCCCTGGGCTGCAACCTGGGCAGCATCCCCGCCTACGAGGTGGGCGCCTGGGGCGGGCGCCGCGCCGTGGAGAAGTACGGCCGCTACATCTGGCTGCACACCGGTCACCTCGATCAGGCGCACCGCTTCTTTGAGCGCTTCGGCGCCTGGGCCATCTTCATCGGCCGCCTGCTGCCCGTGGTGCGCACCTTCATTGCCCTGCCCGCGGGCATCGCGAAGATGGATCGCACCCGCTTCCACCTCTTCACATTCGTGGGCAGCCTGCCCTGGTGCCTGGCCCTGGCCTGGATCGGCTACAAGCTGGGCGAGAAGTGGAACACCCTCGGCATCTACTTCCACAAGCTGGATGCGGTCATCGGTGTGCTGCTGCTGGCGGGCGCGGGGTGGTTCATCTACGACCATGTGAAGCACCGGGCCAAGGGCTGAGCGCCCCGCGCCGAGGTTGAAGGAAGTTCACGCCGGGCAGGGCGGCCTTCGCGCTAGCCTTGGGGAGACCTTTCCTCCCAGTGCCAGCCTTGCGATAGGAGTGATCATCATGCCCCTCAGGTGCCTCGCGATCGCCGGCCTCGTCACCAGCTTCCCGTTCGCTTGGGCCCAGCCGGCCCGCCCTGCCGATGCGGAGCTTTTCGCCGCCCTGGCCAAGCGGGATGCCGCTCAACTCCAGGCGTTGCTGGCCAAAGGTGGCAACCCCGATGCGAAGGATGCCAAGGGCGTGTCCCTGGTCTGGATGGCCGTCCTGACGGGGCAGCCTCAGGCCCTGGAGCAGGTGTTGGCCGCGGGCTCCCATGGTCGCGACGAGGTCAACCCACTGGATCCACGGCACCCTTGGACGCCCTTGCGGATGGCCGCGGTGCGCAGCGACGCGGCTTGCATGCGAGTCCTCCTGGGGCACGGCGCCAGGGTGGGAGAAGTCTCGGAGGGGCTTAGCCTGCTGGCGGCGCTGGCCACGATCCCGCCCAAGCCTGAGACGTCGGCCTGCGTGAATCTGCTCCTGGAGGCGGGCGCAGACATCGGGTGGCGGGATGCCCTTGGGATGACGGCCCTGCATTATGCGGCCCGGAAGAGCAACGCCGAGGTGACGGGGGTCTTGCTGGCGGGCCACCTGGATCCCGATGCCCGCTCCTACACGGGGCTCACCCCCTTGATGATGGCGGTGGGCAGTGGCCGGGAGGATCTGGTGGACCTGCTGCTTCAGCGAGGCGCATCCCCACATCCCATCACGGGCGATGGGCAAGGCATTCTCTCCGTGGCCGCGGCTGTGGTCCCCGATCCCGCAGTGAAAGCCAGGCTCTTGGCCCGGTTGCGGGCAGGCGGCGCTCCCGAGGGCGACCAGAACCGGCCCGTGGACTCCCAGTTCCTGGATGCGGTGGCGAAGGGGGATGTGGCCATGGCCGAGCAATTGCTGGGGCGAGGTGCGGACCTTTGGGCGCGGCGGGCCGGCACCTTCGGCCTTGGGCACGACGCCCTCACCGAGGCGGTTCGCCACCCCGCCATGCTGAAGTTCCTCCTGGGGCGGAACCTTCCGGCGCGGCTCGCGGGCCACAATGGATTCACACCTCTGCACACGGCGGCCTATTTGGGAGACGTGGAAAGTGTCCGCCTGCTGGTGGCGGCAGGTGCCGACGTGAATGCCGTGAGCGCCTTCGGCACCACGCCCCTCACGCGAGCGGTGGACCGGAATCCCAAGGATGCGGCCGCCATGGTGACGCTGCTGCTGAGCCTCGGTGCAGATCCCGCCCGCCACCGGACCGCGGATCGGGAATCCCTGGTGGACTACGCTCGTCGGAAAGGTCGGACCGAACTGGTGACCTTGCTCCAGCCGGTGGCGACGCGCTGATCTCAGGGCTATTGCGGGGCGACGCCATCCAGATGCTGCCGGAGGGCCGTCATGCTGAAAGGCTTGGCCAGCAGCTTCACCTTCGCGAAGGCGCGGGTCAAAGCCTCAGAGGCTTCGTCCACGCAGCCCGTGGCGAGAAGCACGGGGACGTCGGGCTGAAGCTCGCGCAGGCGGGGCAGGGTGCCTTGGCCTCCGAGACCCGGCATGTTCAGATCCAGGATCACCACCTGGGGGCGGTAGCCGGACTCCAGCTGTTTCAGGGCCTGCTCACCGGAGCGGGCCAGACTCACCCGATGGCCCAGACATTCGATGACCGGCGCCTGGGTCGCGAGGATCAGCTCATCGTCATCCACCAGCAGGATGTCGAGACCTCGGTGTCCCGTTTCCTGAATGGGGGCCTGAGAGCTGACTGCCCTGGGTGGGATGGCAGGGAATGCTGGTAGCCGCAGCCGCACCAGGGTGCCGTGCCCTCGCTCGCTTTGGAGTTCCACCGTGCCCTGGTGTGCCTTGATCGTGCTGTACACGATGGAGAGGCCCAGCCCCGTGCCTTTGCCGACAGGCTTCGTGGTGAAGAAGGGATCCATGGCCCTTTCCATGACCTCCTGGGACATGCCGGTGCCGGTGTCCTCCACATCGAGCTCCACCCAATCCGGTGAGGCATTGCGAGTACGGAGGGTCAGGCAGCCGCCCATGGGCATGGCGTCGATGGCGTTGAGCGAGAGGTTCATGAGCACATGCACCAAGGCCGTGGCGTCGCCCAGAATGGGCCGCAACTCAGGATCCAGCTCGGAGGCGAACGATACCTGGGCAAGGGTGGTGCGTTCCAGCAGCTGCATTTCTTCCTGAATCAGAAGGTTCAGATCCACAGACGCCACTTCCGCCAGGCTCTGGCGGGAGAAATCAAGCAGACGGCGCACGACACCACCGCCGCGGATGCTGGCCTTGGTGATGATGGAAAAGGCGTGGTGAACGGCCGTGCCAGGCGGCTGGATTTCCTGGTGCATGGAAGCCATGCCGAGGATGGAAGCCAGCACGTTGTTCATCTCGTGGGCCACGCCGCCCGCCAGGCTGCCGAGGCTCTCCATCTTCTGGGATCGGTGCAGGAGCCGCTCCAACTGCAAGCGCTGCTCCTCGGCGGCTTTCAGGCTGGTGATATCGATGTGGGATGCCACCAGGCAGGCGGGCTCCGCGCCCTGAATCCGGGTGAGGTGGACTCGGAACCAACGCACCCCTTCCTCAAAGAGGGTGGAGCATTCGAACGTGAAGAGGTGGCGCTCACCACGGAGGACGGCCTCAAGACCTTCCGTCATGGCCGGGAGCTGGCAGGGCTCCAATCCACCGACCTGTTCGAAGGCTTCAAGGTAGTTGGCCCCGCCCCTGAAGACGTCCGATCCTCCTTTCGCGCGGGCGAAATCACGCCAGGCCTGATTCACCTTCAGGATGCGGCCCTGGCCATCCAGCACCGCCAGGATGTCGGGCAAGGTGTCGATGATGCGATCTGCGAATTGTTCAGAAGCCTGCAGGGCCGCCTGGGCTTTCCTCCGTTCCGAAATATCCCGGGAGTTGACCACGATGGCTCGAACCGAGGGGTTCTCAAGCAGGTTGACGGCCACGGCCTCCATCCAGATCCAGGAGCCATCCCGGCAGGCATAGCGGTATTCTACGCGAACGGGTTGGCCAGGCTGGTGCAGGCAGGCCTGGAAGACCTCCGTTACTTTCGGTACGTCTTCCGGATGGAAGAATTCGAAGGTGTTCCGGTCCGCCATTTCCTCCGGCGTGAAGCCATGCAGATGCTGGGCTGCAGGGGAGTTGTAGATGAGCCTGCCCTCGTGGTCCAGCAGGCTGAGGATGTCCCAGGAATGGTCCAACAGCGCCTGCACCCGCTCCGGAGTCACAGCCTCCAAGGCGGCCTCTCCCCGCATGGCCATTCCCCCTGATTCCGGCATGGCTCCACCCTCTGGGGCAAGACTATAGCGGTAGCCTGAGCCCATTGGGACTGGATTCTCGTGGTTGTGAATGAGCCTGGGTTTCAGCCTGCGAAGCGATCCGTGGCCGCCACGAGGGCGCGGGAAATGCCAGCGTCATAGGCGCTGTGGCCGGCGTCTGGCACGATGACCAGATCAGCCTCTGGCCAGGCCTTGGACAGGGCCCAGGCGCTTTCGATGGGGCACACCATGTCGTAGCGGCCCTGGATGATGGCGCCGGGAATGCCTTGGAGCCGCGAGGCGTCGCGCAGCAGCTGGGCCTCCTCCATCCAGCCCTTGTTCAGGAAGTAGTGGCACTCGATGCGGGCGAAGGCGAGCGTGGTGGCCTCGTCGCCGTAGGAGGCGATGAAATCGGGATCGGGAATGAGCTTGCTGGTGGCGCCTTCCCAGATGCTCCAGGCCTTCGCGGCGGGCAGGTTCACAGCCGGATCGTCGCTCAGCAGGCGCTTGGCGTAGGCCTGCAGGAAGTCGCCGCGCTCGGCCTCGGGGATGGCGTCGCGGTAGGGCTCCCAGGCATCGGGGAAGATGCGGCTCGCGCCCTCCTGGTAGAGCCAATCCACCTCGCGCTGCCGCAGCAGGAAGATGCCGCGGAGCAGCAGCTCCGTCACGCGCTCGGGGTGCTTTTCCGCATAGGCCAATCCCAGCGTGGCACCCCAGGAACCTCCGAAGACCATCCAGCGTTCGATGCCCAGGTGCTCACGGATGCGCTCGATATCGGCCACCAGGTCCCAGGTGGTGTTCTCCCGCACCTCGGCGTAGGGCGTGCTCTGGCCGCAGCCGCGCTGATCGAAGAGGATGATGCGGTACTTCTCCGGATCGAAGTAGCGTCGGTGCTTGGGGCTGGTGCCACCGCCGGGACCTCCATGGAGGAAGATCACGGGTTTGCCCTCGGGGTTGCCGCTCTCCTCTACGTGCAGCTCGTGGAGATCCGAGACCTTCAGGCGATGCACGCGGTAGGGCTCAAAGGCGGGATAGAGCCAGCTGACGGGATCCTTGCGAAGCGGCATGGGGGACTCCTACACGAAGAAGAGCGCAGCGGCGCCAGCCAGGGCCAGCAGGGTGCCCAGGATGGCATGACCGCTCACCTTCTCCTTGAAGATGAAATGGGACACGGGCAGCAGGATGACCGGCGACAGCGACATGAGGGTGGCCGCCACGCCCATGGAGGACCGTGCGATGGCGATGAGGGAGAGCACCACGCCCAGCACGGGGCCGGTGACGGCGCCCAGACCGATGAAGGCGGTGGCGCGGCCATCCCGCAGGGCGCCCAGGGTGCGGCGGAGCTGGCCGGTGGCGGCGAAGTAGAGCAGCAGGGCTGCCACGCCCGCCGTGGCCCGGATGAGGTTGGCGGAAATGGGCGGGAAGTTGCCCGCCAGGCCGAACTTGCTGAAGACGAGTCCGATGGACTGGCCCAGGGCGCCGCCGATGCCCAGCAGAATGCCGCGCCAGAGGTGGGGGTGGTCTTCGTGCTCGCCGCCGCCCCACACCACCCAGCCGATGCCGCCGAGGGTGACCGCCATGGCCAGGACCTTGGGCAGGCTCAGGTTCTGGCCCAGGAACAGCCACGCCAGCAGGGCGCTGAAGAGCGGAGAAAGCGTCATGAGCAGCATGGACAGGCGGGCGCCGATGAGCACGAAGGCCTCGAACAGCACCGCGTCGCCCAGGGCGAAGCCGATGAGCCCCGATACCCCCAGCCAGCCGATGCGCGCCGCGCCCGCCTGCATGGGAAAGGGGCTTCCGTAGAAGAGGAGGTGCACCAGCACCAGCGTGGCCCAGGCCATGAGCAGACGGCCCAGGTTCACCGAGGCCGAACCCACACGGCGGCCCGCCACGGTGAAGCACACAGAGTTCAACGACCAGCAGACGGCCGTGAGAAGGGCAGCGCTTTCGCCAAGGTAGGGCAAGGGGACTCCGCGGGTTCCCCATCCATGGGGTGAGCACGCCCCAGTGTCGCAGCGGAGCGACAGTATGTCCTCGTGTCACGAGGCTCAGGTTTGGGCGTCTTGCACCCGCAACAACCCTTCGGATTCCGCCGTGACCCGCTGCAGCGCCGCCAGCCCGGCCGTCAGCAGCAGAAAACCGAGACCCCAGATCCACCAGGGTTGAAAACGGGAATCGGACAGGTAGGGAATGTGGAAGGTGTGGGTGAGAGAAGCTGACAGATTGTTCAGGAAATGGGCGAAGACCGCGGGCCAGAGGGAGCCGGTTCTCACCGTGAGCCAGCCGAAGAGGAGGCCTGCCAGGCACCCAATGGGAAACTGCCAGGGGTTCATGTGAAAGAGGGCGAACAAAAGGGCCGAACCGATGATGGCTTTGCGCGGTCCGTAGCGCAGCAGGAAGCCGCTCAGGATCAGGCCCCGGAACAGAGGCTCTTCGGACAGGGGCGCGCCCAACACGAGGCTGGGCCAACCCATGTCTTGAAACAGCCGCTCGAACCAGGTCGGCGGAGGGAGCGCATGAGCCACCCAGGCATCCACGCCATTGCAGACAAGGAGGAGGCCCGCCGTGGCGAGTGGCACGAGGGGCCAGACGAGACCAGATACCGGCCGGTGTGGAAAGAAGTCGGCCCACGCTCTTCGGCCGAGGCGGCGACCGACAAGCAAGGTCAACCAGGTTCCGCTCAACTGGGCCAGCACCGTGGCCCATGCGGCCCAGCGGTGAAGTTTCAGGGCGGCCAGTAACGCGGCAGGAATGCTCGTCAAGGTGCCGAACAGGAAGAAGAGGAGCAGAACAAGCAGGGCTTGGGCGAAGCCAGGATAGGGCTTCTGCAAAGGCGCAGCCGTCTCCGGTTCAGTCATGGGGAATCCTTTGGGGGGAATTCCAGGGTACTACTGCAGCCTCAGACGAACATCTGCAGAATGCCGTTGCTCATGAGCATGCCGCGGCTGCTGAGGCGCACGTGATCGCCGTCCCAAATGACCAACCCTTCGCTGGCCAGGGCGCGCAGGCGGGTCTCCCAGGCATCGCACAGGGGCCGGAGGTTGAGCTGCTCGGCCTGTTCGCGCAGGTGGTTCCAACCAATGCCGCGATGCAGGCGCAGGCCCAGCAAGGGGATCTCCGAAAGGGCTTCGGCGCCATCGAGCTCCTGGATTTCCAACGCGCCGCGGCCCTCGGTCCAGGCCGGAATGACACTTGACTCCGTCCAGCGGCAGGCGCCCATCTGGGAGGCAGCGCTGGGGCCGAGGCCCAGGTAGGGGCGGCGCTCCCAGTAGCGCGTGTTGTGGATGGATTCCCCGCCGGGTTGAGCGTAGTTGCTGATCTCGTAGGGCTGGAGGCCCAGGCGGGGAAGCTCCAGTTGCAGGGCCTCGAAGGCGTCGGCCACCTCATCTTCGGTGGGAAGGGTGAGGCGGCCCGCGTCGATGTCGGCGCGCAAGGGGCAGGCCTTGTCCAGGTCGAGCAGGTAGATGCTGAGGTGTTCCAGTCCAGTGGCAGCCAGGGTGCGGGCATCCTCGATCACTTTGGACAGCGACTGTCCAGGGATACCCACCATGAGATCCGCGCTGCGGCGCTGGAAGCCCGCCGCCCGGGCCAGCTCGAGGGATTCCATCGCCTGCACGGAGCCATGGATGCGCCCCAGGCGGCCCAGCAGGTCATCATCCAGGGCCTGCACGCCCAGGCTGATGCGATCCCAGCCCAGTTCGCGCGCTAAGCCCAGCCAGGCCGCATCCACGGTGCCGGGGTTGGCCTCCAGGGTGGCTTCGGCCAGAGGAGTCAGGTCGAAGGCTGCGCGCACTGCGGCCGTGAGTTCGGTCAGTTCTTCGGCGCTGAGCAGGGAGGGTGTGCCACCGCCCAGGTAGAGGGTATCCACGGGCGGGCGGCCCAACGCTGCACCCCAGTGTCTGACCTCGTGGATGAGCCGCCGGATGGTGTCCGGCTGGAGGGCGCGGTCCCGGGTGGTGGCGAAGGAGCAGTAGGTGCAGCGGTCCAGACAAAATGGCACATGAAGGTAGAGGCCCATGGGCGCGGCATGGGCCTCCTGTCGGAAAACAGGAAGGCGGCGGCTGAGTTCAGGGTTCAACCACCACCCGCTTCATGGTGTCGCGCAGCGCCCGCACTTCCGCGGGAAAGCGCCAGGGCGCCTGGAAGGGCTCGGCGGCCTGGTCCAGGGCGAGATAGCGCTGCTGAAGGCGTTTCTGCTGCTCGGCGCGAAGGGGTTGCCCGGTGCCCAGGTGGGCTTCCAGCAGCTCGAGGTTCTGGTGGAGCCGAGCCGCCTGGGGAGTGTAGAGGAACACGCTCAAAAGGAGTTGGCCCAGGGCCAAACCCAAGAGCAGGAATCCCCCCACCAAGGGAAACCTCGGGCCGGAGCCCAGCCCCAAAGCCAGCCACCAGCCCAGCAAACCCATGAGGGCCACCGCGAGGACCGGCGCCGCAGGCAGGAACCAGAGGCCGTTGCCCCAGAGGCAGTCGTGGATGAGGGAATCGGTCACGGCCTCCAGGGTCCGGCGGTTGCCAGCGGCGCGGGCTTTGGCCAGGTGCTGGTCGAGCGCGTCCCAGGCCGCCTGTTGGGCCGGGTTGAGGTTGGGCGCCAGGCGCTTGCCGTCCGGCGCGGTTCTTGGGCGGACCACCACGCCCTTCTGGACGGCCTTCTCGGGCTCCATGGCCGGGGGCGCGGGCGGCTCCAGGATCTCCGCGTCCGCAGGTGGCGGGAGGTTGGTGATATGCGTTTGTCCAGCGGTGTCCCGCCAATAGTAGGTGCGCTGCTGCGGCTGGCCGAGGAGGGCCAGGAAGGCCAGCCCGAGGGCCGCGATCACCGGCAGGTCCTAGAAATGGGCATCAAGGGCCTCGCACCAGAAGTGGTAGATCATCTGGTGGATTTCCTGGATGCGGGCTGTGACCGTGCTGGGCACCACCAGTGCGTCGTCCATGAGCCCCGCCAGCTGGCCGCCGTCCCGGCCCAGGAGACCGAGGGTGCGGACACCGAGTTCTTTCGCAGAAGCCACGGCGCGGATGACGTTGGCACTGTTGCCGCTGGTGCTGATGCCGATGAGCAGGTCGCCCGGTCGTCCCAGGGCTTCCACTTGGCGGGAGAAGACCTGATCGAAACCATAGTCATTGCCGATGGCCGTGAGGGCAGAGGTGTCGGTGGTGAGCGCAATGCCAGCGAGGGCCCGGCGCTCCTTCACGTAGCGGCCGCTGAGCTCGGCGGCCAAATGCTGGGCATCCGCCGCGCTGCCGCCATTGCCGCAGACCAGGATCCGGCCCCCACGGCGCAGCCGTTCGGCCATGTCATCGGCCTGGGCGACGATGCGGTCCATCTCGCGCTCGAAGAAGGTCTGCTTCAGCTGGATGGAAGATTGGACATGCTGGAGGAGGATCTGTTTCATGTTCCTAAATATGACAGGAATTCCACTCCCCAGTTTCGATGCGGGCTGGCAGACTGCGGTAAGTATTGCCTCGACAGGTAAGGGACCCAATGGATTGGATTGCCCTCAAACACGCGCTGTTGTCCCATCTTCCGGTGGCCGCGGGCCTGTTGCTGCCCTGGCCCCTGTTCGCCGCACAGCGGCCCGGGCGCGGCATCCGCCCCTGGTGGACAGTGACCCGCTATCTGGGTTGGATGGGCCTTCTGGGCAGTCTGGCATCCCTGGTCAGCGGCCTGGCCTCGGGCCGCCTCCTGGGGCTCTTGCCGGCCCACCGGCTCCTGCCTGCGCCCGCCACTGGGCAGGGGCCTGAGGCGCTCCTGTTCCGCCACGCAGCGCTCGGTGGCCTCTCTCTGCTGGTGGGCCTTGCCGCCATCTGGGCCATGAACCGCTCGCGGAAGGATCATCAAAGCCTTGGCTTCGTGGCCCTAGTGCTGGGGCTGGGCTGGTCGGCGCTGCTGCTGATGGCGGGCGATGCCGGCTACCGGCTGGCCCATGCGCGCGCGGCCAAGCCCGTGGTGGTGGAGGCTCCGCCCCTCGTTCCCAAAGCGGTCCTTCCACAAACCGTGACCTCCACCGGAATTTCGGCCACGGCGGACGCCGAGGAAAAAGCCCCGGTCCGCGCCCTGGACTATGCCGCGTTGGAAGCCATTCACAGTGAGCCCGTGAAGTCCCCGGCCCACGGTGGCCGCTGGATCCGAGTCTGGGCCAGCCCTGAAGCTGCTGCGGCCTACCGGGCTGGTCAGCCCCTGCCTGAAGGCGCCCTGGTGGTGCTGAGTTCGATGGAGGACCGCTATGGCCGCCCCGGCTCCGAGAATGGTCCCCTCTACGCCCTGGAGATGAAGCCTTCGGGCCCCACGTTCACATTCTATTGGGCCCGCATTCCCATGGAGCAGCGCCGGGCCTTCGGAGGCGAGGCCAAGGCCTACTGGCGCGGAACAGATACCCACCTGGAAGGCTGTCGCAGCTGCCATGCCACCGGCATGGCCGACCCCGCCGCACGCAGCCGCTGGCGCCTCAAGCGAATCACCTCAGCGGATTAGTCGGCTGTTTCCTCATGTCCGACCTGTTTGGGTTGGCCACAGCCCTCCCGTTGGTCACGCACCGTGGTCGAAGGCGAACCCGTATCAGGCCCGCCTTCATCCGTGTGAATCCGTGGCTTCATACGGAATTGAGTTCAAAAGATAAGGAACACCACCAAGGCGCCAAGACACCAAGAAAACCAGAGCCGCTATTCATGCAGTTCTTGGTGCCTTGGTGCCTTGGTGGTGAAAGTCTTTTTGGATTGGATTGAACGCAACTTGGTATCAAAGCCCTTTCCTCGACCAGGACGGACCTCGCGTCACTCGTCCTGGACGAGCACTTCCCGTGGCTTTCCGGCGCCCCGATCCGGACCGACGATTCCCTCATCTTCCATCCGGTCGATGAGGCGGGCGGCGCGGCCGTAGCCCAGGTTCAGCTTGCGCTGCAGCAGACTGGTGCTGGCCTTGCGCTCGCGCTTCACCACGGCCAGGGCGCGGACGTAGATGTCATCCACTCCGGCCATGTCGGCTTCGTCGAAGAGGCCTGTCTCCTCTTCTGTCTCCATGGCGCTGACCAGGGATTGGTTGTAGTCGGGCCGGCCCCGCTCGCGCAGCCAGGTGACGAGGCGCAGCGTCTCCTCTTCGCTGAGGAAGGGGGCATGGATGCGCTTGGGATGACTCGCGCCGTTGGGCAGGAAGAGGGCATCGCCCGCGCCCAGCAATTGTTCGCCGCCGCCGCAGTCGAGGATGGTGCGGCTGTCGATCTTGGTGCGCACGCGGTAGCTGAGGCGGCTGGGCAGGTTGGCCTTGATGACGCCGGTGACCACGTCCACGGAGGGACGCTGGGTGGCCAGGATGAGGTGGATGCCCACGGCGCGGGCCTTCTGGGCGATGCGGGCGATGCTGTCTTCCACCTCGCTGCGGGCCACCATCATGAGGTCCGCCAGCTCGTCGATGACCACCAGCACGTAGGGCAGGTGCTCGAGGAGGGAGGGCCGGTCGGGCCAGCGGGGATTCGGCGTGCGATCCGTGAGATCGATGCAGCCTCCAGCTTCGGCGATCTTGGCGTTGAAGCCCTTGAGGTCGCGCACGCTCAGCAGGGCCAGGCGCCGGTAGCGGTCCTCCATCTGGGCCACCACCCACTTGAGGACGCGGCCCGCCTCCTTCATGTCCGTGACCACCGGGGCCCAAAGGTGGGGGATGTCCTCGTAGACACCCAGCTCCACCATCTTGGGGTCCACCAGGATGAGCTTCACTTCGTTGGGCAGGGCCCGCACCAGGCAAGAGCAGATCATGGCGTTCACACCCACGCTCTTGCCGCTGCCGGTGCTGCCGCCGATGAGCAGGTGGGGCATCTTGTTGAGGTCCGCCACCACGGGCCGCCCCGCGATGTCCTTGCCGAGCGCCAGGTGCAGCAGGCCCCCTGCATCACGGAAGGCGGGACTATCGATGACTTCGCGGAAGGTGATGATCTCGCGCTTGGGATTGGGCACCTCGATCCCCACCAGGTTCTTGCCGGGGATGCGGTCCATGCGCACGGCCTCGGCCTGGAGGGCCAGGGCGAGGTCTTCTTCCATGCCCAGGATGCGGGAAAGGGGAATGCCCGCATCGGGCTGGAACTCGAAGACGGTGACCACGGGCCCGGGTTGCATGCCGGTGACTGCTCCCTTGATCTTGAATTCGGACAGTTTCTGTCCAATTAATTCCTTGATGTGCTCCAGCATGCCCAGATCCACCTTGGCGTGCTGGCCCGGAGGATCAAAGAGGCGGCGGGGCGGCAGGCTTTCCCGATCCGTGACGGAAGGTTCCGGTGGTGGCGGAGGCGGCAGGGGCGGTAGCGGCCGGGCCGGGGTGGGCTCACTGAGGGGCAGGGGCGGCTGGACGATTTCGCGGCCGAAGCGGTCCTTGGCCACTTGGGCCTTGGCCACAGTGGGCTTGGGTTTGGGCGGGGCTGGCGCCTCGGCCAGCAGCCTGGTGCGGAAGGGCGCGGAGGCTCCAGGCGTCGGGGCCGGTTCGGTGACGGGACCTGCGGGAGGAAGGGGCTGGGCTTCGAGGACGGTGGATGCCGCGTCCAGGTTGATCGAATGAATGGGCGGGAGCAGATCCTCGGCGCGGATGAGGGGCTGCTTGCGCCTGGCCTCGGCGGTATCCAGCTCGGCTTTCAGCAGGGCCTCGCGCTGGTCCTCGAGGGCCTTCTGGCGCAGGGCCACGGCCTGCAGGGCGGCCACGTCATTGGCATCGATGTCTGCCTGCTGTGGGTTTCGCCCGCGGAGGAAGGGCCGTTTCACCATGCTGATAAAACCCTGGAAGCCCTTGGAAGGCATGGGCTTCACCCAGGGCCAGGCCTTCTCGCCCAGCCAGCGGTGGAGCAGCCGACCCGCGGCGCGGGTGAGGGCAGGGGCCAGCACCAGGGCGCAGGCGAGCACCACCAGGGCCAGGAGCAGGGGGAGCCCCACGGGGCCCAGCACCCGCCGGCCCACGGGCCAAAGGGCGCTGCCCAGCCAGCCGCCCCAGCGCAGCTGGAGGGTTCCGATTTCCGCGGGGCCCACCCAGGCCCGGTTGCCGAAGGCGCCCAGGGCGGTCCAGCTCGCCAGGGCCAGGACCGGCCAGGCCACGCGGCCAGGCCAGCGGTGGCCTTCACGGGGCCAGGCTTCCCAAAGCAGGTAGGGCGGCACGATCCAGGCGCCCAGGCCCACCAGGGTTTGCAGCAGGCCCGCCAGGGCGGCGCCCACGGTTCCGCAGAGGTTCTGAACGGCGGCCACCGTGGCTCCCTGGGTGAAGGGATGCGGGTCGGGCGGATAGTAGCTGCCCAGGGATAGCAGCAGCACCAGGGCCGTGAAACCCAGCACGGCCCTCAGCATCCAGCGCCCAATCCCCTGCAATGCGCCTCCCCGCGGTGATCTCACAGTGTAGCCGAGGGCCTGTGAATCAGCGGGCAGCAGCGGCCGAACCGCTCAGCAGGGACAGCCGCTGATGGGGGTCCCAGGCGGGTTTACCCAGATCGTGGAGGAAGGTTCCTGCGGAGACAAAGGTCCAGCCTTCCTGACGGGCACGATCCATGAAGGCGCCCAGGCCATCGGTGGGGCGGTCACCCATGGCGCGCGCCGAGCCCAGGTGCATGAGTACGATGATGCCGTCGCCATCGCGGTTCAGGCGCTGCTGGAGCCGTTGCACGATGGCATCACCGCTGCGGTACAGGCGGCGGTCCTTGGGCGTGGCCCAGTCCAGCGTGTCGGCGCCTTCGCTCCAGCCCACATGGCGGTAGCCCAGCTCTTCGGCCCACTTGCGAATTTCAGCGGTGTGCTCGCCGTAAGGTGCGCGCCAGAACGGGTCCATGGGGCGGCCCAGCAGCTTCACGAGGGCGGCATCGGCATCCAGCAGCTCGCGTTGAATGCGCTCCTTCGTCCACTTGGGATCGCGCTTCATGCCCGGCGCGAAGTGGGGATGGTTCATGGTGTGGTTGCCCAACTCATGGCCTTCCGCGGCCATGCGCTTCACCAGGGCCGGGAAGCGGTGGATGAAGGCGCCCGTGAGGAAGAGGGTGGTGTGCACCCCCCGGGCCTTGAGGAGATCGAGCACCTCGGTGGCCACCTCGGCGCTGGAGCCGCCATCGAAGCTGAGGAGGATGCGCTTGTGGCCACCCGGACCGCGGGTGAGGTTGAGGCCTTCGCCCATGCCGGGCCAGAGGGCCGGGCCCTTGGGCGGAATGGCGAGCGGAGTCACCAGGGATGCGGGAGGCGTCGCGGGTTTGGCGGATGGAGGTGGCTCCAGGTCGGGCGTCACCGGGACAAAGGCGGCGCTTCGGATGGGCTCTGCGGCGGGAATGGTGCCTGCGGTGGGAATGGATGAAGCGGACCGTTCGGGGATCGCGGGGACTGGGGTGCTCTTGAGGCGGGCTTCGGCCCTGGTTTTGGCGGTTTCCGCCGCCGGTTCGGGTCGGGAGAAGAGCCGCTGCAACCAGGATTGGGGGCGCGGCTTGGTGTCAGCGGCCTCGGGCACCTGCGCCAGTTCCGGCACCTTTACAGGCTTTCGCTCGGGAAGCGGTGGTAAGGTCCCGCCGCGCAGCTGGGCCTCTGGGCGGGCCTTGGAAGCGGGTGGCTCCGTGGGGGTTTGGCGGGCCAGTCTGGTTGGGGGTTCGGCGCGCCGCGGAGCGGCTTTGGAGAAGGTGAAGCGTGCCAGCTCCCGGCCGTCCAAAGTGCGCAGCACAGCCTCTTCGCCTTCGGGTGGGCGGAACAGTTCCCAGCGCACGGGGCCCGGCTCGGCGGCCCGCCGTTCCTTGATGGAGCGGCCCTCCAGCACCAGCTCGGTGGGCTCCCCCACTTCGCCTTCGATGACCACCAGTCCGCCGAGGGGGTGCCAGGACCAGGCGCTGGTCACGGGAAGAGAGGCCGACTGCTCGGGCAGGGCGGCCTCCTGGGGCTCCTTGCGCCCGCAGGCCAGCACCGTCAACAGCAGCAGCGCGGCGGGCCCCAGCCTCATGCGCCCTCACTGGCGCGGCACAGGGCCCAGTAGTTGCTTTTCTCGCGGATGCGCACCCAGCGGGGCCTCAGGGTCGCCTTCCGCAAGTGGAGGAAGGCCTGCTCTGCGAGGAGCTCGGCGGTGGGATTGCGGCCCGCCAGTTCGGGCCGGTCGTTCAGCAGCCGGTAGTCGATGGCGGCCACCCAGGCATCCAGTGCATCCGAAAAGGCAGGTTCATCGGCTTCACGATCCAGCTCAACCGCGGCTTCCACTTCCCAGTTGTGTCCGTGCCGGTCTTCCTGGAAGCCGGGCAGGTCGTGGAAGTGGTCGGCCACGAAGGCGCGGCGGAGGGAGAGGACAAATGCCATGGCCGAGTATAGCCCTTAAGATCTAACTGGCGGGGCGGGCAGATCATGGCCCAGTTCAGCGCGCAGGGCCTCCAGGTAGGCCAGCATGGTGCGTTCGCGCTGAATGGCGCGGCGCTGGCCGGCGGCGGTCTTCATGCCTGCGGCCAGCTTGAGCAGCTTCTTCTCGAAGTGATCGAGGCTCCAGGCCTTGTCATCCAGCTCGCGGTTTTCCGCCCAGGGATCCAGCGGGTGCCAGAGGCCCGCGCCGAAGCTGGCGCCCGTGGCGAAGACCCGAGCCACGCCGATGGCACCCAGGGCTTCCAGGCGGTCGGCATCCTGCACCACGGAGGCCTCCAGGGTGGCGGGGGTGCCGCCGCCGCTCCAGCTGTGGCTTTCCACGGTGGAGGCCACGGCCTCGGCGCGGTGCTCCAGGCCCCCGGTCTCCCGGCACCACTGGGGCACCAGCTCTGCGGCCATCTGGGCGGTGAGCGGCGATTCGGGATGGTTCTTGGGCCGGTAGACGAGGTCATGCAGCAGGGCCGCGGCCACGCAGGTTTCCACGTCGGCGCCCTCCTCCTCGGCCATTCTTTCGGCCAACCGGGCCGTGCGCAGGATGTGGCCCAGGTCGTGCGCCGCGTCCCGGGCGAAGGGTTCGGTGGCCAGATGCTCGCGCAAGCGCGCCAGCAGCGGCTTGAACCAGGGGAAGGGGAAAGCGTGCGACATGCTTCCAGGCTACCGGCTCCAGAGAGCGGATGCATGTATCGTCATACGAGCTAGACTAGGGGATTCCGGCCTGGAGGCCCCATGCGTGCCCTCAATTCGTTTCTGCTGAGCCTTACCCTAGCCGTGACGGCCTGGGCCCAGCGGGCGGATCCTTCCTTTGACCCTGTGAAGGATGTCTCTCTGCGCTTCGAGAAGGGCTCCGTGGTGGTCGGCGTACCTTCGGGGGCACACCTGAAGGCGGCCTTCATGGAGGTGGTGAAGAAGGAAGGGTCCGGCACATTGAAGATGGGCAAGCTGCCGCCCACCACGGCCAAGGATGAAATCGGCGATGGCATCTGGCATGGCCAGGTGAAGGTGCCTGTGAGCGGGGAGGGCCTCTCCGGCGCAGTCAAGCTGCAGGTGACTTACCAGCCCTGCACCGAAGGCGAAGGCGGCGTCTGCTACCCGCCCACCACGCGGACCTTGGAGGTGAAGGCCGCGGACATCCCGGGGCCCAAAGCTGCGGTGCTGCCTGCGGGGAACACGCCGGAAGCCGCCAAGGCCGAGGCGCAGCCAGCACCGGTGTCTGCGACCGTCAGCGGAGTGCCCCCTTCGCCTGCGCCGGGAACACCCACGCCTGCTTCGCCCTCGCACCCAGGCCTGATCTGGTCCCTGCTGCTGGTGTTCCTCGCGGGCATGGGTGCTTCGCTCACGCCCTGTGTCTATCCCATGATCCCCATCACCATGGCCATCGTCGGCGCCAAGGGCGGCGGCAAGGCCCGGGGCTTTGCGCTCTCCGCGGTGCTTGTCCTGGGCATGGCGGTGACCTACACCACCCTGGGCGTGCTGGCGGCCAAGAGCGGCGCGGCCTTTGGCGCCTTCGCCCAGAAACCGGCCTTCCTCATTCCCGTGTCGCTGCTCTTCGCGGCCTTTGCCCTTTCCCTGTTCGGGGCCTTTGAAATCGCGCTGCCGCCCAGCCTCGCCATGAAGCTGCAGGGCGACGGCTCCCGCAAGGGCTTCGGCGGCGCCTTTCTCATGGGTCTGGTGCTGGGGCCGCTGTCGGCGCCCTGCGTGGGGCCCGTCATCGGCGCGGTGCTGGTGGGCATCGCGCAGCAGGGCATCGTGTGGCTCGGCGGCCTTCAGCTCTTCGTGTTCTCCCTGGGCATGGGCGTGCTGTTCCTGGCGGTGGGCACCTTCTCTGCGGGCCTGCCCAAGAGCGGCGAGTGGCTCACCCGGTTCAAGCAGATCATGGGCCTGATCGTGCTGGGCTTCGCGGCCTGGAATGTGCGACTCATCGTGCCCGCCTGGGCCAACGACGCCATGTGGACCTTCGTGATGCTGGCGGGCTCGGCGGTTTTCGGACTCTTCGAGGCTGCGGACGACATGGTGGGCCAGTTCCGGAAAGCGCTGGCCATCCTGATGCTGGTGCTAGGCGCCCTGCTGTCGGTCCGCATGGTCGAGAGCTTCCTCTCGGTGGAGCTGCTGCCGCGTGGGGGTGCTGCCGCTGCCGCCAAGGAAGAGCACGGCGGTTGGATGGAACAGGATCTGGAAGGCGCTCTGGCCAAGGCCAAGGCCGAGCACAAGGTGGTGCTGGTGGACATCTACGCGGAGTGGTGTGCCCAGTGCAAGGAACTGGATGAGAAGACCTGGCCCGAGGCGGGCGTCAAACAGTGGCTGGCCCAGAACGCCGTAGCCATCCGCATCGACACCGACGCCAAGCGGAAGGACCTGGCCGCGAAGCTGCAGATCCGCAGCTACCCCACCGTCATCCTTCTGGATGGCGAGGGGAGGGAACTGCGCCGGAGCCTGGGCTTCCAGAAACCCGAGACCATGAAGGCCTTTCTTCAAGGAAATGCCGAAGCCGCTCGATAGAACCTCCTCCGGCCCGACCGGGAGGACGGAGTTCGCCATGCTATCCATCAAGGTTCCTCCGGAGATCGAACCCTATTACCGGGCCTGGCAGCAGGAGGACCTGGATGCCCTCGCCGCCTGCTTCACCGAAGATGTCGAATTGCGGGCCAACACGCATCCCGATCCCATCCGGGGCCGTGGCGGCCTCCGCGCCTATCACGTGGATCTGCTCCCCAGCGTCCTGGAAACACGTATCCTCCGGCACCGCTTCATTTCAATGCCCGGTAGCACCGCGGTATCCACAGAGATGACAGTGCGGCTTCCGGACCGTGGTCTCGGACGTTACTTGGTGACCTCCATCATGGTGTTCGAGTTCAATGCCGAGGGGCTCATCTCAAGGCTGCTGGTGTTCGTGGACCGCGAAGGCATCGTGCCCATGGATTGAGCGAGGTCGATGGGTCTCCAAACGAAAAGGGCCCGCAAAAGCGGGCCCTCTCTGAATCCGCGCAGCGGATTCAGTTCCCCAGAACCTTCGCCAGCGTCTTCTCCAGGTTGGCGCCGCGCAGCTGGGCGCCGCTGGCAACAATCTTCCCGTCTGGCCCGATGAGGAGGGCCTTGGGGATGCTCTTCACGCCGAAGGCCTCGGCCAGCGGGCTCTGGAATCCCTCCTCGATGAAGGCGTGCTTCCAGGGCATGGGTGTGGCGGCCTGCTGGCGGAAGGGCGCGATGTGTTCCACCCGGCGGTCGAAGGACAGCGACAGGAAATCCAGCGAGGCCGACTGGTGCTTGGCCCAGGCGGCGTGCAGGGCGGGCAGTTCGACGCGGCAGTCGGGGCACCAGGTGGCCCAGAAATCGATGAGCACGTAGCGGCCTTTGAAGCTGTCGAGCGTGTACGTGGTCTTGGGATCGCCCAGCGCCTTCACGGTGAAGGCGGGAGCAGGCTTGCCCGGAGCCGTCTTGGCTTCGGCATCCAGGAAGGCCTGGGCGCGTTCAGCCAGGGGCGGGAATTGGGCTTTGATGTCGGCCATGGCCGCCTGCCAGCCCGCTTCATCACCGGCATCCAGGCGGCCCAGGAACTGCTCGAAGAGCAGGGTGCGGCGCAGGCCCGCATCCGGATGTTTGGCGCGGGCTTCCGCGACATAGGGGCCCCAGGTCCGGGGATCCTTCTCAGCGCGGGTCGCCAGCAGACCCGCATCGAGGGTCCAGCAGGACGAGGTGGACGGAACTTCGCGGAGTGTCTGGTCCAGTTGTTCCGCGGTCGGGGTGCCCTTGGCGAGTTGAAGGTGGAAGAGGCGGCTCACCAGCAGGGCCTGTCGGACCTCAGGCCGCTTCTCGGCGGCCAGGCGCGCCTCCAGGTCGGTCAGCTCCTTGGAGCAATCGCCCTTGAAATCTTTCGTGTTGCCGCCGGATTTGACGAAGGCGGCCCGAGCCTCGCTCACAGACTTGGCCTTGGCGCGGGCCGCATCCAGCACGGCCTGAGGCGCCGGAACGGGCGCAGGCGCCTGGAGCGTCGGAAGGCAGAGCAGGAGGGTGGGCAGGGCGAGCAGCATGGGAGCTCCGAGGGAGGTTCCGGCAAGGCTTGAGGATACCTCAAGTGCCGATGCCCATGCCCGCTTCGGTTACCCGTGTAGGCTCTCCACCAAATCCAACCCTTCTTCCGTGCGGCTCAGATACCAGGTCAGGGTCTGCCCATCCACCAGGTGGACGAGGGCCTTGGGGAAGCGCTTCTTCAGGTCGGCCTGGTGGCGGCGGTTGAAGCGGTAGGGCTCCGTGGGCAGGAGGATCACCTGCGGCGCCAGCTGTTCCAGTTCCTCGTCCGACAGCACGGGATAGCGGTCGGGGCCGATGGGCGTGAGTCCACCCTGGCGCAGCAGATCGCCGATGTAGGTATCCGGGCCCGAGGTCATCCAGGGATCCTTCCAGATCATGGCGATGGCCCGGGCGCCCTTGCGGCGGCGCCCCTTCAGGCGAGCCTCCAATGCGGCAGCGCGGGCTTCACCCAGATCAGGTACGCCGAGGCGTTCGCCGAGCTGGCGCAGGCCTGCGATGCAGTCCTTCACGGTGCGGATTTCCAGGGCCAGCCAGGGCAGGCCCAGGGTGGTCAGCGCCTCGGCCACGGCCTTGGGGTTCTCGTCCCGTTCAAGGATCACCAGATCCGGCGCCAGATCGCGGATGCGCTCCAGGTCGGGATCTTTGGTTCCGCCCACGGTGGGCACGGTGTTGCGGATCCAGCGCGGCTCGATGCAGTAGCGGGTGCGACCCACCAGGCGGGCGCCGAGGCCCCACTGCACCAGCAGTTCCGTAACCGAGGGCACCAGGCTCACGATGCGCTGAGGGCCGTCGGTGCTGGGCGTCTGCTGCGTGAACGCGGTGGTGGGCAGATGCGGCGCGACCACGTCGAGCTTCACGCCTGTGTGCGGATCTTTGATTTTGCCCAATCCCGTGGGACAGAGGTCGAGCAGGGAGCAGCCAGCGCAGTCTGGGCGGCGGGCATCGCAGACGCGGCGGCCGTGGAAGATGAGCTGATGGTGGAGCTCGATCCAGTCCTCGCGCGGAAAGAGGCGGCAGAGGTCCGCTTCCACCTTCTCGGGGGTGGTGGCCTTGGACAGGCCCAGGCGCCGTGCTACGCGGAAGATGTGGGTGTCGACGGCCAAGGCGGGCACACCAAAGGCGTTGGCCAGCACCACGTTCGCGGTCTTCTGACCGACGCCCGGGAGGGCACCCAGTTCGGCGGGATCGGAGGGGACTTTGCCGCCGTGCCGCGCCATCAGCGCCTGGCCCAGGCCGAGCAGGTTCTTGGCCTTGTTGTGGTAGAAGCCTGTGGAGCGGATGAGGGCTTCGATCTCCTCCACCCGGGCATTCGCGAGGCTGGCCGCATCCGGGAAGCGGGCGAACAGGGCCGGGGTGGTGAGGTTCACCCGGGCATCCGTGCACTGGGCGCTGAGGATGGTGGCCACCACCAGCTGGAAGGGATCCTGGTGATCCAGGGCGCAGCGGGCGTCGGGGTAGGCGGCCCGCAGCAGCCGCTGGAGATCGCCCGTCTTGAGGCTGGACTTGGACTTGGCTGGGCTCATGGAATCAGCATAAGAGAGCCCCATGCCGATGAGTTGAGCAGGATTCGATAGACTACGAAATTGAGGTGATTCATGCCCACGACGCTGTCCGGGAAGCTCGACTGCCAGGAAACCGCCCGCCACTACCTGGATCTGGTGCGCACCAACATCAAGAAGCTGGGCTTCGCGCCGGGCCTGGGCGTCATCCTCGGCAGCGAGGATGCAGGCAGCGTCACCTACCAGCGCTGGCTCATGAAGGATTGCGAGGATGTGGGCATCAACGCGGCGGATCTCCGTGTGGAGAACGGCATGCAGATGGTGAAGCTCGTGGCGCGGCTCAACCAGGACGAGAAAACCCATGGGGTATTCATCTTCTATCCTCTGCGCTACGCCGAGATCAAGGATGACGAGGTCATGGACCTGGTGGATCCGGGTAAGGACATCGAGGGCCTGCACGCCATCAACATCGGCTTCCTGAACAAGTACCGGAAGCGCATGGACGATGGCACCCAGCACCGCTGCATGACGCCTTGCACGGCGCGGGCCATCGTGAAGACGCTGAAGCGCGGCTTCGGCGAGGCCTGGCTGGCGGGCAAGACCGTGCTGGTGATCAACGACAGCCTGCGCATCGGGCGTCCCCTCACGGCCATGGTGGCCAACCTCAAGGGCACCCCCATCCTCTGCCACGCGGCCACCAACAAGGAGCACCTGGAAGGCTTCATCCGCATGGCCGATGTCATCGTCAGCGCCGTGCCCGCGCCGGGCTACCAGATCAACACCAACTGGATCAAGAACGGAGCCCTCTGCTTCGACCTCAGCGGCGACGGCAACTTCGACTACGAGGCCCTCGAGGCCCGCGGCATCCCCTACACCGACACCACCAAGAACAGCGTGGGCAAGGTCACCCGCGCCATGGCCCTGCTGAACCTCACCTACGCGGCGGGCCTGGGCTGAGTCCGTTCCCAAAGGAAAGCCCGGTAGCCGAGGGCAGGTCCTTAGTTCTCCACTGCGTCGACGACTTCCTGAATGAGGTCGTTGACGCGGATGGCCGTGGGCAGTTCGTCATAGGCCCCAGCGGTGGTGACCACACTCAGATCGAGGGCGGGAACGACGTAGAGGCGCTGCCCGCCGTTGCCGAACCCAGCGTGCCAATCGATGCGCTGGCCATGCCAGGTGGCGGTGCCGTGCCACCACTGGTAGGCATAGCGATAATCGCGCACATCCGTGTCAAAGCGCGGCGTCATCGACTGGGCGATCCAGGCCTGCGGCACGAGCTGGCGGCCCTGCCAGGCTCCGTGGTTCAGCATCAGGCGACCGACCTTGAGCAGGTCGCGGGGCCGCAGGCGCAGCCCATTGAAGGCCATGGCGCGTCCGTGCACATCAGGTACCCAGGCCCAATCCTCGATCTGCAGGGGGCGGAACAGCATCTCGTCGGCGTACTGCTCCAGGGACTGCCCGGTGCCCCGTCGGATGAGCTCCGCCAGCAGCGCGGTGCCGCCGCCGTTGTAGTTGAAGCAGGTGTTCGGCACGGCGGCCTGGGGGTGGCTCAGGACAAAATCCACAAGGTCGCTTTTCCAAAACAGTCGCAGCTCATCGTTGGGGCCCGGCTTGCCTTCCTGCCACTGCAGGCCGCTGGTCATGTTCAGGAGGTCCTCGATGCGGATGGCCTGGTTGGCGGCGGTCCTGCGGTTGCCGTGTTCCGGGAAGGCCGCCCACACGGTCGTCTCGACGGCAGGTACCTTCCCTTGCTCGCGTGCCAGGCCGTAGAGGAGGCTCGTGATGCTTTTGCCGATGGAGCGGACATCCTGCTTGTCGCGGGGCCCGAAACGGTGCCGGGAGGGCAGCAGGGAGTACACCGACTTGTCGGTGCCGCCCTGGTAGTACTCGGCCGCCAGGCAGCCGTGGCGCTCGATGAGCAGGCTGTGCACATTCAGCCTCTTCTCGAACAGGCGATTGGCCACCTGCGTAAGCTGCGCTGGGTTGAGGCCTGCCTGCTGCAGGCTGCCGAGGCTCCAGCCATCCGCAACGGCCGCAGGGGCAGGCCCCACGCGCGGAGATATCGGCCGCAGCAGGCAAACCCACAGGAGCCAAAGCCCCACGCAGGCCAGGGCCAGCCGGAGGAAACGTCGAACGCCTCTGCGCGCGGGTTGGGTCATGCCTGATGATCCTTGAATGGCCTTCACCTGTCCCGGCGATTCTCTGGACGGTCATTCAGGTGGTGTTTAAAACCGGGCTGTGAGCGCCAGCCCCAGGTTGCTGCGGCGCCGTGGTGTCAGACCGCTGGCGAAGGGCTTCTCCAGGTGCTCGCCTTCGACGCTGAGGGCCCAGTTGGGGTGGAAGGCCCAGCCTACGCGCAGCCGGGGGCCGATGTAGGCGCCATCCCCCGAAGGCACTTCGGCCACGGCGCCCAGGGCGATGAAGGTCTTATCGGCCGTGGCATTGGCATCGGCGATGAAGCGGAAGGCGTTGCTGCCGTCATCCCAGTGGCGCAGGCCCAGACCGACGCCCACATGAATACGGGAAAGGTCGCCGGGGTTCTTCAGTTCGATCTCGGTGATGGGTGTGGTGAATTCCGCAGCGGTGGCCTTGGGCTGGCGGATCACCGAGACCATGGCCGCCTGGGCGGATAGGGACATCGCGCAGAGGGGCAGGGCGGACAGAAGGAGCAGGGGCTGGAGGCGTCGCATGGCCTGGTCTACCGCGTTCTGCGGAAAGCGGTTTAGCGGGCCCGCCATTCTGAAGCCAGAAGTCCATAGACCGCGTGATCCACGAAGCGGTCGCCCAGGCGCTCGGTCTGCCGGAGGGTGCCCTCGTGGCGGAAGCCCAGGCGCAAGGGGATGGCCCGGCTGCGGCGGTTGCGGACGCCCGCGCGGATTTCGATGCGGTTGAGCTTCAGGGTGCGGAAGCCGTGGCGGAGCAGGGCCGATACCGAGGCGGTCATGAGACCGTGCCCCTCTGCTTCCTGGTCCAGCCAGTAGCCGATGGCGGCGCTGCGATTCGCGGAATCGATCCAGACAAATCCCGCAATGCCCACCAGCCGCTCCTTCCACCAGAGGCCGAAGGATTGGGCTGCGCCCAGCCGGGCCTGGGCCCGCACCCGGAGGATGAAGGCCCGGGAGTCGAGCACGCTGCGGTTGGCATCGGGCCAGGGCAGCCAGCGTCGCAGCCGCTCGCGATTGGTCTCCACCAAGGCAAAGAGGGCCCGCGCATCACGCAGGTTGAGCGGACGCAGTTCCAGGCCGCGGCCAGCCTTGAGGACTTCGGCCATGGCCCCTCCTACTTGCCCGCGGCATCCTGCAGCGCCGCGGCACGGCCCGCGCGCCACAGCACGAGGAGCTGGTCGAGGAGGCCGCCGAACTCTTCCAGCCGCATGGCATTGGGCCCATCGCTGTGGGCCTTCTCGGGGCACTCGTGCACCTCGAAGAAGAAGCCATCAACGACCGTCGAGGCAGCCCGGGCCAGGGTGGGAATCATCTCCCGGGCGCCGCCGGTGGCGTTGCCGAGGGCGCCGGGTTTCTGCACGCTGTGGGTGGCGTCGAAGATCACCGGGCAGCCGGTCTTGCGCAGGTGAGGGAAGCTCTGGAAATCCACCACCAAGTTGCCGTAGCCGAAGCTGGAGCCGCGCTCGGTGACCCACACCGGGCCATGGCCGGGGACGGACTGGAGTTTCTCCACGCCGTGCTTGAGGTCCCAGGGCGCCAGGAACTGGCCCTTCTTCAGGTTCACGGTGCGGCCCGTGGCGGCGGCGGCCACAAGCAGATCCGTCTGGCGGCAGAGGAAAGCGGGGATCTGGAGCACGTCCACGGCTTCAGCAGCGGGGGCGCACTGGTCGCTCTCATGCACGTCGGTAAGCACAGGCACACCGTAGCGGCTGCGCACCTCGGCGAGGATGTCGAGGCCGTCGGCCATGCCGGGGCCGCGGTGGCTGCCGCCACTGGTGCGGTTGGCCTTGTCGAAGCTGGATTTGTAGATGAAAGGAATGCCCCGGGCCTCGGCCAGGTCCCGCAGGCTCGAAGCCATGAGGTGGGCGTGCTCCCGGCTCTCGATGACACAGGGCCCGGCAATGAGGAAGAAACTCTGGTCAGTGAAGGGGCGGGCGAAATCCATGGTTACCTCGGTCACAAGTTTAACCCCCGTTGGGCCCATTGACGGGTTGTCACCGGTGTTCGGTGTTCCGCTGTCATAATGTGCAAAGGGGATCCCCCGCCTTTTGCCTGGAGCCACTCATGGCGAAGCTGCTGATGGAAGACGACCTCAACCGGCGGTTGGTGGCCCTGCTCCAGCAAGAGGGCCGCATGAGCCATGCGGAACTGGCCGAGCGCCTGGGCGTGAGCCGCCCCACCATCATCGACCGCGTGAAGCGCCTGGAGGCCGATGGCGTGCTGGGCGGCTACGCGGCGCGGGTGACGCCCGCTTCCGTGAACAAACCCACGGTGGCCTTCGTCGCGGTGCGCTACAAGGACAACAACGAGGGTATCGAGCAACGCTTCATCAAGGCCCTCGAAGACGAACCGGACATCCTGGAGGCCCACACCATCGCGGGCGAGGATGCGCTGTTGCTGAAGATCGTGGCGGATACTCCGGCGGGCATCGCCGAGCGCCTGCGCCGCATCCGCGTGCTGGGCCCCATGGTCACCACCCGCACCACCATGGTGCTGGAGACCCACTGGGAGAAGGCCGGGCCGAGCCCCTTCCCCATTGAGAACGCTGCGAAGAAGATCAAGAAGTGATCGCGGCCATCCTGCAACGACCCTCCCGCGCCGTGATTTTTGCGGGCCCCGACGTGGAGCTTGAGCGCGCCCTGGACGGGGCCTGATGCTGGCCTGGCTGGCCTACCTGACAGTGGCTGTGGTGTGGGGTTCCACCTATTTCGCCATCGCGCTGGGGCTGGAATCCTTCACACCCTATGGCATGGTGGCCGTTCGTTTCACGGTGGCTTCGGTGCTGGCCCTGGGCCTGGGCCGGGTGCGCCGCGAACCGCTGCCGCCACTCCGTGAGGTGGGCCATCTCATGGTGGTGGGTGCCCTGTTGCTGGGCGGCTCCAACGCCCTGGTTTCCTACGCGGAGCTGCATGTTTCGACGGGCCCCGTGGCGGTCATGGCGGCGCTGGTGCCGCTCTGGCTCGCCGTGTTCACCATGGCCAAAGAGCCCCTCGGCCCCAAGGGCTGGGTGGGCATTGCGCTGGGCATCGCGGGAGTGGCAGTGTTGGTGTGGCCCAGCAGCGGCGTGCGCATCCACACGGGCGGCCTGGTGGCCATGGTGGCCGCGCCGCTCATCTGGTCCTGGGGCACGCTCCACGGCAAGCACTTCGTCCACGGCGGCGGGCTGATGACCAACGTGGGCATCCAGATGGCCACGGCCGCGGTCATCGGCCTTCTGGTGGCGCCGCTCACGGGCGGGTTCCTGCGGGGGCCTCTCATCCACAAGGCGCTTTACGCAGTGGGCTACCTGGCACTGTTTGGTTCCATGCTCGCCTTCTCCGCCTACATCTACCTGGCCAAGGCCTGGCCCCCGGCGAAGATGGGCACCTATGCCTACCTGAATCCCCTGGTGGCGGTCCTGCTCGGCACGGCGATCCTCCACGAACCCTTCGGGCTGCGCGAGGCCGTTGGCATGGCCGTCATCTTCGCGGCTGTGGCGCTGGTGCAGTTCAGGGCGAGGGTGGCCGTTCCGGTTGAGTAGACGCGTCAGCGGGGCAAGGGCACGTCGGCGATGAGGAAGTTTGCGGGGGCCGGATGGGGGAGCTTCTCTTCAAGGAGTGTGATCTGGCTGTTGACGATGAAGCGGAAGGCCGTCCCCACAACGGCGCCGGTGGTGGGGATCCCACGCAGGCCGGGATGGCCCGCCGCCAGCACCTTGATTGAGCGCAACGCGGTTTCGCCTTCGTTCAGGTCCAGGAGCGCAACGCGTCCCGGAGCGAGACCGTTCTGCACGCCCACCAGCTTGTGGCCGTACCGGCTGAGTCCGTCGATGCCCTGGAGATGCAGGCCCGGAGGAATCTGGATGTCGATGAGACCGCGGTCCGCCAGGGAGAGCCGGTACAGCCCGGGCCCCTGGGCGCCCACCAGCAGGCCCTGGCCATCGCGGGTGAGCACGATCCCATTGGGGTACCCGAGGGTTCCGGGCGGCAGCAGCGCCTCCAGCAGATCCTGCTCCGGCGGCAGCCGGAGCACGGTGCCCGCTTCGGAATCCGTGACATAGACGGTCCCGTCCTCCGCCAAGGCCATGTCGTTGAAGAGGTGCTTGCCCGGGGCGGTGCAGGGCACGCGGCGCACCACGCGGCCCGTGTCCAGGTCGGCCGCGAGGAGCGCAGAGTGTTCGGCGGCGCCCGGCTCCAGTCCGCCGCGGCCCGGTGTGCCTTGGGAGGCGATCCACAGCAGCCGCCGAGTGGAATCAATCTTCAAACCCAAGGTGCTCCAGGGGCCGGCGGGGTCAGGTTCGAGAAACCAGCGGTAGGCGCCGCTGCGCTCCAGGACCAGCACCCCTCCGTGCAGAAGGCTGCTCAGGAAGGTGCGCCCCGTGGTCGGATCCACGGCCACGCCTTCGGGGAAAAGATCCGGCAGGGGCAGGCTCGCCGCGATTCGGATGGAACCCACCACAGGCCGTCGTTGGAGCTTCAGGTGCAGGGCCTTGAAGGCGGGGTCGGTGGCGGCCTCGAAGCCGGGGTCCATGGCCTCTAATTTCCTGAGGCATGTGGTGGCCTGCGATCTGCGGCCTGCCTGTGTCAGGGCCATGGCCTTGAGATACAGCAGGCCCGGATCCTTTTGGACCACCGCTGTGTGCTGCTCGAGCAGTGCCAGTGCCGCCTGGGGATCAGGCTCATCCAGTGCCCTCGAAATGGCGGCGTAGACGGACCGGAATGCTTCTTTGGTCGGCGCGGTGGCCTGGCCCCAGGCTGTCTCGGCTCCCAGGAGGAACAGGGCCACGAGGAGCGCCCGCTTCCCTGGAGCCCTGAGCATCACTTTGCCTCTTCCTGCTGGAACAACCGCCACGCGACACCACCCAGGATCAGCAGCGCCAATCCGGCCACCCAGGGCATCCAGGGCCTGGCGCGTTGATCGGCGCCTTCCCGGTGGGGGATGCCCTGGTCGTCGGGTTGGCTGGGGCCGAGGGCGAGCGGTGTGGTGGCAGCGAGGGTGCGGATGGATGGCAGGGCGCCGAGGCTGCCGGGTGCGGGCTTGATCTCGCCGCCCAGATGCAGCGCGTAGGCCTGTCCTGCTTCGGCAGGGAAAAGGAGGGTCTGCCGCCGCACGAGCACCCGCACGCTGAGAGGCGTGGCGCCCTCGGGCAGGGTGAGCGTGAGCGTCTTCGCCTCCACGGGCTGCAGGGCGATGCGGCTGGACCGCGTGTTGAGGGCCGGAAGGTTCCACACCAGGTCACTGCCATACCAGGTGCGGAATTCCTCCGGGCCTTCGCCGATGCGAATCTCGGGCTGCAAGGGCGCGACGGGTGGCGCGAGCTGGAGTTCGAGGCCGACGATGCGCTCGCTCTCAGGCAGATTCAGGCGCCAGGTGTGGGGCTTGCCGGGTTCTGGTGCGAGGGCGCCCTCCAGGGCCAGTTCGGTTTCAAGGGCTTCGGGCCGGGTTTCGGCGCGGGCTGTGAGACCGCGGATGTGAGGCGCTTCGCCCTGTGAGGCCAGCAGGGTCAGGCGGTAGCGGTGGCCATCCCAGGGCAGGTCCAACTGACGCCGACTGCCGGAGGGCGACAGGTCGTAGAGGTGCAGCGGCGAAGGGGGATCGTAGGCGATGAAGCCACCGCCGTCGCGCTGCCTTTCGGCCTTCACCTGGGCCACCCAGGGAGCGGTGCCTTGAAGATCCCATTCCAGGCGCAGGTTTTCCCGTTCACCCACCTGCCAGCCCTCGGGCAGCTTCAGCGAGAATTCGGCCGTGGGGCGGCCCATGGAATCCTTGCCGAGCAGCAGGTGCTCCAGGGGCAGCGAGCGGGATTCCCAAAGACCTTCGCGGGCGATGAGGAAGGGCACGCTGCGTCCGGCCGCATCGCCGATCCAGGCCTCCTTGATTTGCCGCTGGGCCCCGGCATCCAGGGACAGGCGGGCCCAGCCACTGGCGGGCGCGGGACCGATGGGGCGGCGGTGCAAGGCGGCCCGGTCCTCGCGGACACAGGCCAGGCTGGCCAGGAGCAGCAGCGCAGCGGCGGGTCTCATGAGGCGCTCCCGGGCTGCTTGCGGTTGGCGACGATGGCGGCGGCCATGCCGATGGCGCCCACGCCCAGGAAGGCCAGGGCGCGCAGGGGCGTGTTGGCCGTGGAGAGATCGGCAGCAATGAGCTTGAAGCTGGCGATGCCCATCCACACATAGCCTGCGGCCATGAGTGCGCGGCGGGCGCTGCCTTCCATGCGCAGGCCGCGGATCCACTGCCAGGCGCCGGACAGCGCCCACACCAGCGTCATGGCGATGGAGGCCGCCCGCGTGGGCCCGTAGCTGTAGCCCAGCGAAACATCCGGGGTTTGGAGTTGTAGGACCAGGCGGCTGGCCTCGAAGGCCAGGGTGATGTTGGCGGTGACTTCCAGGGCCAGGAAGGCGAGCACACCCAGGGCACCGCCGCGCCGCGCAAGCAGGAACCAGGCAGCAGAAGCCAGGGCACCCTCGGCGAAGACAGTGTTGAGGAAGGGGGTGAGGGGCCGGTAGCTGAAGAAGAGGACATCGCCGCCGTGGAAGGCCCAGCGGCAGGTGGTGGCCAGCGCCAGGGCCGCGGCCAGCCAGCGCAGGGCCGCGGCTTCCTCGGCGAAGTCGCTGTCCTCGGCCTTGAGTGAGGCCCAGGCCAGACCCAGGGCGAAGGCGCCCCAGAGCGGCCCGACCCAGCGCCAGGCCAGGGCCACGGGCACGGCCAGGGCCAGGTGACCCACCGTCAGGGCCAGCAGGCCCCAGTCGGCGCGGCGTCCATCCAGCCGCTCGCGCAGCGGTTTCACCAGGGCCAGGTTGAGGGCTGCCACGCCGAGGATGGGCAGGGCGAAGGTTTCCGCCGTGAGGTCCATCCGTTTCCATATGAGCCAGCCGTAGGTGGTGGCCAGGATGGAGGCCACCAGCCACAGCACCGTGGGGGTTCCGGGCGTTTCTTCGGTGCGAGGCAGCCAGGCCCAGAGCCCCGCCAGCAGAAGGTGGAGGACGAGCAGCAGGGCCAGCAGGGCAGCATCAGGCTTGAGGACTTCGGCGCAGGTCGGGAGCAGGAGCAGCCACACGCCCAGCAGAGCCGTCCAGCGTGCGCCGTGCCAGGTGCCGCCCCTGCGGGCCAGGTAGGGCACCGCCAGAGTGGCGGCCATGAGCACCGCGAGGTAGATGGCCAGGGCCACCTCGTGGTGGCCGCCCTGGCTGAAGACGATGGGCGCGATGAGACCCGAGACCAGCGCCACGGTGAGGGCGCCGCCGCTGCGGCCCCGCGCGGCCAGGGCACCGGCCACCAGCGTGACCAGGGCCGTGGCTGCGAGGCCTATGGGCGCCGCATAGAAGTGGTATTCCATCGCCCCGGCCCGGAAGGTGAACTGCAGGGTACCCAGGCCCGCCAGCAGCAGGGAGATGCCCAGGCGGCGGCTGTCGCCCAGGATCAGCTTCGCGGCGAAGGCGCTGATGCCGCCGCCCACCAGCAGGCCCAGGACAAAGCGGATCTCCGGTCCCACCCAGCCCTGCTGGATGGCCCAGCGGAAGAAGAAGATGGCCCCCAGCAGGAAGATGGAGGCGCCGATGCCCGCGATCCACACCACGGGAGAAATCTCCTTGCGCGGTGTGGCGGGGCGCACCACCGGACGGGGCTGCGGCGCGCGGGATGCGGCGTTGGGCGCGGCGGGTTGCGGTGCGGCCTGAGGTGCCACGGCGGCTTGCTGCCGTTGGAGCAGCCATGCGACCTGAGCCTCCAGCCGGGCGACCCGATCTGTCAGGTCTGGAGGAAGGGCCGGATCCTGGGGATCTTGGGATTCCATGGGAACTCCATACGGAAGCGTATGGAATCATCCAGCCAGGGCCAAGTCCCTGTCAAGGGCGTTCCACCATTCGTGGTTTCAGCCGCAGACGCGGTTGCGTCCCTCGGCCTTGGCCTTGTAGAGGGCCAGATCGGCGCGGGCCATCAGGCGTTCAATCGTGTCCTCTGGGCCTTCCCACATGGCTAGGCCGATGCTCAGCGTCATTCGATCATGGTCAGGCAGCCCGGGAATGGGATCCATCATCACCTGCTCGCGCAGGCGATCCGCCAGGGCCCGGGCCCCGTCCAGGTCGGTCTGCGGGCAGTAGGCCAGGAATTCCTCGCCGCCGATGCGCCCGAGCTGATCGACCTTGCGCAGCCCGAAGGCCATGCGCTGGGCCATGACGCTGAGCACCTGATCGCCAGCGGCGTGGCCGAAGCGGTCATTGACTGCCTTGAAGTGGTCGAGGTCCATGAGCATGATGGACACGCCCTGTCCAAACCGGCCGCATTGGTTCAGCTCCATGCCCAGCATGTCGAGGATGTGGCGGCGGTTGTAGAGGCCGGTGAGCGGATCGCGGATGGCCTGGTGGTAGAGGCGCAGCCGGGAATCCTCCAGGCTCAACAGGCGGCCCAGTTCCTCGGCGGCGATCTCGAAGAGGCGTTCAAATTCCTCGGCGGCGCGCCGCTCGGTGATGAACGCAAGGGAACCCACAGACGGGTAGCCGGGCGTGGCCGCGGAGAAGTGGCGGAGCACGGGGTCACGCAGGCTCCGGCGGCGGTCATCATCATCCGCCACGTGTTCCCAGTGACAGCCTCTGGGCGGCTGAAAGAGCCCCTGCTCGGCCACATGCTTCTCCAGAGCCCCCCGATCCTCCTCAGAGGTGGAGGACCCATGCACCCCCTGGCACCACAGACCCTCTTCGCCCAGGTAGGCCACGATGAGCGCGCCCGGCAGGACCAGCTCCTGCAGGATCTCGATGAAGCCCTGGATGAGGCGCTGGGTGTCGTGGTCCGAGGTGTAGAGGCGGGCGATGGAGTCGCGCAGGGCCGTTTCCACGAGGCGCTGTTCCAGGGCCTGGGACAGGCGCCGTTGAATGGCATCCACCCCGAAGTTCTCCTGGGCCAGCTTGGGCGTGGCGTGGGCGGTCCGGGGACGACTGGAAAGGCGGGCCAGGGATTCGGCCACTTCCACCACGTGATCGAGATCCCGCCCCTTCACCAGGAAGCGGTCGGCGCCGCAGGTCTTGGCCCAGAACCGCGCCAGGCCGGTGCCCTGAGCTGTGAGCAACAGGACAGGCAGGTGCCGCGTTGCGCGGTCATCCTTCACCAGACGACAGAACTGGTAGCCATCCAGCAGCGGCATGACGCAGTCGCTCACCACCACATCCGGGAACTCCGTGGCCAGCACGATGAGGGCCTCCGCGCCGTTGCGGGCCTCGATGGTGGTGTGTCCATGGCGCTGGAAGAGGTGCCGGAGCAGGCTCAGCTGGATGGGGTTGTCATCCACCAGGAGGACCTGGAGGGATGGGCGACCATTCGCGGCGGCGTTTGTCATAGACTCCACGTTATCGATCCAAGAGGTGTCGCCCATGAGATCAGCGGGCCCTCGAGGGAATGCCATGCCCGTGGGATGCTGGGGCAGGAGGAGCCTCCATCATGACCGCGGGCATCGAAAAGCGACAGGGGACGCGACTTTGAGCGCAGGGAATCGCTAGCCATGGAAGCGCCGCTGCTGCTGGCGTTGGCTCGCGCCTGGGGGCGGGAGCGGGGCGACTTGCCGTTGGATGGTGTCTGGGCCTCCAGCCGCGCTGTGGGTTTGAGGTGGGCTGGCCGGAAACAGGCCGAGGGCTGGGTGCTGCTGTTGCAGCCCAAACCGGAGCTGTGGCTCTTGGCGGTGGAGCACCCGGCCTGGAAGCGCCTGCAGGCCGAGGCGCCCAAGGACAGCGCCAAACTTTGGGGCCCCTGGTTCCAGGGGGCCCGTCTTCGCGAGGTCCAGGGTGATCCGCGGGAGCGCTGGCTGGGCCTGGTCTTCCAGCGCCGCGCCATCACCGGTCGGCTCGAAACCCTGCGCCTGGCTTTCCAGGCCATTCCAGGCCGCCCCGGCATCCGTGTGGATGGATTGGATACCCAAGTGCCGCGCCTGGGCCTGGGTTCACCTTTTCCCTCCGCCGCGCCCGAGCCCGTGGAAGACACGCCACCCTTCCGCCGCTGGCGGGAACGCTGGGCCGACAGGCTCGACATGGCCCTGGCGGGCCTGGAGCCGGAAGTGCTGGAAGGCGAAGGGGGCCTTCTGGAGCGGCACCGGGCCTGGTCTGAAGCTCGCGCGGAGTCGCTGATCCTGGGTCCCGCCCTGGCGGCGGCGGAGCGCAAACGGCAGGTGGAATCCGCGCGGCTGGATCGCCTGGGCCAGGCCTTGGGCCGAGACCGGGCCAAGCACGAAGCGCAGATCCCGCTCAAGGATCTGGCCCGCAGGGTGTCCGCGGAGCTCTACCGTTTGAAGGGCGCCACCCGGGAAGTGCAGTTGCTTGAGGGGGAGCGAGTCGCCCTGCCCGAGGGGGCTTCCGCAGAACACGCAGTGCAGGGCTGGTTCACCGCCGCCAAGAAGGCCGAGCGCGGATTGGCGCGGGTGGCTGAGTTAGAGGCCGAGTTGGCACGGGAACGGGCCGCCTGGGCCGCACGGGCCCCGCTGGAGGCCGAGGGCCTTGCGCCGGAGCTGTCTGCTGCGCGACAAACAAAGGAGAAGGCGAAGGGGAAGGCCCCGGCCAAGGAGAAGGGGGCGAAACGGATGCAGGCGGACGGCGGCAAGCGCAAGGATGGCAAGGGCACGGCGTTCCGCAGTGTCATGGTGGATGGCTTTGAGGTGCTCATCGGCAAGGGTGATGCGGAGAACGATCAGCTCACCTTCAAGGTGGCCGACAACCTCGACTTCTGGCTGCACGTGGCCAGCGTCCCGGGCAGCCACGTGGTGATCCGCAATCCAGACAAGCTGAGCGAGCTGCCGCGCACCGTCATCGAGCGTGCCGCCGAACTGGCCGCCTACCACAGCAAGGCCCGTGATGGCGGCAAGGTGGAAGTGCACCTCGCCCGCATCGCCGATATCAGCAAACCGCGCGGCTACGCAGCCGGAAAAGTCATCCTCAAAAAGTGGACGGGGATTCGTGTGTACCCCAAGCCCTGATAGGGGTTTGACTTCAAAAGCTAAGGAACACCACCAAGGCGCCAAGACACCAAGAAAACCAGAGCCGCTATTCATGCAGTTCTTGGCGCCTTGGTGGTGAAAGTCCATTTCTGTTGGATTGAACGCAACCTGGTATGAGGGCAATCCGCGGCATTCGCGGTTAACCCTTTTTTCGTGGTTACTCCGCTTTCACGGCGAAGGGTTTGAAGCCGGCCTTCTTCAGCTTCTCGGTGGCCTTGTCGATGGTGGCGCGGTCGGCGGGCTTGGCCAGGCGCACCTTCAGCTGGCCTTTGTCCTTCACGGTGGTGGTGGCGAAACCGGCGGCCTTGGCTTTGTCGGCGGCCTTCTTGGCCTCGGCGGCATCGGCGGTGGCCACGAGCTGGAGGGTCCAGGTGTCCGCTTCGGCAGGTTTTTCAGGGGCCGCAGCCTCAGGTTTGGCCGGTTCCTTCGCGGCGGTGGCATCCACCTTCTGGGTGGGCACCAGCTTGTCGGGACCATCGCCCTCGAAAACCTTGAGCTGATCCAGGAGGGGCTCGGGCAGATCCTTCAGTTCCTCCTCCACACCTTTCTGCGCGGGGCGTCGCAGCGCCGCACTCTGCTTGCCCACCTGCACGCCGAGCACGAAGGCCAGCGTGAGCAGGCCTACGCCTACGCCCGCCACCCAGAGGATGGACTGGCTGCC
Source organism: Geothrix sp. PMB-07 (assembly GCF_030758935.1). Classification (NCBI taxonomy): domain Bacteria; kingdom Pseudomonadati; phylum Acidobacteriota; class Holophagae; order Holophagales; family Holophagaceae; genus Geothrix; species Geothrix sp. PMB-07. The sequence continues at coordinate 351,643 of NZ_CP132333.1, forward strand.
GATGCTGATCTGGTCGCGGTGGTTCATCACGGACACAGCCTAACGCCTTCGAGCAAGGCCACGAACTGGGCACCGCTGCTGGCAGGGGCGCTCACCAGCACCTGGGCGGCTGGTTCCAGCAGGGCCGCGGCCAGCAGCTGGCCGCCGGAGCCCCCGAACTCGCCCCATAGCAGCTTGGGGTGGTGGGCGGTGGGCCAATGGGGCTGGGTTTCTGCGAGGCCCGCCTCCAGGGCATCGAGGCGGGGAGAGCCGCTGGCACCGCCGACGCGGCGCTCTGGCTGGCAGGGCCCGAGGAGGGCGGCCGCCTTTTGCAGGGCAGACAGGCCATCCGCTTTGGTGGGATTGGCGCCAGAGCGGGAGGCCAGGCTGCGCAGCAGGGCCCGGGGCCTGGCCCCGCGGGCTTCCGCGTGACTCCGGGATTCCAGCAGGAAGGCCTGGGCTCCCTCGCCGGGGAGGAAGCCCCGGCCTGAACCAAGTTCGGGGTGGCCTTGCCGATCCAGCAGCCGTGCGCCTCCGCAGAGATCGAGCAGCAGCGGGAAGAGGCCGTCGGCGCCCACCACCAGGGCCACATCCGCCATGCCCGCATGGATCCAGCGTGCGGCTTGTTCCAGGGCGGAGAAGGTGGCGTTCTCCCGGTCCACGAAGGTGGCGCTGGGCCCCTTCAGGCCGAAGGCCAGGGCCAGGTGGCCGCTGGCGGCATTGGCCACGGTGTTGGGGAAGACCATGGGCGAGGCGCCTTCGGGGCCCCGTTGGAGGTAGGGCCGCATGAAGGTTTCGCTGGCCTCGCTGCCGCCCGTGAGGGTGCCCACGGCCACGGCGACGCGTGTGTCTCTGCCATTCGCATCGGCCTTGGGATCGAATCCCGCGTCGGCGAAGGCCTGGTGGGCGGCCACCCAGGCGAAGCGGCTGGGGCGATCCAGGCGCCGCAGCTGCATGGGCGGGATGATGCCCGCCGCGCTGAAGCCGGTGCAGGCCGCACCGCGACCCTGACCCAGGGATTCAGGAAGGTCGGCGAAGCAGGATGTCCCAGAGGCGAGACCGGCGCGTGCGGCCTCCACGCCGTCGCCGCAGGGCAACACCAGGCCCAGGCCTGTGATGACGAGTTCGTCGGGGGCGCTCATGCACCCTCCCAGCGGGCGAGGAGCAGGCTCACGTTGTTGCCCCCGAAGGCGAACGCGTTCACCAGGGCTGCCCGCACCCGGCGTTCTTTGGCCTGGAGGGGTGTGCAGTCCAAATCGCAGATGGGATCAGGATCCTCCAGCCGCAGGGTGGGGCTCACCACCTGGTCGCGCAGGGCCAGGATGGCCGCGGCGGCGCCGAAGGCTCCGGCGGAGCCCAGGGTGTGGCCGAACTGGCTCTTCGTGCTGGTGACCGACACGGCCTCGGCTGCCGCGCCCAGGGCCCGGCGGATGGCCAGGCATTCGGCGCCGTCATTGGCCGGGGTGGCGGTGCCATGGGCGGAGACCAGATCCACGGCTTCGGCCTCGCGACGGCCCGTGCGCAGGGCCATGCCCATGGCCCGGGCGGCACCCTCGCCCTCGGGATGCGGGGCCGTGGGGTGGTGGGCGTCCATGCTGGCGCCGTAGCCCAGCACTTCGGCATAGATGGTGGCGCCTCGGGCCCGGGCGCTCTCCAGGGTTTCCAGCAGGATCTGCACGGCGCCTTCGCCCAGATTCAGGCCTGCGCGGTCGCGGCTGAAGGGACGGCACTTCTGCGCATCCACGGCCTTGAGACAGGAGAAGCCCGCGTAGGTGGTGCGGCAAAGGCTTTCAGCGCCCCCGGCCACCGCCAGATCCAGCTCCCCGGCAGCGAGGCGCTCCCAGGCCTGGCCCAGGGCCAGGAGGCTGGAGGAGCAGGCGTTCATGATGGTGCTGCGGGGGCCCTCGGCGCCCAGGCGGCAGGCCAGGGCATCGGTGACCACGCAGGGGCTCTGGTAGGCGGGCTCCGCCGCCTGGCCCCGGCGACCGGCGAGTCGGGCTTCCAAGTAGGCCTCGGCCACCGGCAGGCCGCTGGTGCCCGCCCCCTGGAACACGCCCACCCGGGCGGGATCGCCCAGGAATCGGTAGCCCTCCAGGGCCTCCTCCAGTGCCTTCAGGGCCATGTGTTCGCAGAGGGTCTGGTGGCGCAGAGGCGCCAAGCCTATCTCGTCGGCCACCTGGCCCGCCACCTGGGCGGGTTCCAGGGGCAGGGTCAACCGGGTGAGGGGCCCCAGGCCATCCTTGCCTTTCAGCATGGCGGCCCAGGTGGCTTCCCGCTCTGGGGCCAGGGAGGACAGCAGCCCCAGGCCGGTGACGACGACGCGGTGAGAAGGCTGCATCATAGGCGCTTCACCAGCAGGGAGGCGGTGCAGAGCTCGCGCCCCTCGCAGCTCACGGTGCCTCGGAGCTTCATGAGGCCCGCGAAGGCGCCCTCGGCCTGGACTTCCAGGCGCAGGCGGTCACCGGGTAGGGCTGGGGCCTTGAAGCGGGCGTCCTGCACTCCGGCCAGGAAGATGGCGGCGCCATGGAGGGATTCGGCCTCCAGGAAGCCGCCGGCCTGGGCCAGCATCTCCAGCAGCAGCACGCCCGGCACCAGGGGGTGGCCCTGGAAGTGCCCCTGCAGGTAGGGTTCGCCTTGGGTGACGAGCTTTTCCGCCACCACGCGGACCCCGGGTTCCCGCTCCAGGACACGGTCCACCAGCAGGAAGGGGTAGCGGTGCGGCAGGTGGGCCGGGATGTCGGTCATCTGGATTCAGGCCTTGCTGTGCTCGGCGATGAAATCCGTGAGCGATTGCACGGATTTGAAGGCCTTGAGGCCCGCGGCCTCGTCCTCGATCTTCACGCCGAACACCTGCTCGATGCCCAGCACCAGCTCCAGGGCGTCGATGGAATCCAGGCCCAGGCCCTCGCCAAACAGGGGGGCGTCGTCATCGATCTGGTCGGGGGTCATGCCCTCGAGCTTGAGGCGCTCGATGATCATCTCTTTGACGCGCAGTTTCAGATCGCTCATGGGTTTCCCGGCAGAAGGGTGGAAGGGGCCATTCTAGCCTGGAGTGGGGCTGGCTGGTTCCAAGTGATCTTGACAGCGCCCGGCTGCCGCCAAAGGGCGCTAAGCTGTTTCTTCGCGGAATCCTCCGCCCGAGAGCGCCATGGCCCATCCCGCATCGCCCTTCCTGTCGGTCCTGATCCTGATGTTGGTCGCCGCCGTGACCGCGGTTGCCATCCTGGTTCTGTCGGGCTGGCTGCTGCCCATGCTGAAGCCGAACAATCCCAAGGAAGCCAAGATGCGGCCCTACGAGTGCGGCGTGCCGCCCATTCAAACGGGCGCCCGGCACAAATACTCGGTGAAGTTCTACCTCACGGCCATGCTCTTCATCCTGTTCGATGTGGAAGCGGCCTTCCTGCTGCCCTGGGCGGTGAACTTCAAAGCCGCCCTCTGGACCTTCGGAGCCATGCTGAGCTTCATGGCCACCCTACTGGTGGGCTTCATCTACGCCTGGGGCAAGGGCGCCTTCGAGTGGGAGCGCTAGACATGGCCGAGATGAACATCAACGATGCCGTGATGACCACTCGCCTGGATGCGGTGGTCAACTGGGGCCGCAAGAACAGCCTGTGGCCCATGCCCTTCGGCGTGGCCTGCTGCGCCATCGAGTTCATGAGCATGATGTCGTCGAAGTACGACCTCAGCCGCTTCGGTGCCGAGGCCATGCGCTTCAGCCCCCGCCAGAGCGACATGATGCTGATCCTGGGCACCATCACCAACAAGATGGCGCCGGTGCTGCGCACCATCTACGCCCAGATGGCCGAGCCCAAGTGGGTGATCAGCGTGGGCGTCTGCGCCTCCTCGGGCGGCATGTACCGCACCTACGCCACCCTGCAGGGCGTGGACCGGGTCATCCCTGTGGACGTTTACGTCCCCGGCTGCCCGCCCCGGCCCGAGAGCATCATCTATGGCGTCATGAAGCTGCAGGAGAAGATCGAGAAGGAATCCCTCTCCATGCGCAAGGATCATATCGAGCGCTTCTACGAGAGCCTGGCGCGGCAGGAATCCCTGCAGGCCGAGAAGGGCCTCACCAGCCAGCAGACCATCCGGGAGATGCTGATGGATGTCGGCGAGCGCGGCGTGGGCACGATTTTCTAGGCGGGGCGCACATGATCCAAACCACGATCATCGAACACATCGACGCACAGCTGCCTGGCACCGTCACCGACCGGCATGATTTCCGCGGCGACCAGACCATCGTCATCGCCAAGGAGAACCTCCTGGCCGTAGTCGACCTGCTGCACCGCGAGGGCTTTCAGCTGCTGGTGGACATCACCGCCGTGGACTGGCCCGAGCGTGAGGAGCGTTTCGATGTTGTCTACCACTGGCTGAACCTGGCCAGCCAGGAGCGCCTCCGCGTGAAGGTGCCCGTGGCCGATGGCCAGTCGCTGCCCACCTTGGCCACCCAGTTCAAGACCGCCAACTGGTTCGAGCGCGAGGTCTTCGACCTTTTCGGCATCCGCTTCGAGGGCCATCCCGACCTGCGGCGCCTGCTGACCTGGGACGACTTCCAGGGCCACGCCCTGCGCAAGGACTTCCCCCTGGATGGCGGCGATGTCTTCTGCATGGAAGGCTGCACGGCCCCCTATAACAACGGCGAACGGAACTAGGGAGCGATGACCATGGAATCCATCGCCATGACCCGGCAGATGCTCGACGGCGACAAGATGATCGTCAACATGGGGCCGTCGCACCCCACCACCCACGGCACCTTGCGCATCGTGCTCGAACTCCAGGGCGAGACCATCACCAAGGCCACGCCGGAGATGGGCTACCTGCACCGCGGCGTCGAGAAGCTGGGCGAGAGCCTCAGCTACCAGCAGTTCATTCCCCTCACCGACCGCCTGAACTACTGCAGCGCCATCATGAACAACGTGGGCTACGCCTGCGCGGTGGAGAAGCTGCTGGACATCCAGATCCCCAAGCGCGCTCAGCAGATTCGCGTGCTCGTTTCGGAGCTGGCCCGCGTGGCCGACCACATCGTGTGCATCGGCGTGAACGCGGTGGACATCGGCGCCTTCACGGCCTTCTTCTACCTCTTCAAGCAGCGCGAGACGGTCTACGACCTCTTCGAGATGGCGGCAGGCCAGCGCCTGCACACCAGCTTCACCCGCATCGGCGGCCTCTTCCGCGACATTCCCGAAGGCTTCGTGTCGGCCACGGAGCGCTTCCTGGTGGAGTGCACTGCCGCCATCGACGAGATGGAGCGCCTGCTCACCCGCAACCCCATTTGGCATGACCGCACCAAGGGCATCGGCGTCATCAGTGCTGAGGATGCCGTGAGCTGGGGCTACACGGGCCCCTGTCTCCGCGCGGCGGGTGTCCCGCAGGACCTCCGCAAGGCCCAGCCCTACCTGGGCTACGAGACCTACGACTTCGACATCCCCGTGGGCACCACGGGCGATGTGTTCGACCGCTACCTGGTGCGCGCCGAGGAGATGCGCCAGAGCCTGCGCATCATCCGGCAGGTGCTGGATCGCCTCGAGCCCGGCCCCGTCATGGTGGACGATCCTAAGGTGGCTCTGCCCTCCAAGGAGAAGGTCTACACCCGGATGGAAAGCCTCATCCACCACTTCAAGCTCATCATGCACGGCATGGACATGCCCGTTGGCGAGGTCTACAGCGCCACCGAAGCCGCCAACGGCGAGCTGGGCTTCTACATCGTCAGCGATGGCGGCAAGAACCCCTACCGCATCCGGGTCCGTCCCCCCTGCCTCCCCATCTTCAGCAGCTTCGAGGAGCAGGTGAAGGGCGGGCTGATCGCCGACGCCGTCGCCGTCCTCGGCGCCATGAACATCATCGCGGGTGAGCTGGATCGCTGAGGCGCCGAGGGCGGCGTGCGGGCGAAGCCCGCGGCCGGGCTTGGTGACATGAGCACGAAGCAGGAGCGAAGTGCGACTTTGCCGAAGGCGAAGCCCGAAGGGCGCCGCACAGGAAGTGCGGCGTCAGCATCATCGCGGGTGAGCTGGATCGCTGAGGCGCCGAGGGCGGCGTGCGATCGAAGCCAGCGGCCGGGCTTGGTGACATGAGCACGAAGCAGGAGCGACGTGCGACTTTGCCGAAGGCGAAGCCCGAAGGGCGCCGCACAGGAAGTGCGGCGTCAGCATCATCGCGGGTGAGCTGGATCGCTGAGGCGCCGAGGGCGGCGTGCGGGCGAAGCCAGCGGCCGGGCTTGGTGACATGAGCACGAAGCAGGAGCGACGTGCGACTTTGCCGAAGGCGAAGCCCGAAGGGCGCCGCACAGGAAGTGCGGCGTCAGCATCATCGCGGGTGAGCTGGATCGCGAGGCTCCAGCCTGAGGTGCACAGCCTTTCGGCGAACGAAACGCGCAAGAGCTGGGGGTGCGCCCCTGTGCCCCGCCTGTGTGCACGGTTTTTATTTCTATCGCGTATCCACAAACAAGCCGATGGCAGCATCGTACCAATGGAACCCGCCCCACCATGACCAGACCACCTGATCTCCGCCAAGTGATCCACACCCTCTCCGACGCCCTGGATCTGGTGGGCGTGGATGACGTGGGTCATGGCAAACGGGTGGGTCTCATGGCCGCGGAGTGCGGAAGGGCGGCAGGGCTGGGGACCGAGGAGATAGCCCGCCTCTTCGACCTGGGCATGCTCCACGACATCGGGGTGTCCTCCACCCAGACCCGGCACAACCTCCTCACCACCTTCTCCTCGCCCGATGTCCAGGCGCACTGCGACATCGGCTCCGGACTGCTCTCCGGTTTTCCGCCTCTGGCCTCCTTGGCCCCAGGCGTGAAGCGCCATCACACGCCCTGGGTCCAGCTCGTCAAGGAGAGGGAAGATCCCACCGTGGCCTGGCAGGCCAACCTGGTCTTCTTGGTGGATCGAGTGGATTCCATGGCCATCCCCCACCTGAACGAGGGCAACACGCTCCTGCCCACGGCCGAACTCCGGGAGCGGATCCGGCAGCGCTCCGGCCTCGACTTCAACCCCGAGCTGGTGGCGCTCTTCCTGGAGGCTTCCCGATCCGATGCGTTCTGGTTCGCCCTGGAACCTGGCCACGGGCAGGCACTGCTGGAGGAACTCCGGGACCACCGCCTGACCTACGGAGCCACCCTGGATGACCTGAGGCGGCTGGCGGAGCTCTTCGCGAGGATCGTCGACGCCAAGAGCCCCTTCACCGCAGAGCACTCCCTGGGCGTGGCCGGGTTGGCGAGCCTGCTGGCCGAGAAGCTTGAGCTCGGGGAGACCAGCCGCGCCAAGCTGGAAATCGCCGGGCTGCTGCACGATGTGGGCAAGCTCCGCGTGCCGAACCACATCCTGGACAAGCCCGGCGAGCTGGATGCCGCCGAGCGCGAGATCATCAACACCCACAGCTTCGAGACCTTCCAGCTGCTCCGCCACCTCCATGGCCTAGAGGACATCGCGGTGTGGGCGGCCCATCACCATGAGGAACCGGGTGGCGGCGGTTACCCCTTCCAGGTGGATGCCAGCACGCTGCCGCTGGAAGCGCGTATTCTCCGCATCGCCGACATCTTCCAAGCCATGGTGCAGGACCGTCCCTACCACCGGGGTCTGGACAAGGCCCAGGCCTTCGCCTTCATGGCGGATCTGGCGGCCAGGGGCCTGGCGGAAGCCCGTATCGTGGATCAGCTGGCAGCCAGTCCGGACGAGGCGATGGCCGCCGCCCGGGCGGGCCTGCAGCGGGTTGGCAACTGAAGGGGTGCTTCGGCCCAGGAGCGGTCAAGGGTCGGTACTGGGGTTCGTTCGGACGGACATACCTCCGTCGCGGTGGGTGCCCGCCGACCTCAGGGGTTCTGAATCGCCTCCAGTTGTGCCCGATGGTCGTTGCGCAGGCGCTCCAGCAGGCTGAGCAGGGTATCCCGCTCCTCGACGCTGAGGCAGCGGTCCACCTGCTGGCACAGGCCGTTGTGGCGGCCGAACATCTTGGCCTCCAGGGCCAGTCCTTTGGGGGTGATCTGCACGCGGCTGCCGCGCCGGTCGGCAGGGTTCTCGCAGCGCTTCACCAGGCCTCGGTCCTCCAGGCGGTTCACCAGGCGGGGCACATCTGCGAAGCGGTAGATCATGCGGCAGCGGATGTCTTTCACCAGGTAGCCATCTTTGGGGCCGCCCTTGAGGATGCGGAGCACATTGAACTGCTGATCAGAAATGCCCTCGGGCTCGTAGAGGCCCTCGTCGAAGAGCCGTGCCACGTACTCGCGGGTGAGCAGCAGCGCCAAGGCCACTTCGTGGCCCGGCTCCAGCGGCTTGGTGATCTGGAGTTCTTCGCGGATGTGCATGACCAGCTCCTGCATCCAAAGGATGACAGAAAAGACCCAAAAAAGGTGTTGCAACTCTCGAAAAGGGGCCTAGACTTCGATTCATGCCTAAACACCTTTCTTATGGAGGCCCCATGCGCCACTCCTTCCGCACCGTTCTTGCTGTCCTCGCCCTGGCGGCTCTGCCCGCTCTGGCCGCCGAGGATACCTACAAGATCGACCCCGTCCACAGCGAGATCAGCTTCAAGATCCGCCACCTGCTGGCCAAGACCAGCGGTCGCTTCACCAAGTTCAGCGGTACCGTGAAGGTCGACACCGCCGACATCAGCAAGTCCAGCGTGGAGGTCACCATTGAGGCCGCCAGCATCAATACCGACAACGAGGGTCGGGACAAGCACCTGAAGGGCGCGGATTTCTTCGATGTGGAGAAGTTCCCCAACATCACGTTCAAGAGCACCTCGGTGAAGGAAGTGGCCAAGGGCAAGCTGGAAGTCACCGGTTCCTTCACCCTGCACGGCGTGACCAAGACGATCACCTTCCCCATCACCAATGCGGGCACCCAGCCCGGCATGCAGCCCGGTGTCACCGTGGCTGGCTTCATTGACGGCGCCGTGACCATCAACCGCAACGACTATGGCATCAAGACCTACCCCGGCGCCCTGGGCGACGACGTGGCCATCGCGCTGAACATCGAAGCCGCCAAGAAGTAAGAGGCTCCCGTGAGCGAAGGCTTCCCCAAAGTGGCCGCCGAGCAGCCAGCCGTGCTCGACCTGGAGCCCGGGAGCTATTTCTGGTGCACCTGCGGCCTCAGCGCCAAGCAGCCCTTCTGCGACGGGGCCCACAAGGCCTGCGACATGCGCCCTCTGAAGGTGGAGATCCAGGGGGCCGGGAAGAAGGCCTTCTGCCAGTGCAAGCACACCAAGACGGCGCCGTTCTGCGACGGAAGCCACTGCGACCTCTGAACGAGGCCGGTCCTGGCTGGGGGGCACCGGGTTTAGCCCGGCGCCCCCCAGCCTTTTCGAGATAAACTGGCCCCTCATGCGAGTGCGCCCATGAACCATCCCCAGCCCCCCGAGACGTCGAACGAGCCCCTGGCCCCCGGCCAGCGGTTGCCCGAATCCGAGCGGAAAGAGCTCAGCCCCGAGGCCGTGGCCGAGATCCAGGCCATCATGGCCCGGTATCCCGACAAGCTCGCGGCCACGCTGCCGGCCTTGCACATCGCCCAGCGGGAGTTCGGTTTCGTGAGCCTTTCGGCCATGAAGGCCGTGGCCAAGACCATCGGCATTCCCGAAGGCCATGTCTTCGGCGTCGCCACCTTCTACACCATGTATCAGAAGGCGCCTGTCGGGAAATACCACTTCTCGGTGTGCACCAACATCAGCTGCGCCCTGCGCGGGGCCGCCCAGCTGCTGGAGAAGGTTTGCGAGAAGACCGGCGTGAAGCCGGGCGAAGGCCCCAGCGCCGATGGCATGTGGAGCGTGGAGGAAGTGGAGTGCCTGGCGGGCTGCGGCGTGGCCCCCTGCATCCAGGTGAACCACGACGTCTATGACGAGCTGGTGGATGAAGCCAAGCTGATCGAAGTTATGGAAGCTTGCAAACGCGGCGAATACAGGCCCTGGGCCCAGTGAGCGGAGACGAGACATGGTAGCCATCCGCACCAAGCCTGATCACCACACCTACACCTTCCCCGGCTTTGGCTCGGAGAAGTTCCCGAACCTGATGCTCCGAGGCGCGGGCGACCTGAACAACTGGCACCTGAAGGTCTACGAGCAGCAGCACGAAGGCTACGCGGCCATGAAGAAGGCCCTGAAGATGGAGCCCGTGGCTGTCACTGACGAAGTGAAGGCTTCCGGCCTCCGTGGGCGTGGCGGAGCGGGTTTCCCAGCAGGGCTCAAGTGGTCCTTCATGCCCAAGGACACGGCGGAGCGCAAGTTCACCCGCTACCTGGTGTGCAACGCGGACGAAGGCGAGCCCGGCACCTTCAAGGACCGCGTCATCCTCGAGTACAACCCGCACCAGCTGATCGAGGGCATGATCATCGGCGGCTGGGCCATGCAGTGCCAGACCGGCTACATCTATGTCCGCGGTGAGTTCCTCTGGCTCATTGAGAAGCTCGAAGCCGCCATCCAGGAAGCCCGCGATGCCGGCTACCTTGGCAAGAACATCCTCGGCACCGGCTGGGACTACGACCTCCTCGTGCACCGCGGTGCGGGCGCCTACATCTGCGGCGAAGAGACGGCCCTGCTCAATTCGCTGGAGGGTCGCCGTGGCGAGCCCCGCGTGAAGCCGCCCTTCCCAGCGGCCAAGGGCGCCTTCGGCCAGCCCACCACCATCAACAACGTGGAGACCCTCGCCGCCGTGCCCCCCATCATGCGCATGGGCGGCGCCGAGTACGCCAAGATCGGCTCACCCAAGAACTCCGGCACCCGCATCTTCGGGGTGAGCGGCCATGTGAAGCGCCCCGGCATCTACGAGCTGCCCATGGGCACGCCCATGAACTTCCTGGTGGAGGAGCTCTGCGGCGGCACTAGCACCGGCAAGAAGATCAAGGCCATCATCCCCGGCGGCGCCAGCTGCCCCATGCTCGACGAGAAGGACTTCGACGTTCCGATGGACTTCGACAACCTGAAGGCCCGGGGCTCCATGGGCGGTTCTGGCGGCCTCATCGTTATGGATGAGAGCGTCTGCATGGTGCAGGCCACCCTGCGCCTCATCAAGTTCTACGCCCACGAGAGCTGCGGCCAGTGCACCCCCTGCCGCGAAGGCTGCAACTGGCTGGAGATGATCCTCTACCGCATCGAGCACGGCGAAGGAAAGATGGAGGATCTCGACCTGATCACCAGCCTCACGCCCCGCATCGGCATGCGCACGTTGTGCCCCCTGGGCGACGCCGCCTGCGGTCCCGTGGACTCGGCCCTGCAGAAGTTCCGCCACGAGTTCGAGCATCACATCACCCACAAGACTTGCTACGCCAGCGGCTCCCGGCTGCTGTCCACGGTGGGTGTGCACTAGCTGTCGGTGCCAACGAGGTTGACCAGCCGGGTAACCGGGGGCTGACCACCTAAGGCCTTGTGGGGCCTGTGGTGATTGTAGAAGTGGAGCCAGGCGCCGAGCGCCTGGTTTCTTTCGTCTGAGCTCTGCCAGGTGGGACCGTAGGCCCACTCTCGCAGGGCGGTCTGGATGAGGCGCTCGGCCTTGCCGTTGGTCCGTGGGCGGTAGGGGCGGGTGCGGCTGTGCGTGAGGCCGAAGGCTTCGCGCATGGCCTTGAACGCCTTGGACCGGTAGGGCGAGCCGTTGTCGGTCAGCAGCTTGCGGGCGGTGACGCCCCGGGCCTGGAAGTGCAACAGCGCCCTCTGGAGGAATGAGGCAGTGGTCTCCTTCTTCTCGTCCGGGAGCACTTCCATGTAGCAGGCCCGCGAGTGGTCGTCCGAGCAGACATGGAGCACCTGGTAGCCCGCATCGCGGTTCTTGTGGTGGCGGATGCCTGTGGCGCGGTGGCCCACTTCGTGGAAGTTGGCGAGCTTCTTGGTGTCCAGGTGGAGGAGGTCGCCGGGGGCCGCGTGTTCGTAGCGGTTGTCGGGTTCCTTGGGCTGGAGGTCCGAAGCCTTGGAGATGCGCGCCTTGTGGAGCCAGAAGCCCACGGTGGAACGGGGCACGCCCAGTTCCGAGGCAATCCGGATCGCCGCCTGGCCCCGCCGCCTTCGACCTACGGCCTCGACGACGAGGCCAAGCTCGTGGCTTCGCGCCAGGCGATGCGGCTGGCTGGAGCGATCCAGGAGCCCGATCGGACCCTCTGTTTTGAACCGAGCGAGCCATCGGTAGGCCCTGCGCCTGCTGATTCCTATGGATTCAGCCGCATCCCGGACCGTCCAGTCCTCCTCCAGAACGCGCTTCACCATTAATGCTCGACTGGCGGGGCAAGACTTTGCTGAACTGTGGAGGTTCACCCGAGGCTCCGAGAAAGCTGTTTGTTGGCGCTTTCAGCTTCCCAGATCTCGGGTGAACAACCTGATTGGCACTTACAACTAGGGCCTGTTTTCAAAGTCAAGAAAGGCAAATGGACGTAAGGGGTTGTACAAATTGCCTAACTGCGGTACCTCATGGGTATGACGTTGAGGTAGAGCGTGGCGAGAACTTTTCTGACTGAACGAATGTGGGCCAGGCTAGAGCCTCTGCTGCCGAGCGAGCAGGGTGGAATGGGGCGCCCTCGCCTGGACAATCGCCCCATCGTTGAAGCGATCCTCTGGAAGCACAGAACGGGAGCGCCCTGGAGAGATTTGCCTGAATCCTTCGGACCTTGGAACACGGTCTTCACGCGCTTCAATCGGTGGAATCGGAGCGGAGTCTGGCAGCGGGTCCTCGAAGCCCTTCGAGGTGAAGCGGATTGCGAATGGGTCATGGTCGACGGAACCGTTATCCGCGCCCATCAGCATGCGGCTGGTGCAAAAGGGGGACCTACATCCAAGGGCTTGGCCGCTCGCGCGGCGGTTTCTCGACCAAAGTCCACCTGATCGGGGATGCCACGGCAACCCCGTCGATTTCGTGCTGACACCAGGCCAGTCGCACGAGAGCAAGCAACTCGGAAGCCTATTAATGGGCCGGGAGGCCGGGGCTGTTCTCGGTGATCGTGCCTACGACGGAAAGTCCTGCCGGGATCAGATCGCGTCTATTGGAGCAGAGGCAGTTGTTCCACCTCATCCATGCAGGAAGGATCCAGCCGCCTTCGATAAGCATTTCTACAAGGCCCGCCGCGCCGTCGAGAACCTGTTCGCGAAGCTCAAACAATACCGAAGCCTCGCTACCCGTTACGACAAAACCATGCGCAACTACAGCGCCATGGTCGCCATTGCCTGTGTCCTTACCTGGCTCCGACTTTGAAAACACACCCTAGCACGCCTACGCCAAGCTGCAAAAGGGGGCGCCGATGGCGCCCCCTTTTGCAGCTTGGTGCGGGCCGATCAGAGTCTACCGTTTTCCCGAAGCCAGCGAGTAAGCGTGGATTTTGTGGTTCTTCATTTCGAAGATCCAGGTGTCGGTCCAGATGGCTTCGGTTTGGACTTTGACGCGGGTGCGCAGCGTGCCTTGGACCTGCTTCAGGGGCTCCGCCTCCACCCGGAGGTTCGCATGCTTCTGAAAGGACACGCGGAAGAAGTCGCGGATCTGGGGTTTGGTGAGAGGGGTGCCGGAGCCGCGAAACACGGCGTCCTCATCGAGGTACCCCATCATGCCGTCGAGGTCCTTGCGGCCGTAAGCCTCGAGGAAACCCCGCACCGCCTTGGCATCCGCCGCGTCGATGCCGGGGTCCGTAGTGGCCGTGGATGGCACGGGCTGCGTACCGGGCTGCGCCACTGGACCGGGGTGGCAGGCTGCCAGAAGCAGGGCCGGGGGGAGGATCAGGAGCCGAGCCGGGGTCTTCATGGGGCCTCCGGAGAGGGCGGGCTGATGACGCCTAGCGTCCGAAGCTGATGCTGTAGGTCAGCGGCTTGGGCAGCTGAGGACTCTTGATGGTGGCGCTCATGGTGAGCGTTTTGCCGTCGGGGCTCAGCTTGAACACATTGGTGCGCTCGCCCTCGTCGTTCTTGAAGGTCTGGATGAGCTGATCCTTGCCCACCTGCGCCGCCACCATGAACTTGTCGCCGTCTTCCCGGGTCCAGGGCGCGGAAGCGCCGCCGGGGGGCATGTGGATGGCGTCACGCTCGTCGAACTTGATGAGCGTCTCCTTGTCGGAGATGGCGATGACCACCTTCTTGTAGGCGGGGTTCAGCTTGGTGAGGCGGCCCCGGGCGATGGGCCGCTTGATGAAGTTCATGTCGGCCACGGTGGTGTTGATGGCGGCGGCGATGTCATCGGCCTTCACCTGATTCCAGGTGCCCGAGAAGGCCGACTCCTGGGCGGCGAGTGAGAAGGCCGCGAGTACAGGGACAAGGAACAGCCGGGCTGCGCGCATGGAATCTCCGTGGGAAGGTGGATCCAACCTTAGCAGATGGGGTGGGGCTGCAAGGTTGGGTCGTTCGGTGTGCCCCTACAATCGGGGTGGCGGTGGCCCGATGCATACGATCCGAACCTTTCTGATGACCTCGCTGGTAGCTGGATGGGGATGTGGCCTGCCATTGCGCGCCCAGCCGGGAACCGAGATTTCACATCTGATCCAGACCTTGTCCGACCCCGAGCCCAAGGTGCGAGAGGCGGCCGCGGCGGCTCTGGGTCGCCAGGGAGTGGGTGCGCGGGCCGCTGTGGAGCCCCTGGTGTCAGTCCTCGGGCACGAGGATGCCTACCTGCGGGGGGTCGCTGCAGATGCCCTCAGCCAGATCGGCGAAGCGGCTGTGCCGGCCCTGACCCGATCCCTCGGCCACGACAACCCCAAGGTGCGCCACTCCGCGGCCATCGCCCTGGGCCGCATGGGTGCCGCGGGCCGGGCAGCCGCCCCGGAGCTGATGCGGAGCCTGTCCGACTCCGACGGGATGATCCGGTACGCCGCCGTGGTCGCCCTGGGGGAGTTTGGTCCTTCGGCCCGGGAGGCGGGCCCCGCGCTGACCCAGCTCCTGAGCGATCGGGAGGAGGCGGTGCGCCGCGCCGCCACCCAGGCCCTGGACCGAGTGGCACCGGACAGTCGGCGGTCCCAGCTCACCCTTCCGGCCCTCGCAGCCACCCTCGACCGCCTCGTCCCCCTGCTCATGGGGGAGACGCATGTGCCCGGCGTGTCCATCGCGATCATCCAGGATCGGCAGGTGACCTGGTCCAAGGGCTACGGCGTGCGCCGCGCGGGCTCCCGGGAGCCGGTCACCCGGGACACCGTGTTCGAAGCCGCCTCCATGAGCAAACCGATCTTCGGCCTCGTGGCGATGCAGTTGGTGGATCAGCAGCGGCTGGAGCTGGATCGGCCGCTGGTGGCGTACGGGGAGGAGCGGTTCGTGCCTGACGTGCCGGAGAAGCGACGGGTGACGGCCCGGATGGTCCTGTCCCATACCTCCGGCTTTCCCAACTGGCGGCCCGGCGGAGAAGAGCTGGAGGGGCCCATCCCTCTGCTGTTCCAGCCCGGGTCGCGCTTCACCTATTCCGGGGAGGGGATCTTCTACCTCCAGCGGCGCATCGAATACCTCACCGGCCAGCCTCTGGATCAGTGGGCGGAGCGAAGCCTCTTTGGCCCGCTCGGTCTGACCTCCACCGGGTATGCCTGGACGCCGGCCCTCGGCAGCCGACTCGCTTCGGGCCATCGGGACGACGGCAGCGTGCTTACGACCTCAGCGTATCGGCATCCGAACGCGGCCTACACGCTCTACACCACGGCCGAGGAGTATGCGCGGCTGCTGGTCGAGATGCTGCGGGCGGAACAGGGCCGCTCCTCCCTCCTGTCCCGGCAGGCCGCTCAGGAGATGCTCAAGCACCAGGTCGCGGTGGGCTCCCGCGAGCCGATGGAGCGCCCCGGGGTCGCGCAGGGGCTCCAGGTGTACTGGGGGCTTGGCTGGTCCCTCAACACCACCGCGCAGGGCGACATCGCCCACCACAGCGGGGCCAACAGCACCGGGTTCCGGTGCTTCTCGCAGTTCTCACCGTCCCGGGGTACGGGCCTCGTCATCCTGACCAACGGCACCCAGGGGGGTGAGCTGTGGACCCGTCTCATCGCGGCCATCGGCGATCTGTGAGTCTGCACGTCCGGACATGAAGCGGCCCCGCCGGAGCGGGGCCGCAGTCGGGTCGTACGTTCTCAGCCGATGGTGGCGACCATCACGGCCTTGATGGTGTGCATGCGGTTCTCGGCCTCGTCGAAGACCACGCTGTGGCGGCTGCGGAAGACCTCGTCGGTGACCTCGCGGATGTCGTGGCCCAGGGCCTTCTGCTCCTTGGCCAGCTTGGTCTCGAAGTCGTGGAAGGCGGGCAGGCAGTGGAGGAACTTCACGTCGGGGTTGCCGGTCTTCTGCACCATCTCCATGGTGACCTTGAAGGGCGTGAGCAGGCGCACGCGCTCGGGGATCTGGTCCTCCTCGCCCATGCTGGCCCACACGTCGGTGTAGAGCACGTCGGCATCCTTCACGGCGGCGGCCACGTCATCGGTCACTTCGATGGTGGCGCCGGTCTCCTCGGCGGCCTTGCGGGCGGCTGCCAGCACGGCCGGATCAGGCGCCAGCTCCTTGGGCCCGAGGGCCACCATGTGCATGCCGGTCTTGGCGGCGCCGTACATCAGGGCGTAGCTCATGTTGTTGCGGATGTCACCGCAGAAGACGAGCTTCACCTTGTTGAGGGGCTTGGCGACATGCTCTTCGATGGTGAGGAAGTCGGCCAGGATCTGGGTGGGGTGATCGGTGTCGGTGAGGCCATTCCACACGGGCACGCCGCTGTGCTTGGCCAGGGCTTCCACCACTTCCTGCTTGTAGCCGCGGTACTCGATGCCGTCGTAGAAGCGGCCCAGCACCTTGGCGCTGTCCTCGATGGATTCCTTCTTGCCCACCTGGGAGCTGGCGGAATCCAGGAAGGTCACGTGGGCGCCTTCTTCCAGCGCACCGACTTCAAACGCGCAGCGGGTGCGGGTGCTGGTCTTCTCGAAGAGCAGCACGATGTTCTTGCCCTTGAGCAGGTAGTTGAAGACGCCCATGCGCTTCTTCGCCTTCAGGTCCTTGGACAGGTCCAGGAGGTAGCGCACCTCCAGCGGCGTGAAATCCATCAGCGTGAGAAAACTGCGACCCTTGAGGTTGACGGCCATGGAAGCCTCCCGAATGTGTCTTACGAAGGGTACTCATGCCGCAAAGATGTCCACAAGAACAAGCGGAATGAGGGCATGAAACATTGACGATGTGTAAGTCGTAAGGGATGCCGCCGACCTATTTCCGCCGCCAGGGGTCGAAGGGGCGGGCGCCCAGCAGGAAGGAGACGCGGTGTTCGCGCTGGGAGGACGGCCCAAGGTAGAGGTGCACCCAGCCTGCGGACAGCTCCACATAGAAATCCCGCAGCACCGTGCGGGCCACCAGGCCCAGGCCTTCGATGCGCAGGCCGTCCCGCAGCGTGGAGGGCTGATCCGACCCGCGACCGAGGTCGTAGCGGGGGCCGATCTGCCAGCCCGTGCCCAGAATGGTGGCCTGGGTGTAGGGCAGCCCGATCTTGAGGGCGGCCATGTTGGGCATGAGGTAGGCGGCGCTGCGGGTGCCGATGAAGGAATCGCTGCCGCCGCCGATCCACCACAGATCGGGCGGGGCCTTGTCAGCCAGGGCCACTTCGGCGTCCAGCATCAGGCCCCAGGCCGAGCCCAGGGGCTGCTGCCGCTGGAAGCGGGTGTAGCTGCGCCAGTAGGGTTCGGACTGGCCTTCCACTGAGAGGCTGCGGTCCACGGAAAGCCGCAGGAGGCTGCCCTCCGTGGGCAGGGTGTGGAAGTCGAGGTTGTCCCATTCCAGCCAGGCGCGGGCCACGGTGGCCTTGGGCGTGTTGCTGCGGGTCTCGGCCATCGTGAATGTGCCCTGCTGCTGCAGCGCGGCGAAGCCCAGGCGGCCGCGGTCCTCGCGGCCCCACCGCAGGATGGCTTCCAGGCCCAGCTCTTTGCGGGTGAAGCGCAGGGCCAGATCCGCGGTGGCTTCCAGGAAGAGCACTCCGCCGCGCACATCGTGCTGCGACCAGCTGCCGAAGGCGCCCAGGGACAACGCGGGCAGGGCGTTGAGGCTCCAGCCCACGTGGCCATCCAAGTGTTTCTGCAGGCTGTCTGCCGCGGCCTCGATGGAACCGCCCACGCCGGTGCCGAAGAGGTTGCGGCCGCGCACCAGCACGCCGCCATGTATGCCCCAATCGCTTTCGTAGGCCAGGGTGATGTTCACGAGCGTGGGCTGGCTGCCCACGGGGCGGAGCCTGAGGACGAGCCCCTCGTCCCGCTCCTCCAACCGGGTTTCCAGCCGCTGAAAGCCCAGGCGGTCACGGGTGCGGCCCAGCACTTCCTCCAGTTCGGAGGCTCGCAGCACCTGGTCTTCCAGTTCGCGCGTGGCGGCATGGGTCTGGGCCGCCAGGGGACCGGGCTCCACCTCCACGCGCACGAGCTTGGGCTCCTGCACGGTGAGGGTGAGCACGCCTTCGGCGAAGCCGCTGCCTCGCAGATCGAGCACCGCGGCGCCCTTGCCGATGCCCTCCGCGATGAGTTCCTGCTCCAGCCTTCCGAACTGGGTGGGGTGGAAGGGGTGGCCTGCTTCCAGCCCCCGCTCTCGCAGCCCTTGGGCCACCCGCGCTTTGATGGCCGCGTCCCAGCCGCCGGGCAGCTCCAGCACCACGTGCTGGATGAGGGCGGTGGCTTCCCAGTGGAAGGTGGCCTCGCCCTGGACCGAGGCGGGCAGGTCCACCCAGGCCCGGGCCAGGGGCAGGCGCCGATGGGCGCGGCGCAGCAGCCGCCAGAGGTCCGCACGGCGCCAGGGGCCCTGCGCGGGACGGGTTTCGGCCACCAGCGCATCGAGCAGCGGGTGGGGCGGCCCTTCCACCCTCAGGCCGTTCGCGGCCGGCGCTTCGGACCCGGCCATCAGCAGGGTCTCCAGCTTGGGCAGGGCGCCATCCAGGGCCTTGGCGCCGGCCTCGAAGAGCAGGGATTCCTGCCCCCGATAGGCGAACTCATCCACCTGATCGGTTTCGGGGCGGATGACCAGATCTGAATCCGCTTCACTGCGCGATTCGGTGACCCGCATGGAGAGGTCGAGGCTGCGGTTGAGCAGGCTCAGCAGGTCCGTGGGTGGGGTGGCATCCCAGGTGCGGCCGATGTTCACGCCGAGGATGCGCGCTCCGGGAAAGGCCGCGCGCGCAGCCATGGCGGGCAGGTTCTCCACGAGGCCACCGTCCACCAGCCGTTCGTCGCCGATGGCCACGGGCGCCAGCAGCCCGGGGATGGACATGGAGGCTTTCACAGAGTCCACCAGATCGCCCGAGGCCAGCACGCGCGCCTCGCCACGGGTGAGGCTGGAGGTGACGACCCTCAGCTTTGTGCCCAGGCGGTCGAAGTCTGAACCACCCAGGGCCTGGGCCCGGGCCAGGGTCTCGAAGAGGGCGATGCGCAGGCGCCGGGCGCGATCCTCACCGGGCACCAGCACCAGCCGCCCACGGGCAAAGGACAGGCCCATCAGGGTTCCGTGGGAATCTTCGTCCTCCGAGGCGCTGAGGCCGGGCGTGCGCCGCCGGTCATCCAGCACCAGGGAGAAGTCGCGCCGCTCGAATACCCGCTCGGCGCCAGCGCCTCCGAATCCGGCCGCATAGAGCGTCGCCGCGAAGCTGCCTGCGCTGGTGCCCACCAGACCGGAAGGATGCCAGCCCTCTTCTTCGAGGCGCCGCAGCACCCCAGCGTGGGCCAGGCCCTTGGCGCTGCCGCCCCGCAGGGCCAGCACCAACGGCCGCTCGCCCGGCGCGTGTAATTCGGACAGGAAGTGGAAGCGCTGGTCCGGCGGGCGGACCTCCAGGGTCAAACGTTCCTGGGCCTGGGCGAGGGCCCCCAGGCAGAACCCCAGGATCGGCAGGGCCAGATGACGTCGCATGATGGGGGTCAGCATAGCCCAGGCAGGCCCTGAGTTGGATCAAGCCCAGCCGCTATTCGTACGAGGCTGGAAGCACGCCTTGGCGCTCGAGGCCGAGGATGTCCGCATCGCCATCGTCGAACAGGCGCTCCCAGTTCTCCGGGCGGTAGCCCAGGCTCCGCGCTGCGGAAATCAGCAGGCTCTGGCCGGGAGAAGGGCGCTGGGGCACCAGGCTGTAGACGAAGTCCTGGTAGGCCGCTTCGGGGGTGGTGAAGGTCCACCCCAAATCCTTGAACTGCCAGATGGCGTCTTCGAGGAAGAGGGCGTTGATGAGGTTGTGGTGCAGCAGCAACACCTGGGGAATGTCGCGGCCGAAGAGGCGGCGGGACAGGTCGCGGTAGGCTTCCGCCCGCTGGCGGAGGTGGGCCAGGTAGGCGGCACGGAAGGGCTTCAGATCCGCGTCGGGCTGCTTGGCGAGCACCGATACCAGAGCTGCATCCAGGCGCCAGTCGGACGTGTCCAGGCTCACGTAGGCATTGAAGAGGTTGTGCGCTTTGAGAAAGGCCTTCATGCCATCGCGCTTCTCGGGCGTATCGCCCTCCCTCAGGAAGGTGAACCGGAACCAGGGCTTGAAGCCGGGCAGGGGGCGGATCACCCGATCACAGGCCAGCACCTCATCCTCGTACTGCTTCAGGGTGACGGCCTTCTCATTGAGATCCAGGTGGGTCACGGTGTGGTTGCCGAGGGCGTGGCCCGCCTCGCCCCAGGCCCGGGCGAAGGCGAGGCCTTCGGGCTGGTCGGCCCCGTTGTTCAGCGTGACGAACAGGGCAGCCTTGACGTGGTGCTTGGCCAGGGCGGCCAGCAGCGCCCCGTTGCGCTCCGCCGGGCTGAGGCGCGGTGTGGCAGCAAGTCGGGGGCCGTCGTCGAAGGTGAAGGCCACGGACTGGGCGAAGCCGAGGGCGCTCAGGCCCAGTCCGGTGCAGAGGGTTTTGAGGAAGGTCATGGGGCGCATGGCGGGCCTCTTCGGGAAGAGCGATTCGCTTGGCTGGGGGAGCCGGGATCAAAAGTATACAATCTTGTGTATTTCTGGAAACCCAATGATGCGCCCTGTCGCTTCACCCCTGGATCGCCTCAATGTCTAGCGGAATTCCGCCAGCAACTGGCCCTTGGTCACGGTGTCGCCGGGGGTGACATGGATGGTGTCGAGGGTGAGAGCATCGTGGGCCACGATGCGGTTCTGCATCTTCATGGCCTCCAGCACCAGCAGGCTTTGGCCAGGCCGCACGGTGTCACCGGGGCGCACCAGGACTTCCAGAATAAGGCCAGGAATGACGGCCGTGAGGCGCCGGGGATCCTTCGGCGTGTAGGGCTTCCGGTTCGCGTACTTCTTGGTGAAGGTGGTCTCGTAGACGGTGTCGTTCAGTCGGATGATCTGTCGGACGTGCTTCTTTGCTGAATTCATGGCACCTCACACATCAAGGTCATGCTGCGCGCATCGCGGGACGGGGGCGGCTCAGAAGGGCGGAATGCCATGCTTCCGGTCGGGCCGCAGTTCCGCCTTGCCCTCGGAGATCTCAAGGGCGTGGAGGAGGAAATCCCGGGTCTGGTGCGGGGCGATGACGGCATCCACGTGCCCGTTGGCGGCGGCCACGTAGGGGCTGGCGAACTTCTCGGTGTACTCCTTCACCTTTTCTTTGCGGAACGCTTCGGGGTCCGCGGCAGCGGCGATTTCGCCCTTGAAGATGATGTTGGCGGCACCCTCGGGGCCCATGACGGCGATCTCGGCGCAGGGCCAGGCGAACACGAAGTCGGCCCCAAGATGCCGCGAGCACATGGCGATGTAGCCGCCACCGTAGGCCTTGCGCAGGATCACGGTGATCTTGGGCACGGTGGCTTCGCTGTAGGCATAGAGCAGCTTGGCGCCGTGGCGGATGACACCGGCGTGTTCCTGATCGATGCCCGGCAGGTAGCCCGGCAGATCCACGAAAGTGACCAGGGGGATCTGGAAGGCGTCGCAGAAGCGGATGAAGCGGGCCGCCTTGTCGGAGCTGTCCACGTCCAGCACACCCGCCAGCACCATGGGCTGATTGGCGACCATGCCCACGGTACGGCCATCCATGCGGGCAAAGCCCACCACGATGTTGGAGGCCCAGAGGGCCTGCACTTCCATGAAATCAGAGCCGTCACATACAGCCTTGATCACGTCCCGAACATCGTAGGGCTTGTTGGATTCCGCCGGAATGATGCTTTCCAAGCCGATCTCGCTGCGGGAAGGGATGACACTGAAGGTGTCGGCCTTCTTGCGGTTGTTCCAGGGGATGTACGTGACGAGGCGCTTCACCTGCTCGAAGCACTCGGCCTCGCTCTGGGCGTAGAAATGGGCATTGCCGGTCATTTCGGCCTGCACCCGGGCGCCGCCCAGGTTTTCCATGGAGATTTCCTCACCCAGCACCGTCTTGATGACTTCGGGGCCTGTGATGAACATCTTGGAAATCTTGTCCACCACGAAGACGAAATCCGTGAGGGCGGGCGAGTACACCGCACCACCGGCGCAGGGGCCCAGGATGATGGACAGCTGGGGGATGACACCGGAGGCCAAGGTGTTGCGATAGAAGATCTCGCCGTAGCCCGCCAGGGAGTTCACGCCCTCCTGGATGCGGGCCCCACCGGAGTCGTTGATGCCGATGAGGGGAATGCCCAGCTTGATGGCGTGATCCATGATCTTGGTGATCTTGCGGGCGTGGGCCAGGCCCAGGGAGCCGCCCGCCACCGTGAAATCCTGGGCGAAGATGGCCACGGGGTGGCCCATGATGGTGCCCGTTCCGGTGATCACCCCATCGCCGGGCAGCTGCTTCTTCTCCATGCCGAAGTCGAAGCACTTGTGCTCCACGAAGAGGTCGTATTCGTGGAAGGAATCCGCATCCAGGATGGCGGTGATGCGTTCCCGGGCCAGCAGCTTGCCCTGGGCCGCCTGCTTGGCGGCCGCCGCTGGATGGGGCTCCGTGGCTTCGGCGTGCTTGGTGGCGTGATCCTTCATCTTCTTCGGCAGGGACATGGAAAATCCTCGGGGGGCGTTTTAAGTAAACGCTAGGTCTGGCTTGAAGATAATAAGACGACTTTTGCGTCTTGAATAAGAAATGCCAGGGGCAGTTGAGGCATTCATCACGGATGGGGTGGACTTGGTCTCGGATTCACCCTGGCGGGATTTCGGCTTCGCCGTATAGTCATGACCACGACTCTCATCGCCAAATCCATCCTTTAATCCCATTGTCGACCCGGACAAGCAGAGGAGGCTCCCATGCGGCCACTGAAGCAGCTGATCGAAGGCAAACCATCAACCGTAGCGGTGGGGCCTGATGATACCGTGCTGGCGGCCCTCACCCTGCTGGCCCAGTTCGACATCGGCGCCCTCCTGGTGCTGGAGCACGGCAAGCTGGTGGGCATCTTCTCCGAACGCGACTATGCCCGCAAGATCGTCCTCAAGGGGAAGGCCTCCAAGGACACTCCGGTGCGGGACATCATGAGTGACAAGGTGAGCTGCGTCACCCTGGACCAGAGTGTCGAAGAGTGCATGGCCCTCATGACCGACAAGCACATCCGCCACCTGCCCGTCATCGGCGCCCACAACGAGGTGTTGGGCATCGTCTCCATCGGCGACCTGGTGAAGGAAACCATCTCCGACCAGAAATTCACCATCGAGCAGCTGGTGTCGTACATCCAGAATTGAGAACAGCGGCGATTTGAGCCGCAGAAGGCCGGAACGGGCTGGTTTCTGGGCGCATAATCAGGGAGATTTCCCGGGAGTGTCCATGAAGCGACTCGCTCTGCGTTCAGCACTGCTTCTGGCCTTGGCCATCGCGCCTGCCCAGGCGCAAGTCCACGTCCAGATCGAACTGGGCCTGCCGGTGGCGCCGCCCCTGGTGGTGATTCAGCCAGGCGTTCAGGTGGTGGAGGGCTTCGACGATGAGGTGTTCTTCCATGGAGGCTGGTACTGGTGCCGCCGCCACGATGGCTGGTACCGTGCGCGTTCGCCCCGCGCTCGTTTTGGCTGGGTGGAGGAACGGCGGGTGCCGCGTCTGCTGGTCGAGGTGCCCAGGGGCCACTATCGGAACTGGCACCACGACCGGGATCTCCGCCACACGGAACGCCGTGATGAACGGCGCCGAGAGGAATGGAGGGAAGAACGACGTGATGACCGTCGTGAACTGCGCCGGGAAGATCGCCGTGAGGAGCGCCATGACGACCGTGAGAGAGACCGGGAACGGGAACGTCGCCGGGACCATTAGCCAGAGCCGGAGGCCACTTTGACCATGTTCACCAGGGGCATCGGAGCTTGGGCCGCAGCGGCCTTGCTGGCGGCGCCCCTGGCCGCTCAGGAGAAGAAGCCCGTGGCTGCCGAAATGATCTGGCGCTATGAGGCGCCTCGGGGCTTTCGCCTGCCGGAGCCCGCCTATCGCTTTCCCACCCAGATCAAGCAGGCGCTGGTGGACTACGTGCAGCCATCGCCAGACCTGGTGCGAGCCTACGCGGACGTGTGCGGCGACAAACACCGCTTTGCCCAGTGGCTGCAGGGCCTGCTGCTGGAGCGCAAGAAGGGCATGGCCTCTGCTGCGGATGGAGGAGGCGCCACGGTGCTTTCCAGTCATCCCGCACGGATGGCGCCGGGACGTGGCGCCATCGTCCGTTCCACAGCCCGTGCCCCCCAGGGGCGGACCCGGGTGGCGCAGGAACTGGAAGCCATCGAGGACTATTTGATGGTGCTGAAACTCTGGGATCCCGAGTAGGTCAGCCCTTGGCCTTGCTGGCTTCGCGCCAGGCGGCGATGAGCTTGGCCTCCTGCTCGGCACTGGGGCCTGCCAGCTTGTTGCGGCCCTTCTCCACCTTCTCCTGGGTCTTGAACCAGGTCAGGGTGTCCTTGACAGTGTCGAGGGCCGGGCGGAACTTCAAGCCCGCCTTCACGGCGCGGTCATTGCGCCAGGTGTGGAAGCCCTTGGTCTCGCCCGCATAGGGCGCCCAGATCGGGAACTCCAGGCCTTCCTGCTTGGCGACGAAGTCGGCTGGAATCCACAGGGGCTTGGCGTTCGGGTTGCCGACCTTCTGGCAGGCCTCCACCAGGGTGCCCCAGGCCAGGCGCTTTTCGGGGCCGCAGGCGTTGAAGACGCCGGTGGTGCCCTGTTCCACCAGGTGCACCAGCCAGGCGGCCAGGTCGCGCACGTCGATGATCTCCACGGGGTCGCTGGGCGCGCCGGGCACGGCGAGTTCACTGCCCTTGTCGAAGCGCACGGGCCAGTAGGTGAAGCGGCCGGTGGGATCGTCGGGCCCCACGATGTAGCCGGGGCGGATGATGGTGGCGCGGCCGGGCATGGCCTTCTGGGCGGCCTGTTCGCACAGGGCCTTGAGGCCGCCGTAGTTCTGGAATTCCTTCCCCATATCTTCCACGGTGGGATCGGCCAGCGTGGCGAGCGGCGCATCCTCAGTGCCGTTCTCGGGGTTGGGCTCCTTGTAGGCGCTGATGCTGGAGATGTAGATGTACTGCTTGGCGAAGGGGGCCACCAGGGCCGCCGAGGCGCCGACCATGCGCGGGTAGTAGCCGCTGTTGTCGATGACGGCGTCCCACTTGCCGCCCTCCAGCGCCTTCAGTCCCTCGCCCTTCTTGGGGTCGCGGTCGCCGTGCAGTTTCTCGACACCGGGAAAGAGGTCGGGCCGCGTCTTCCCGCGGTTGAACATGGTCACCTGGTGGCCGTGCGCCTGGGCGATCTCGATGGTGGCGGGGCCCAGGAAGCCGGTGCCGCCCAGAATGAGGATCTTCTTGGGGGCCACCTTGGCGGGTGCTGCGGAAAGGTCCAGGCCCGTGGCGGCCAGGGCGGTGGCTGCGGCGGACCACTGCATGAATTCACGACGGGACACGTTCATGAGACCTCCCTTGGTGGCCAGGGTGTTGATGATGGACCTGGATTGATACCTCGTGAATTGATATATACTCCATTCCGGCCCCTCCGCAACCTCTTTCTGGATCACCCATGACACCTGCCCGCCTGCTCCGTCGCCTGGTGCTGCTCGAGGAGGGCGAAGCCCCGGGGCTGCTCTGGTCCACCCTGTATTTCTTTCTTCTGTTCTTCGGCTTCTACCTGGTGCGCCCGGTGCGCGAAGCCATCGGCATCGCCCGGGGCGCGGACAAGCTGCCTTGGCTCATGACGGGCACCCTGCTGGCCATGGTGTTGGCCAATCCGGCCTTCGCCACCCTGGTGTCGAAGCTGCCGCGGCGGCGCTTCATCCCGCTGGCCTACCGCTTCTTCGCGGTGAACATGCTGGCGCTCTTCCTGGCCTTCCGTTTCCTGCCCAACCATGGCGGCGCCATCCTGGGCTACGGCTTCTACATCTGGCTCAGTGTCTTCAACCTCTTCGTGGTGTCGGTGTTCTGGGGCCTCATGTCCGATGTGTGGGCCGAAGGCCAGGGCAAGCGGCTCTTCGGCTTCATCGCCACCGGTGGCACCTTGGGCGCCATCGCGGGCGCGGCGCTCACGGGGGTGCTGACCAAGGGTTTCGTCGTCGCCAGCTTTAAGGTGAAGGTGGATCCACTGTCGCTGCTGCTGGTTTCGGCGCTGACGCTGGAGGCGGCGGTGTTCTGCGTGAAACGGTTGATGGCCATCTTCCATGTGGGGGAAGAGACGCAAGGCACGAGGGAGCCGGGCCCCGGCCCTCTGGAAGGCCTGCGGCTCATCGCCACCTCGCGCTACCTCCAACTCATCTGCCTCTACATCCTGCTCTTCACCATCACCAGCACCCTGCTCTACCTGCAGCAGGGCAGCATCGTGGAGCGCACCTTTGCGGGCACTGCCGCCCGCACAGCGGCCTTCGCCCGCATCGATCTCTGGGTGAACGTGCTCACGTTGGTGACGCAGGTGCTGCTCACGGGCCGCCTCATCACGGCCCTGGGCATTCCCGTGGTGCTGTCCATCCTGCCGGTGCTCACCCTCGTGGGCTTCGGCGCTCTTTGGATCTGGCCCACCTTCGCCGTCATGGCCCTGATCCAGGTGCTGCGCCGCGGTCTTCACTACGCGTTGGACCGTCCGGCCCGCGAGGTGCTCTACATTCCGCTGGGACCTGAGGAGCGCTACAAGGCAAAGCCCTTCATCGACACCTTCATCTACCGCGGCGGCGACCTGCTGGGTGTCTGGGCTCCCACGGCGCTGGTGGCGTTGGCGATTCCCGTGGGTTTGGCCTCGCTGGGATGTTCAGGCCTGTGGTGGGCCAGCAGCCTGGCTTTGGGGCGCCGGGTGCGATTGGGAGGTTGACCTTTTTTCCACCATCCCGGATGATGGCGGACATGCGCTTTCCGTCGAACAGCTTCGCCATCGCCTCGCAGATCCCTGCGGTGGACGGCCTGCGCTCCTTCGGTATTACCTCCGGTACCACCACGACCAATACGGTCGCGCGGGGCACCTGACCTGATCAGCACACTCAGACTCAGCCCCGCGCCTCACACCGCGGGGCTTTTTCGTTTCGACCCAACCGTTGCCGGAGCGCTTCAGATGCCTTCATCTTCCAGTCGGCCCCTCCCATCCATCCGCGTCATGAAATTCGGCGGCACCAGCCTCGCCGATGCGAATCGTTTCCGCAACGTGGCCGATCTGGTGGCCCAGGCCTGCGGCGATCACCGCATCTGCGTGGTGGCCTCGGCCATGGCGGGCGTCACCAACCTGCTGCTGCACGGTGGCCACGTGCCGAACCGCGAGGAAGCCGATCGGCTGCTGCTGGCCTTTCATGATCGCCATGCCCAGGTGGTGGCGGATCTGGCTGAGGCTCTGGGCGCGGAGATCGATGCGGTACGGGCCGAGCTGGAAACGCTGGAAACCGTGGGCCGCCGCCTGCTCCACGGCATGGCGCTGCTGGAGGAGGGCCCGCCCTCGGTGTTGGCCCAGGTCTCCAGCCTTGGCGAGCGGGCCTCCTGTGCCATTCTCACGGGCCTGTTGAAGGCCCGCGGACTGCAGCCACGGTTCCTGGACCCCACAGAGCATGTGCGCGTGGAGGGGGATCCCCTGCAGGCGCGGCCCCGCATGGCGGACATCGAGGCGCGCTTCGCCGAGGTGAAGGCCGGGCCGGAGAATCTCTGGGTGCTGCCGGGCTTCTTCGGCGGCGACGGCCAGGGCCGCATCCTCTCCCTGGGCCGCGGCGGGTCCGACCATAGCGCCGCCCTGGCCGCGGCGGCCCTGGGTGCCGACCTGCTGGAGATCTGGACGGATGTGGCGGGCCTCTACAGCGCCGACCCCTCCCTGGTCCCCGACGCCTTCCCGCTGCCCGAAGCCAGTTTCGAGGAAGCCATGGAGCTTTCCTACTTCGGCGCCAAGGTGCTTCACCCGAAGACCATTCCGCCGGTGCGCGAGCGGGGCATTCCCGTGCGGGTGTGCAGCAGCTTCGATCCCCAGCACCCCGGCACGGTGATCCGCGAGGCGGTGCCGCCGCCGCCCAGCGGCGTGCGCGGCCTCTCCTTTCTGCGCGACCTCTCGGTGGTGAACCTCACGGGCCCGGGCATGCCCGGTGTGCCGGGCATCGCGGGCCGCGTGTTCGGCGCCCTGGCCCGCAAGGGCATCTCCGTGGTGCTCATCACCCAGAGCTCGTCGGAGCTCTCCATCTGCTTTGCCGTGCGGCGGGCGGATGGCCCAGCCGCGGTGGAGGCCATTCAGGAAGCCTTCCCCGCGGAGTTGTCCGCAGGCTTCATCGATCCCGTGGACCTGCGCCCAGGTTTGGCTGTGCTTAGCATTGTGGGCGACGGCATGCGCACCCGGCCCGGCATCGCGGGCACCTTCTTCGATGCCCTTTCGGAAGTGGGCTGCAACGTGGTGGCCATCGCCCAGGGCGCCAGCGAGCGCATCATTTCCGCCGTGGTGGACGAGGCCGACGGCGCCCGCGCCATGGCCCACATCCACCGCCGTTTCTTCCAGGCCAGGGTGCTGCTGGACGTCCACCTGTTGGGCGCAGGCAACGTGGGCGGCAGCCTACTGGGGCAGATCCAGCGCCAACACGCCAACCTGCTGGCCCAGGGGTTGGATCTGCGCGTGGCCACCGTGGCCACCAGCCGCCGCATGCACATCGACACCCACGGCATCGACCTCGAACATTGGCGCGAAGCCCTGGCCCAGGGCGGGCCGACCGATTTGGACCACCTGCTGGACAGGGTCCGCAGTGGCCCGCCGTCCATGTCTGTTCTGGTGGATTGCAGCACCAGCGGGGATCTCGCCGCCCGCTATCTCGACATCTTCGACGCGGGTTTCCACGTGGTGGCCGCCAACAAGAAGGCCAACAGCAGCACCCAGGCTTTCCATCATGCGCTGCGGGAACACGCCACCCGCAAAGGCCTGCGCTTCCTCTACGAAGCCAACGTGGGCGCGGGCCTGCCCATCATCGACACGGTGAAGAACCTGGTCATGACCGGTGACCGCGTGCTGCGGGCCGAGGGCATTCTATCGGGCTCCATGTCGTACATCCTGGGCCTGCTGGGCGAAGGCGTGGCGCTTTCGGAAGCGGTGAACCGGGCCAAGGAAAGCGGCTTCACGGAGCCCGATCCCCGCGACGATCTGAGCGGCATGGACGTGGCGCGCAAGCTGCTCATCCTGGCCCGGGAGATGGGCATGGAACTCGAACTGGAGGACGTGGTGGTGGAGGGTCTGCTGCCGCCGGATTTTGATGCCACCGGCAGCATCGATGCCTTCATGGCCCGGTTGCCCCAGCTGGATGCGCCCTTCCAGGCGCGGCTGGCGGCGCTGAAGGCCGAAGGGAAAACCCTGCGCTACGTGGGTTCGCTTTCAGACAGTGGTTGTCGCGTGGGCCTGCTGCCCGTGGACGCGGAGCATCCCCTGCTGGTCATCAAGGGCGGCGAGAACGCCCTCACCCTGCTCACGGAGCGCTACCAGCCCCATCCCATGGTCATTCGCGGCTACGGCGCCGGGGCCGAAGTCACCGCCGCGGGGGTGCTGGCGGACATCCTGCGCCTGGTGCCCCCCGGGGCCCGGCCCGCGAGGAGGCTGTGATGGCGGGCCTTTCGGAGGAAGCTTCAAAGGGGCTGGTGGCCTATGCCCCCGCCAGCATCGGCAACGTGGCCGCGGGTTTCGACCTGCTGGGCGCGGCGCTGGCGCCCCTGGACGGCACGCTGCTGGGCGATCTGGTGCAGGTGGTTCCTGCCGAAGCGAACAGCTTCACCATGACCGGCCCCTTCGCCTCCGCCCTGGCCGATGACAGCCGCCCCAACCTGGCGCTGCGGGCCCGGGATCTGTTCATCGAAGCGGTGCAGGCCGGTGGCGGCGAGGTGGGTTCCTTCGCCATCACCCTGGAAAAGCGGCTGCCCGTGGCCAGCGGCCTGGGCTCCAGCGCCAGTTCCATCGTGGCCACCCTTGTGGCCCTGCAGGCCCTTTGCGGTGATCCCCTGAGTGGATCGGACCTGCTGGACCTGGCGGGCAGGGCTGAGGGCCTGACCAGCGGCGGACGGCACCTGGACAACGTCGCGCCCTCCTTGCTGGGTGGGCTGCAGCTCTTGGTGCCGGGCCGCGAGGGCGCGCCCGCCACGCGGCGCCTGCCCTGGCCCTCGGAGCTGCTGCTGGTGGTGGTGCACCCGGAATTCTGGCTGTCCACGGCGCAGAGCCGCGGTGTGCTGCCGGAGCGACCGGGCTGGTCCGAAGCCATCGATTTCGCGGGCAACCTCGCCAGCCTGGTGCAGGCCCTGCACAGCGGCGACCGGGCCCTGCTGGCCCGCTGCCTGCGCGATCCCATCGTGGAGGCCCATCGTGCGCCCTTGGTGCCGGGCTTTGGCACGGTGAAGGCCGCGGCCCTCGGACTCGGCGCCCTGGGCTGCAGCCTGTCGGGTTCGGGCCCCTCGGTGTTCGCGGTGGCGGAGGACGAGGCCCAGGCCGAAGCCCTCCGCGATGCCATGCGCGCCGCCTTCGCGAAGGCCGGTTTGGAGAGCCAGGGCTGGGTTTGCGCCCTGGATCCCGAAGGAGCCCGCGTGCTCACCCCTGGTTCACGACACCCCTGGCGGGAGGCCCATCCATGAAGCTCGTCAGCACACGCACGCCAACCCTTAGCGCCACCTTCCAGGAGGCGGTCCAGGCCGGTCTGGCCCCAGATGGCGGGCTCTTCGTCCCGGTGACCCCCCCCCATTTCGATGATGTCCCCGATTTGCTAAGGGCTGACTTTGCTTCGCGTTCCGTGGAAATCCTCTATCGGCTACTGGGTGACGAGCTCTCCCGGTCGGTGGTTGAAGATCTGACGCGATCCGCCTTTACCTTCCCGGCCCCGCTGGTGAGGGTGGATGGGCGGATCTCCGCGCTGGAGCTGTTCCACGGTCCCACCCTGGCCTTCAAGGATTTTGGCGCCCGCTTCCTGGCGCGGGTGCTGGCCCTGGGCGCAGGTGGTCAGCCGCGCACCGTGCTGACGGCCACCTCGGGCGATACCGGCGCCGCCGTGGCCAGCGCCTTCCATGGCCTGCCCGGCGTGCAGGTGGTGGTGCTCTACCCGGCCGGGCGCGTGTCGCCCATGCAGGAGCGGCAATTCGCCACCTGCGGCGGCAACGTCCTGGCCTTGGCCGTGGAGGGCGCCTTCGATGATTGCCAGCGCCTGGTGAAGGGGGCCTTCGAGGATGTCGAGCTGGTGGCGCGGCTGGGACTCACCTCCGCCAACAGCATCAACATCGCCCGCCTGCTGGCCCAGACCCTCTACTACTTCGAGGCCGCAGCCCAGGCGGAACCGGGCCAGCCACTGGTGGTGTCGGTGCCCAGCGGCAATTTCGGCAACCTCACCGCGGGCCTCTGGGCCCAGAGAATGGGCGCGCCCATCCAGGCCTTCGTGGCGGCCACCAACGCCAACCGCGTGGTGCCCGACTACCTGGACTCCGGCACCTACCAGCCGCGGCCCTCGGTGGCCACGCTCTCCAACGCCATGGATGTGGGTTCGCCCAGCAACTGGGAACGCATTTTCGCGTTGTTCAGGGGCGATCACGGCGCCATGGCCGCGGCGCTGCGCTGGGGCAGCTGCACCGACGCGGAAACCGAACAGGTGGTCATCGACCTCGACCGCACGGGCTACCTGGCGGATCCCCACGGTGCCGTGGCCTACCAGGTGCTGCGGTCCAACCTGCGCGAGGGGGAGCAGGGCATCTTCCTGGCCACGGCCCATCCGGCCAAGTTCCGCGAATCCCTGGCCCCGGCCCTGGGCCGCGAGATCCCGCTGCCGAAGGCCCTCCGCGATCTGGAGGCGCTGCCCCTGCTTAATGAATCTCTGGCGGTGGATCAGGCAGCGCTGAGGCGGCGGCTGCTGTGAACCAGGGGGCTTCCTCATGACCCCTCGCGATCTGGTGACCGCCTGGGTGGCGGCCTTCAACCGGGCCGATGCGGAAGCCCTGGCCGCCTTCTATGCCGAGGACGCCATCAACCACCAGGTGGCAGAAGGCCCTGTGCAGGGCAGGACGGCCATCCATGCCATGTTCGAGCAGGGTTTCGCCGCCGCCAAGATGGTCTGCCTCGTGGAAAACCTCTTCGAGGACGGCGAGTGGGTCATCCTCGAATGGCGTGACCCGCTTGGGCTGCGGGGCTGTGGCTTCTTCCGCGTCGTAGGAGGAAAGATCATCTTCCAGCGGGGCTACTGGGACAAGCTCAGCTTCCTGCGCCAGCAAGGCCTTCCCATCCCGCCCGAGTAGGCGGGAAGGATGTCTAGATGCTATCCGCGATGAGCACGGCCGGGGTGAAGGGCAGGCCCGCGGCTTCGGCCGGGGTGGCCATGCCCCACAGGGCCAGGCGCTGGGCGTAGGGGGCCCACAGCTCGGGCCGGGCCTTCACGGCCTTGAGGGGCGGGTGCAGCCACAGGGCCTCGGGCAGGTCGGCCAGTTCTTCGGCGCTGAGGTCCATGGCTTCGTCGGTTTCCCAAAGGAAGCCGCAGCGGGCGGTTTCGCAGGCAGCCCAGAGCTGCAGCACCTCGCTGTGCTCGAAGCTGCTGAAGAGCACGCGGTCCAGGGCCTCGGCGGCCTCCACGGTGGCCAGGGCCTGCTGCCAGCCCGGCTCGCCCTTCAGTTCGACGTTGATGAGCTTGGCGGGCAGGTCGAGCACGTCCGCCAGGCGGGGCAGGGGTTCTCCGTTCTTCAGGGCGGGCAATTCCGCGGCCTTCATCTGGCGGAGGAGGCCGCTGCCGTTGGCGGTGCGGCCCAGATCCTCGTCGTGCAGTACCAGGCACACGCCATCGCGGGTGGGCTGCACGTCCAGCTCGAAGCCGTCCATGCCCGCGGTCAGGGCGGCCCGGAAAGCCTCCATGGAATTCTCCAGGTGTTTCGCCGACAGGCCGCGGTGGCCGAGCAGAAGGGAACGGGCGGCGGACATGGGGTCTCCCAGGTGAAACCTTGATTCTGACTGGAATCGGGCCCGCCGAGGGGCGCCCGACCACAGGACTCGACTTTTCGGCCAAGGGACCGATACAAGGGGCCTGTGGCCTAACAGCCTGGTGGAGGCAGACGACATGCGGGTTCTGCTGGTGGATGGAAACGGAGAGCTGCTGCAGGAGCTGCGGCGGGCTTTCTGGAAGCGCCATCGTCAGTGGGAGGTGGTCCTCGCCCAGAGCGGCGCCGAGGCCCTCCAGGCCCTCACGCGGGATCCCGTGGACATCGTGGTGGTGGATCTGGCGCTGACCGACATGGACAGCACCGCCCTGATCCACCAGGTTCGCGAAGTGCAGCCAGGGGCGGTGCGGATCGCCCTGGCCGACCGCGCCCAGGCCCAGTGGCAGGAGGAGGTGGAGGGCGACCTGCACCGGCTCTTCCTCAAGCCCGTGGAGGCCGAATTCCTCATTGGCGCCATTGAAAGTCTGGACATCGAGGATGACGAAACGAACGTGCGGGCCATCCGGGCCTTCGTAGGAGGACTCGGGCGCATCCCCAGCCTGCCCAGCCTCTACTCGGAGCTGGTGGCCCTGCTGCAGCGGGAAGACGCCGGGATGGGCGAGGTGGCCCGGCTCATCCGCCACGACCTCGGGGTGGCCAGCCAGGTGCTCAAGCTGGCCAATTCCGTGCACAGCGGATCGAACCGGCCCGTGTCAGAGCTGGGCCAGGCCGTGGCCATGCTGGGGGTGGATTCCCTGCGCTCGCTGGTGCTCTTCCGGGGGCTGATCTCTGGCTTCAACACGCCCAAGCCTCAGGGATTGGACCTGGAGATGCTGTGGCTGCACTCCTTCCATGTGGCCACGGGCGTGCGCAAACTGGCGGTGCTCGAAGGAGAGACGCGACTGGCAGACCTGGCCTTCTCCGCCGGGCTGTTGCACGACGTGGGCATGGTGGTGTTCGCCACGGATCCGGCGGGCCGCTACCACGCGGTGCTGGACCAGGCCCAGCACAGCCGCGTGCCCCTGTCGGTGCTGGAACACGAGGTCTATGGCGTGGATCACGCGCAGGTGGGCGCCCACCTGCTGAGCCTCTGGGGCCTGCCGCCGGTCTTCTGCCGCCCCGTGCGCGAGCATCATGCGCCTCCCGCGGGCGGTGAGGGGTTCCCCCTTTCCGTGGCGCTGCACTTCTCCGATGCCCGCCATGGCGGTGGCGCGCTGGCCGGCATCTTCGCCGATGGACGCTGGGGGCTGCATCCCCGGGCCCTTGAGGACCCGGAGCGTCTCGCCCGCTGGAAGGCCTGCCTGGATGACGGCAGTGAATCTGGTCCGAACGCATAGAGCAATCGCAACAGCTGACCGCGAAAAGCGGGGATGACCTGGATTCCACCTCGCCTTCTGCAGGGCCTTATCGACGTGGATGAACGCCTGATGCATTTTGATCCGTGTCCATCTGCGTTCATCCGTGGCGAACCCGCTGTTGCGGTCCCCCGGGGTTCAGATCACTTTGCCGGGATTGAAGATTCCCTGCGGATCCATGGCCTGCTTGAGGGCACGGAGGGCGTGGATGTGCGCGGGGTCGCTGAGGGCGAGGAAGGCGTCGCGCTTGGCGAGGCCAATGCCGTGCTCGCCGCTGAGGGTGCCGCCCAGGCTCACGGAAAGGCGGAACAGCTCCATGACCTGGCGTTCCAGCAGGGCCGGTTCCGTTTCACCGGCCGCCAAGAGGTTCACATGCAGGTTGCCGTCGCCCAGATGGCCGTAGGTCACGGTGGGGCCGCCGAGTTTGTCGAGCCCTGCAAAGAATTCCCGCAATCGGCTGCGGGGCACGACGATGTCTTCGCTCACCTTTTTCGGGTGTCGCTCCTTGAGGAAGGCGCTGGTCATGCGCCGCACGGCCCAGATGTTCTCGCGCTGTCGCTCGTCGGAGGCCAGTTCAAGCCCCTCGGCCACGGGCCCCAGCAGGTCCAGCAGGCCTTCGAGAAAGGTTTCGGAGGCGCAGCCCCGTTCGTCGAACTCGAGGATGGCCAGGGCCTCGCCGGGCAGGCGCCGCGCCGTTTCCGGCCCGTGGGC
Organism: Geothrix sp. PMB-07; assembly: GCF_030758935.1. NCBI lineage: Bacteria > Pseudomonadati > Acidobacteriota > Holophagae > Holophagales > Holophagaceae > Geothrix > Geothrix sp. PMB-07. The sequence continues at coordinate 386,788 of NZ_CP132333.1, forward strand.
GCGGAGTTCCGCCAGCACTGCCGGATCGAAGAACTCGAAGGCGCTGGGCAGGTAGCCCGCGCCGCAGAGGCGGCCGGGCAGATCCAGAAGATCCTCCCAGCGCTTCACGGGCAGCAGCAGGGTGGTGTGTTCCCGGGGCATGGGCGTGAGCCGCAGCGTGGCACCCACGATGAACCCGAAGAGGCCCTCGCTGCCGATGAACAGCTGGCCGAGGGCCGGGCCCGCGTTGGCCTTCACACTGCTGATGCCGAAGCGGTGGATGTCGCCATCCTCCAGGAGGACATCCACGGCCAGCACCCAGTGGCGGGTCATGCCGTACTTGCAGGCATTGGGCCCGCCCGCATTGGTGGCCAGGGTGCCGCCCAGGGCGCAGCTCTCCCAGGAGTTGGGGTCCGGCGGATAGAACAGCCCCTGGGCCGCAGCCGCCGCTTTGACCTCGCGCAGCGGCGCGCTCACCGGGGCGCTGAGGCAGAGATCCTGGGGCGAAACCTGAATCTCGCCGGGCCACTGGGAGAAGTCCACCACCACGCTGCGCGCCGTGGGCAGGCAGCCGCCGGCCTTGCCGGTGCCCGCGCCCCGGGGGACGAGGCCGAAGCCCTCGGCCTTGGCCAGCCGCACCAGCTCCCGCAGGGCCACCGGGCCGTGGGGTTTCACCACGGCCAGGGGCGGGCGGCCCACCACATGGGATTCGTCGCGGAGGAAGGGCTCCAGGTCGCTGGGGTCGTGGATGACGGTGGCTTCGGGCAGGCCCTTGAGTGCGTCCATGGTTCCAGTGTGACGGAAGGCGGCTCACCCAGGTAAGCTGGCCACCATGCCTCCGTCCCAGCCACAGTCCCCCCGGGCCCGCCGGAGAAAGATGTTCCACCTGCTTGGCCATGCCGCGCCCTGGATGGTGCTCTTCCTGGGCCTCGCCGGCACCCTCTGGGCCTGGCGCGCCCTGGATCTGCAGGAACAGGCCTTCCGCGCGGGCCGCCTGGACGGGGCCATGGCCCAGACGCGCGAGGCAGTGGATCACCGCGTCGAGGAACAGACCAAGCTGCTGATTGCGGCCAAGGGGTTCGTTCTGGGCCGGTCGCGGGTGACCTCGGAGGACTGGCGGATCTTCAACGCGGGCCTGGAGCCGCGGCGGCTGTCGCCCGGAACCCGCGTGATGGGCTATCTCTCCCGGGAGGTGTTGGAAGGGCGCAAGGACGCGCTGCCGCTGCTGGAGCCCGAAATCGACGCTTCGTTGCTGGGACCCCAAGGGAGCGGCCTCCTGCGCCATCCGGCTTTCCTCGATGCGGCGACCCGCGCCCGGGACCGGGGCGAATTCGCTGTGAGCGGCTGTCTGGTGCTCCCCGGGGAGCAGGCGCCCTCTGTGGCCTTCCTGCTCCCGGTCTTCCGGGAGGGCCTGGTTCCCAATACCACGGCCGCCCGCCAAGGGGCCTTCCAGGGGCTGGTGCTTCTGCTCGCCGGTGGGAAGGACTTGTTCCGCACCATGTATGGGGCCATCCCCATCGCGGATCTGGACGTGGAGATCTACGACGATCCCTCCTGCCGGGAGGATGGCCTGATCTATGATCGTGCGCTCTGCCATGCGGGCAGGGGCCCGGCCATGGCGGTGCGCCACGAGGGTCGGCACATGCCCTTGAGGGTTGGGGGACGCCAGTGGGATCTGGTGGCGGGTTTTGTCCCGGGGGTGGCGGGCTTTCGGGAAAGCAGACCGACCATGGTGGCTCTGGGCGGCGCGGCCTTGAGCCTGCTGGCCTTTGGACTGACCCTCTTCTTGGCCTACAGCCGCTCTCGACTTGAGGCCATGGCCCACCAGCTGCGCGAAAGCGAGGCGCGGTTCCGATCCGTGGCCGAGACCGCCTCCTGCGCCATCTTCATCTATGCCGATCACATCGAGTACATGAACGAGGCAGGCACACGCATCACCGGTTTCTCCCTGGAGGAGATCCTCGGCCACTCGCTGCTGAACCTGGTGCACCCCGATGACCGAGAACTGGTGCGCTCCCGGGCACGGGCGCGGCTCCGCGGAGATACCGTGCCTTTGCGCTACGAGTTCCGCCTCCAGACCAAGAGCGGCGAAGTGCGCTGGATTGACTTCGCTGCCGGAACGGTGGTGCTGGGAGATAGGGTGCTTGGGCTGGGCACGGCCTTCGATGTGACGGAGCGGGTGAAGGCCAACGAGGCGCGCCTGAAGGCGGAGCGCAAGCTGATGGGCGCGCAGAAGCTCGAGAGCCTGGGACTGCTCGCCGGTGGCGTGGCCCACGACTTCAACAACCTGCTCACGGTCATCCAGGGAAACGCAGGCATGCTGCGCGATGCCATGGATGAGCCGGAGATGGCCCAGACCTGCCTGCGCAACATCGAGGAGACCTGCCGCCGGGCCGCGGGTCTGGTGGGCCAGATGCTCGCCTATTCAGGCCGGGGCAGGGGCCAGGTCCACCTGCTGGACTTGAACCGGCTCATCCAGGAAATCGCGCAACTGTTGAGCGTCTCCATTCCGAAGGCCATCAGCATCCAGTACCGGCTGACGGACCCCCTACCTCCCATCCTGGGTGACCCGGCCCAGCTCCAACAGGTGGTGATGAATCTGGTGACCAATGCGGCCGAGGCCATTGGCGAGACGGAAGGCCGCATCACCCTGGGCTCCGGTTTCCAGGTGTTGGGCGAGACGGACGCGACGGGTCTCCGCGTGGCCGAGGGCCTGGATTCCGGCCCCTTCGTGTTCTTCGAAGTGGAGGATACCGGCGCCGGCATGGATGCAGCCACCTTGGCCCGGATCTTCGATCCGTTCTTCACCACCAAGTTCACGGGCCGGGGCCTTGGTCTTGCGGCCATGCAGGGCATCGTGCGGGGGCACGGCGGGGGCGTGGAAATCCAGAGCAGCCCAGGCGTGGGCACCACTTTCCGTGTCTACCTGCCCGCCCGCAGCGGCAGCGTCCTGCCTGGTGCCGACGAACCTCGGGGCGCGGCCCTGCCGTTGAGCGGCGAGGGCCTGGTGCTGGTGGCGGATGATGAGCCGGGCATCCGTGACTTCGTGCAACAGGTCATGGTGCGCGCAGGCTTCGAGGTGATCGTGGCGGCGGATGGGGTGGATGCCGTCGAGCAGGTGCGAGCGCATCATCGGGAACTGCGGCTGGTGCTGCTGGATCTCACCATGCCGCGCTTGGGAGGGGACGAGGCCCTGGTGGATATCCGGGCACTGGGCTACAGCGGCCCCGTCATCCGCTGGAGCGGGTACGCGCTGACGGACGCCACGCCCGATCCCCGCGCCGCCTTCCTGCGTAAACCCTTCAGTGCGGAAGAACTGCTTGCCCTGGTCGCCAAGGCCCTCAGCCCATCGGTCAGTTGACGAGCGTGCCCACGGCCTCGCCGTTGACGGCGGCCACGAGGTTGCCGGGCTTGTTCATGTCGAAGACCAGGATGGGCAGCTTGTTGTCCATGCAGAGCGCAATCGCCGGAGCATCCATGACCTTCAGCCCCTTCTCGAGCACATCCTGGAAGCTGATGTGGTCGAAGCGGGTGGCGCTGGGATCCTTCTTGGGATCGGCGGTGTAGATGCCATCGACATTGGTGGCCTTCATGACCACCTCAGCGTTGATCTCGTTGCCGCGCAGGGCCGCGGCGGTGTCGGTGCTGAAGTAGGGATTGCCGGTGCCAGCGCCGAAGATGACCACGCGGCCCTTCTCCAGGTGGCGGGTGGCGCGGCGGCGGATGTAGGTCTCGGTGACCTTGGGCATTTCGAGGCCGGACAGGGTGCGGGTGTGCACGCCCTTGTGCTCCAGGGCGTCCTGCAGGGCCAGGGCGTTGATCATGGTGGCCAGCATGCCCATGTGGTCGGCGGTGGTGCGATCCATGCCCTTGGTGGCGCCCGCGACGCCGCGGAAGATGTTGCCGCCGCCGATGACGAGGGCCACTTCCACGCCCATCTCCCGGATGGCCTTCACCTGATCGGCGATCATGGACACCACGGCGGGATCGATGCCGCCCTTCTGCTCGCCCATGAGGGCTTCGCCGGAGAGTTTCAGGAGGATGCGCTTGAACTTCATGGGGACCTCGGGGCGGTAGGAACAGGCTAGCGTGCGGACTTAAAAAAGGGGCGGCACGAATGCCGCCCCTGTTCAGAAGGTGGAAACCTTACTTGGCGGCGGCCACTTCGGCAGCGAAGTTCTCGCTGCGCTTCTCGAGGCCCTCTCCCATGATGTACTTGGTGAAGCGGCGGATGCTCAGCTTCTCGCCGATCTCCGCGGTCTTCTGGGACAGGTACTGCTGGATGGTGAGGTCGGGGTTCATGATGAAGGGCTGCTCAAGAAGGCAGACCTCCTTGAAGATGCTGTTCATCTTCCCTTCGACGATGCGCTCGACGATGTTGGCGGGCTTGCCGGTGGCCAGGGCCTGCTCGGTGGCGATGCGCTTCTCGGTGTCGAGGAAGTCCTGGGTGACCTCTTCCTTGGTGACGAAGCGGGGCGCGGGGTCAGCGGCCGCGATGTGCATCGCGATCTCTTTCACGAGGCGCTGGAAGGCCTCGTTGCGGGCCACGAAGTCGGTCTCGGAGTTCACTTCCACCAGCACGCCGACGCGGCCGCCGGGGTGGATGTAGGCTTCCACGATGCCTTCAGCGGCGATGCGGTCAGCCTTCTTGGCGGAAGCGGCGAGGCCCTTCTTGCGCAGCCACTCGTTGGCGGCTTCCATGTCGCCGTTGCTCTCTTCCAGGGCCTTCTTGCAGTCCATCATGCCGAGGCCGGTCTTCTCGCGCAGGGTCTTCACGTCTTGGGCGGTAAATGCCATGGGTCATCTCCTGAATCATGGGGGATTCAAACCATCAGCCATCAGCGGGCGGACCACTGATGGCTGACGAATGGTGTGAAAGGGTCTAGCCTTCGACTTCCATCTTTTCGGCCATCATCTTCTTCATGTCCTCGCTGTCGCCCTTGTCGCGGAAGGACTGGCGGCCCTCGAGGATCGAGTCGGCCACGCGCTCGGAGAAGAGCAGGATGGAGCGGATCGCGTCGTCATTGGCGGGGATCACGTAATCCACCATGTCGGGATCGCAGTTGGTGTCGACGATGCCGACGACCTTGATGCCGAGCTTCTTGGCCTCGGTGACGGCGATGTCTTCGCGATGGGGATCGATGACGAAGATGACATCGGGCAGCGCGCGCATGTCGCGGATGCCGTGGAAGCTGGCTTCCAGCTTCAGGCGGGTGCGGTTCAGCGTGAGCAGTTCCTTCTTGGAGAGCAGGGCCGTGCGGGCGGGATCCGCCAGGGTGGCTTCGATCTCGCGGAACTTCTCGAGGCTCTTCTTGATGGTGGAGAAGTTGGTCAGCATGCCGCCCAGCCAGCGGTTGTTGACGTAGAAGGCGCCGCAGCGGCCGGCCTGCTCGGCGATGAGCTCCTGGGCCTGGGGCTTGGTGGCCACGAAGAGGAAGTTCTTGCCTTCGCCAGCGGCCTTCGTGAGGAAATTGGCGGCGGTGTTCCAGAGGCGCAGGGTCTTCTGGAGGTCGATGATGTAGATGCTGTTGCGGGCGCCGAAGATGAACTTCTTCATCTTCGGGTTCCAACGCTTGGTCTGGTGTCCGAAGTGGGCACCGGCTTCAAGAAGTTCCTTCATCTGGATGGCAGCCATGCTGGCCTCCCTGGTCAAGCGGCGAATCGAAGGTGCCGCGGGTGGGATGAAAGGCTTGGGGTTGGTTCCCTTCGCCCGAATCGTCCACGGAGTCCCGTGGACCGGAAAAACAGAAGGGGGAACCGAGTGGTTCCCCCTTCCAGAGACAGACTAGCGCTTGCTGAACTGGAAGCGACGACGGGCGGCCTTGCGACCGGGCTTCTTGCGTTCCTTCATGCGGGGATCGCGGGTCAGGAGGCCGGCGCCGCGCAGGAGGGACTTCAGCTGCTCGTTGTAGCCCAGCAGCGCACGGGAGATGCCCATGCGGATGGCCGAGGCCTGGCCGGCGGGGCCGCCACCAGTGACGCTGATGACCATGTCGAACTTGCCGTCGAGATCGGCCAGCACCAGGGGCTGGTGGACCATCATGCGGAGCACGGCATTGGGGAAGTAGCTTTCGAGGCTGCGACCGTTGACGGTGATCTTGCCGGTGCCGGGGCGCAGGAAGGCGCGAGCGGCCGCGCTCTTGCGGCGACCGGTTCCGTAGTTCTGGGAAATGGCCATGGGGTCCTCGCCTCTACTTCTGGATGGTCAGGATCTGGGGCTGCTGGGCGGACTGCTCGTGCTCGGGGCCCGCGTAGACCTTGAGCTTGCGATACATCGCCCGGCCGAGGGGGCCCTTGGGCAGCATGCCCTTGACGGCGCTCTCGATGATGCGCTCGGGGAAGGTGGCCTGCATCACTTCGGCGCGGACTTCCTTCATGGAGCCGGGCTGGGTGGTGGTGCGGCGGTAGAACTTCTGCACGCCCTTCTTGCCGGTGAGGATGGCCTTCTCGGCGTTGATGACGACGACGTGATCGCCGGTGTCGAGGAAGGGGGTCCAGGTCGGCTTGTTCTTGCCGGAGAGGACATCCGCGACGGCGGTGCTCAGGCGGCCCACGGGAATCCCGGTGGCGTCCACCAGGAACCACTGGCGCTTGAGATCATTGGCTTTCGGGAAGTACGTGCTCATGGCCTGCTCCGGAATCACAATCGCGCAGCAAAGACACCACCCCAGGGGCGGCGAATTCACAGAAGGGAAAGCTTATCGTTGAGCGGCCGGGGGGTCAAGCCGGGATTTCAGAAAGCCGCCACAACTCCTGGGCAATGCGCGAGGCCGCCATGCCATCCACCAGGGCCATGCCGTCGCGGACCTGCTCCTGGCGGTTGTCCTGGCCCTCCGGGCCCAGCCATTGGGCGAGGGCCTCCCGCGTCATCACCAGATCCGCCTCGGGGCCTTCGCCCAGGTCGAAGCAGCCGTTGGCCAGGGCCAGGTCGGCCAGCAGGCCGTGCTGGCGCTCGTTCTGCCCCCACACTGCGGCAGGGATGCCCATGCACAGCGCTTCGGCCAGCGTGACGCCCGCAGAGCACCAGAGCGCGTCGAAATCCGGCATGCGGCGGGTGAGAGCCGGCAGCCCGCGAAGCACAGTGCAACCGGGGAAGGGCTCGCCCTGGATGCCATTGGGCGCCAGCAGGGTGCAGCTGCCGCGCCAGCGGTCTTCGGCCACCAGGGCCGCCAGCGCATCGAAGGCCTTCTGGGCCAGGTTGGGACCATCGCTGCCGCCGAAGGTGACCAGCAGCTTGTGCACCGCCAGCGGCTGGAGGGGCATGCGCTTGGGCCGCAGGTCCAGAGCCGTTTTGTCGACCACGATGAAGTTCGAACCGCGGAGCACACGGCAGGCACCGGAAGTGGTCTCGAAGGGCCGCACCTTGTGGCCGTTCACCACCTTCACCGGATGGTCGGGCCACCTCACGCCTTCCAGGTAGGGCTGGAAGAGGAGGTCGGCCGTTTCGTGGGCGTCGGTGTCGTCCTCCATGACCGCCACTTTGAGGGGGCGCAGGGCCTGAAGGAAGGCGGTGGTGGTGTCCCACTGATCGACGAGCACCAGGGCGGCGCGGGAGGCGAGCTCCTTCGGCAACGGCGTGTGCAGGTCGGCACCGAGATAGGCGGCCTCGCAGGGCAGGGCCTGGTCCAGGAAGGGATGGGTGCCGCCGCCCACCCGGCGGGCGCGGTCATCCCCGGAGATGGCGATGCAGGCCTGGCCGCCCAGGGCGCGCCAGGCTTCTTGAAGGGCCAGGGCCCGGGCGACATGGCCCAGCCCAAGACGCAGATCGGCGTGAACGCGGAGAATCAGCAGCGGGGACATGATCGGGAAAGTCTACCCGTCCCCGCAAGCCATGGGGAGGGGGGATGATCATGGCGGATTCTCCCGGGTCTGTGGAATCCTGATTCCCTACCCGGGAGTGAACATGTCCGATCCATATCTGTCACAGGCGCCAGGCGGCCTGATTCCGGCACCGGGCGCGAAGGCCGCCAAGGTCTGCGGCATCCTCGCCATCGTGTTGGCACTCACCTGCGCGGGCATTCCCATTGCCATCATCCTGGGGATCGTGGCCCTGGTGCAGCAGGGCAAGGCCAAGCGCCTGGCCAAGGCCCAGCCCGAAGTCTATGCGCCCGTGTCAGCCACGGGCCTGGTGACGGGCATCATCGGCCTGGTGCTGCCCGTGCTGATGATTCCCTTTGTGGGTATCGTCAGCGCCGTGGCCATTCCGGCCCTGCTGGTGCAGCGTGAGCGCGCCCGTGAGGTGGCGGTGCAGTCGAACCTGAACGTGGCCCGTGCCCGGGCCGAGGCCGCCTTGCAGGCCATCCACGCCAAGGCCCCCGGACAGGTGCCCTCCCAGGACGCGATCATTCAGGCTCTGGCCCAGGATCCCCTCGTCCAGGCCCTCAAGAACCCCCTGACGCCGGGCGCTCCAGCCCTGCAGCGCGGCACCACGGGCCCTCTCGGCACGGTGATGGTCTTCAGCGACCAGGAGCAAGAAGGCGGCGTCACCACCTGGACCCTGCAGTTCCGCGCCACGGTCAAGCTGGCCGGGCAGGAAAAGATCCTGCAGGAGGAACTGGTGACCCACACCCAGGAGCAGGTGCAGGGCCGCACGGAGGATGGCTGGGAGGTGGTGCAGCCGGCGCCGGAAGCCCCCGCGCCGACGCCCGCCCCTCAACAGTAGGCCTCAGGGATAGGGATGCCCCTCGGCGAAGCCAGGCCGGGGGGCATCGATCACCGGTGCTTCGGCCACGGGCCAGCCATCGGCGAAGTAGGCCTCTTTGTAGCGGACGTAGCGGGTCCAGACACTGGCCGCCAGTTCACGTTGCTTGTCGCTGAGAGGCCCCTTCACGTGGGCGGGCCAACCGGCCACGAGGCTGTGGGGCGGGGCCTTGAAGCCCTCGCGCACCAGGCTGCCCGCGGCCACGAGGCAGCCCTCGCCGATCTCGGCGCCATCCATGATGGTGGTGCTCATGCCGATGAGGGCATTCCTGCGGATGGTGCAGCCATGCAGCATCACGTTGTGGGCGATGCTCACCTCCTCCTCGATGAGCAGGGGATGCTTCTCGTTGGTGACATGCAGGCAGCAGGCATCCTGGATGTTGGTGCGCGCGCCGATGCGGATCCAGTTCACGTCGCCGCGGATGGCGCAGTTGAACCAGATGCTGGCGTCGTCGCCGATCGCGACGTCGCCGAGGATCAGCGCGCTGTCCGGCACGAACACGCGGGAACCGATCCTGGGAACCATGCCTTGGAAGGGGCGGATCATGGGCATCTCCAGCGGGTGAGTCTACCTCACAGGGAGCGGGCCCACCGCGAGCAGGCCGAGCTTCACGGCGCCCCAGCCCAGGGACCCGGCCATCAGCCAGAGCAGCAGGCCCTGGAAGAAGGGGCGGGGGCCGACCTCACGCAAAGCCTCGCGGCTGAGGCTGGCGCCGATGAGGAACAGGGTCAGCACCAGCGCCCGCCGGGCGGCGAAGGCGACGACGTGGCCTGAAGCCCGCAGCGAAGGGATGAAGGTCACCAAGGCAGCGGCGACCAGGAAACCGACGATGAACCAGGGCCGCTTCACGGGCGGCGCGTCGGGGTTGGCTTCGCCCCGTCGTGCCGCCAGCCAGCCGATGCCCAAAGTGAGGGGCACGATCCAGAGCGCCCGGGCCAGCTTCACCGTGGTGGCCACTTCCAGGGCCCGCGGCCCATAGGCCAGGCCCGCACCCACCACGGAGCTGGTGTCATGGATGGCCAGGGCCGACCAGAGGCCGAAGGCCTCCTGCCCCAATCCAGTGGCGTGGCCGATGGCTGGGAAAATCACCAGGGCCACGGCATTGAGGAGGAACACCGTGGCCAAGGCCACCGAGATCTCGTGTTCCTTGCTGCGCAGCACCGGCGCCACGGCGGCGATGGCGCTGCCGCCGCAGATGGCGGTGCCCACGGAGATGAGCAGACCCGTGTCCCGGGGCACTTTCAGCAGGCGGGCGAGGCTCCAGCCCAGGGCCAGCACGATGGCGATGCTGAGGGCGGTGTAGCCCAGTCCGTGCTGGCCGGCCCGCGCCACGGCGCGCAGATCCATGTCGGCCCCCAGGCCCACCACGGACAGCGGCAGCAGCCGGTGGGTCCAGGTTTGGACCTGCCTGGGCCAGGGTTGGCCCAGGGCCAGGGCCAGCAGAGCGCCAACCACCAGGGCCGCGGCGGAGGAGGTGAAGGGTGCCAGAGCGAACAGGGCGCCGAGGATCAGCAGGACCTTTGAAATTCGCTGGAGGGGCGCGGACGTGCTCATGGCTTCAGGGTACCCTGGAAGAATGACCGCCCAGCTCATTCCCACCCGACGCAGCTTTCCGGCGGATGATCCCATCTTCGCCCTCAACGCCGAAGCCAACACCCGGAAGGCGGCGGGTGAATCCGTGCTGAATGCCACCGTGGGCGCGCTGCTGGATGAATCCGGGCAGTTGGTGGTGCTGGATTCCGTCATGGAGCTTTGGCGTGGGCTGGGCACCATGGAGGTGGCACCTTATGCGCCCATCGCAGGCGATCCCGCCTTCCTGAAAGCCCTGGTGCGGCGCCACTGGCCGCAGCTTGCTGCGGCAGGCGCCGCGTGCACCACACCGGGTGGCAGTGGGGCCCTGGCCCTGTCCCTGCGGAACTTTCTGGAACCCGGTCAGAGCCTGCTCACCACGGCACCGTTCTGGGGGCCCTACGCCACCCTGGCGGCGGAGAATGGCATGGGGCTGGTGACGGCGCCCTGGCCCGGAGTGGGTGAGCCCTTGAATGCCGCAGCCTGGGACGGAGCCTTGCGCCACCTCATGACGCGCCAGGGCCGTGTGCTGCTGTGGCTCAACGACCCCTGCCACAACCCCACGGGACGCAGCCTCAGCGCAGCGGACCGCGCGGTTCTCCTGGATCTGCTGCGCCAGGTTTCGGCCCTGGGCCCGGTCACGCTGCTGCTGGATTTCGCCTACCTGGACTACACGCGGGAACCAGAGGCGGTGGAAGCGGCGCTGCGGGATTACGCGGCCTTCGGCACCGAGGGGCGGGTGCTGGTGGGGGCCTCCCTGTCGCTCTCGAAATCCATGACGCTCTACGGCGCACGCTGCGGCGCCATCGCCTTTCCGTGGTGTGCCGAACCGGCCCTGCAGGCCGCGCTGACCCAGTCCTGCCGCGGCACCTGGTCCAACTGCGCCAAGGCGCCGCAATCCCTCCTGCTGAGGCTGGAGCAGGACGGCAAGGCCCAGGCCAGGTTGACGGCGGAGCACCGGCACTGGTCGGAGGTGCTCTCCGCCCGCGCCCAGGCGCTGGATGCCGCCCTGGTGGCCGAGGGCATGAAGCCGTTGCACTGGCAGGGTGGCTTCTTTGTGACCGTCGCCACCGCCGAGCCCGAAGCGGTTTGTGTGCGATTGAAGGCCGAAGGCGTGTTCACGGTGCCCCTGCCGGAAGGGCTGCGGGTGGGCATCTGCGGCATGCGGGCGGCCGATGCGCCACGGTTCGCCCAGGCGTTGCACCGGGTTCTGGCCCGCCCCTGATTCAGGCTTGGAAAAGCCCCGATCCTGAGGTATTCTGTTCGACCGCGGGCGTATAACTCAGCGGTAGAGTGCTACCTTCACACGGTAGAAGTCCCAGGTTCGAATCCTGGTACGCCCACCACTCCAAGCCAAGGCCCTGATCGTGATCGGGGCCTTTTCTTCTTCAGAACCTTCCCCTTCCCTCCGGGAGTTTCCCATGCCCTTCATCAACGCCACCCAGGTTCGCGCCGGGATGATCGTCAACTTCGAGAACGAGCTCTGCCGCGTCATCAGCGTCGAGCACCAGACGCCCGGCAACCTGCCGGCCCGCGTGGTGGTGAAGATGAAGCGCCTGAAAGACGGCATCAACCGTGAGAACCGCTTCGGCAGCGCCGACAAGGTGGACAAGGCCAGCCTTGAGCAGCACATGCTCGAGTACCTCTATGAGGATGGCAACAACCTCGTCTTCATGAACAACGAGACCTACGAACAACTGGAAGTGAACAAAGAAATCCTGGGCGACGACCTGGTCTTCCTCGAGCCCAACATGCAGGTCGAGATCGAGTTCTACGAGGGCCAGGCCATGAGCGCCACCCTGCCTCCCAGCGTGGTGCTGGAGATCGTTGAGACCGATCCCGTCATGAAGAATGCCAATGCCACCGGTTCCTACAAGCCCGCCAAGCTCGACAACGGCATCACCGTGGGCGTGCCCCCCTACATGGAAGCAGGCCAGAAGATCCGGGTGAACACGGTGGATCGAACCTTCATGGAGCGGGTGAAGTAGGCAGGCCCTGAGGTCCGTTCCTGGGGGCGTTTCAGCGGACATCGAGAGGGTCTGTCTGGATGTCCAGATTCTTTCAATGGCACGCCTGGGACAAACTTCACGATCCGCGAATCAATACCGATGAAACCCCGGTAGGCAGATGCCGCCGGGGTCTTGTCTTGCGTGAATTCCGCCAGACGAAATTCCAACCTCGCGGTAAAGTACTGGTCGCTAGGTTCCCGGGTGCGTGACCGAGGTCACAAGAAACGGGAAACATGAGATAACAGTCCCAATCTCTCCGGTGGAGCCCCATGCCTCAAGCAGTCCTCAATCTGAGACGGATCGAGTTCCTGGCCGGGCTGCCAATGAACGCAGCCGAAGAATTGGCCAGCATCGCGGAACTTCGACGTTTCCCCGATGGGGCCCGCGTCTACACGCAGGGCGATTCCATTCCCGGGGTCTACGTCGTGGTGAAGGGCGGCCTCAAGGTCTTCCGCACCGATGGGCGGGGCCGTGTTCAGGTGCTCCAGTTCCTCAAGGTGGGCGACTGCGTGGGCGAAGTGTCCGTCTTCGACGGCGCCTCCTCTGCCTCCAGCGCGGAATCCCACGGCGAGACCGAGTGCTGGATGATCCCCTCCGCGCCCCTGCGCCAGATCGTCCATCGCCACCCGGAAGTGGCCGAGATGATCATCCATCACTTCACGGCCAAGGTGCGCCACCTGGTGACCCTGGTGGAGACCCTCAGCCTGCACAGCGTGCCTGAGCGCGTGGCGCAGCTGCTGCTTGAGGCCCACGAAGCCAATCCCATGCGCTCCCTGGTGGAGTTCCAGGAGACGCAGGAAGACCTGGCCCAGTGCATTGGCGCCAGCCGCGAAGCCTTCAGCCGCGCCCTGCGCCTGCTCACCGACCTCGGGCTCATCCAGAGCACCTTCCCGGTGGTGCGCATCCTCGACCTGGGTAAGCTGCAGCGCTACGCCAAGGGGTGATCTCTTCACTTCCATTGAACGCCCCCGGAGGCCCCGGGGGCGTTTTATTTGGAGGGCTCCGGATCCGTCTCCCAGTGGATGGGGCCTGGAAGTGAGCTGATGACGGGCAGCAGGCCCTGTGCCACCAGCTCTGCCAGTCGCGCGGGCAGATCGTTGGGCGGCATGTCCGGCAGGTTGACCGCATCAGCCACGATGCCCACCCAGGCATTGCGCCCGTTGCGCTTGGCGGCATAGAGGCAGGCGTCGGCCACGGCGACCACGTGCTCCCAGGCGAAGCCCTCCACGTTGTTGCGAATGAAGGGGAAGGCGCTGAAGCCGATGGAGCCGGTTTTGAACAGCGGTTCCGGCTTGTCCACATCAAAGGGATGGGCCTCGATGGCCGTGCGGATGCGTTCCGGCAGGATCGCCGCATCGGCCCTGGCGGTATTCCGGGTCACGATGAGGAATTCCTCTCCGCCCCAGCGCACCACCGTGTCGGAGGTGCGCACGACCCTGCGCAGGATGTCGCCCACCTGCTCCAGCACACGGTCGCCGGCATGGTGGCCATGGACATCGTTGACCTGCTTGAAGAAATCCAGGTCGACCATGATGAAGAGCATGTCGATGTTGGCCACGTTGCGGGTGGCCCTGCCCTGGGCGATGTCATGCTGCATCCGCGCCACCTGGGCGACATCCTTGGGCAGGCTTTCCGCGAGGAAACGCCGGTTCCTGAGCCCCGTCAGGGGGTCCGTCAGGCTCATGTTCCGGACTTCCTCCATGGCCTCGGCCAGCTCGGTGGTGCGCCGCTGGACCATGTGCTCGAGCAGCGCATTCCGTGTCTTCAGGGCCGCCAGGCGGAGCCGGACAATGGTGAGGGCGAGGCCACCGAGGGTGAGCCCGAGGAAGGTGGTGAACCACCAGGTTTTGTACCAGGGCGGCAGCACGCGGATGGGGATGGAGAGGCCCGCGGCGTTCTGCTGGCCATCGCAGTTGGAACCGCGGATCCTCAAGACGTACGACCCTGGCGGCAGGGTGGTGTAGGTGATGAACCGCCGATTCCCATTGGCGTGCCAGTCCGTGTCCAGCCCTTCCAGCTTGTAGCTGTATTCGTTCTTGTCCGGAGCCACAAAATGCAGGGCTGCGAACTCGAAGGACACCATGGTGTCTTTGGGGCGAAGCTGCAATTCTCCCCGCGAGTCCATCCGTTCATGCAAAGGAAGAGGGGTTCCAGCGATCTGGAAATCGGTGAGGACAATGGGCGGCAGGGCGGTGTTGTAGGACAGTTTGTCCGGGGCGAACAGGTAGAACCCGTTGTTGCTGCCGAAGAGCAGCTCGCCGCTGCCGCAGAGAAAGGCCGAATTCTTGACGAACTCCGGCTTCCGGAGGGATTCCTGCCACGCGAAGGGTGAAGCGATGCCGACCTTCGGATCGAAGCGGCACAGACCACGGTTCGTGCTGATCCAGAACTGGCCATGGCTGTCTTCGACGATGGCGTTCACCGTGTTGCTGGGGAGGCCATGGCGGACGTCGTAGCGCGTGAAGCGGGGCGCCGCATCCCAGGACGGAACCTCGCAACGGTAGAGCCCGCCTGCATCCGTGCCCACCCAAAGGGTCTTGGCGGAATCCAGGAAGAGGGTGCGGATGAGGCCGTCTCCCAGCTTTTCAGGGCCTCCCGGAAAGAAGCTCTGCACCTTGCCCGTGCCAGGATTGATCCGGTTCAGGCCGTCCAGGGTGCCCACCCAGACCATGTCGTACGCGTCCATGGCCAGGCAGAAAATGTTGCCGCTGCTGAGGCCGTTCGCGCCTGGACGGTAGCTCTTCACCACCTTGCCCGTGGCCGGATCGAATACATCCAGGCCGCCGCCATCATCGTGGCCGAGCCACAACCTGTGGGCGCGGTCTTCCCGGATGGCCCAGATGAAATTGTTCCGCAGGCTGGTGGTGTCCTTCGGGTCATGGCGGAAATGCCTGAAGCGCGGGGTTCCCGCCGGGCTGTCCTGCTCCACCCGCACCAGCCCACCCTGGTAGGTGCCGAACCAGAGGCGCTGGGCGCTGTCCCGGA
Organism: Geothrix sp. PMB-07; assembly: GCF_030758935.1. Lineage (NCBI taxonomy): Bacteria > Pseudomonadati > Acidobacteriota > Holophagae > Holophagales > Holophagaceae > Geothrix > Geothrix sp. PMB-07. The sequence continues at coordinate 402,031 of NZ_CP132333.1, forward strand.
ACGCGGTGGTGATGACATCGTCCTGAAGGCTGCCTGCGACGCCTGGTTGGTGGCGGAACGCTTCAAAGTGCAGGGGCTGGCCAGGCTTCCCTGGGCGCAGTGCGCGATCCAGGCCATGCCCGTCGGTGCCGATCCACAGGTTTCCGAAGCGATCCTCCACGAAGGCGTTCACCACGTTGCCGCTGAGGCTGTCGGCCACGGCCACGTTGTGCTGGTAGTGGAAGAGGGCCGACGTTTCACGCGAGACGGCCTTGGCGGGATTGAGCACCAGCTTGTTCAAGCCCATCTGGTAGCTGGACACCCACAACACGCCGGAGGTGTCCTCGTAGAGCGCTTCGATGGCGTCGCTCGAGAGGCTGTTGGGATCTCTGGGGTCGCTGCGGATGCGGCGGAAGCGCGGAGCATTCTCCTCTCCTCCGGGAAGCATGAGGCTGAGGCCGCCCCCATCGTGCCCCACCCATAGCGCGCCGGTCCGGTCGAGGTAGAGCCGGTACACCAGCCCTTCCGCCAGGCTGGAGGGATCTTTGCGCTGATGCGTGAAGGTGCGGATCAGGCCGTTGGAGGGGAGGCAGGTGAGCCCTGAGGGGCTGGCCATCCACAGGCGGCTGCTGCGATCCTGCACCATGGCCGTGACGCCGCCAGGGCCGCCGGGGACGGGCTCGAAGAGCGGCGCCTGCCAGGGCGCATAGTGATCGACACGGCGGATGGCCGCCTCTCGCATGCCGATCCAGGAGGCGCCGCGCGCATCGACGAAAAGGGAGGCGATGGCGCTGTTGGGAAGGCCCTTGGGATCCCTCGGCGTGGCGGGAACCCGGTGGAAGCGTGGGTTCTCCTTGCCGGTCTCCGCGGCGGGCAGCACGATCAATCCGCCGCCCTCGACGGCGATCCAGAGGTTTCCGGCCCGGTCTTCTGCCAGGGTATTGAGCACATCCGAAGTGAGGGAATCTTGCCGGGCCGAGGCCCTGAAGGTCCGCAGCTTCCCGGATGGATCCATGCGGCTGAGGCCGCCGCCATTGGTGCCGATCCAGATGCGTCCCTCACGGTCTTCCAGCAAACTCGTGATCCAGTTGGATCGGAGGGCGTTTGGGTCGGAGGCATCCGGGCGGAGCACCTTGAAGCGCTGGCCGTCGTACCGGTTCAGCCCGCCTTCGGTGCCGAACCAGAGGAATCCATTCCGGTCCTGGAGGATGGCGTGGACGATGCTCTGGGAGAGGCCCTGATCCACGGAGATGTGCTCGAACACTGGCGGATTGGCGCTCTCCGTCCAGTGGGTCGGGCCTTCCCCGGATCGGGTTCCGCCTGCACGCAGCGTGGCCATGCTCAGGCAAAGTCCGAGGAGGGCCAGGGCTCGTCCCAAGCCGCGAGCTGAGCGGGCGGGGGAGCGTTGCGGCAGGGAAAGGCTCGGGGCGGAGGTTGCGGGGGCTCTCATCCCTTGGGGCTCCCTTGGATGGGGGGTGCGCTTTCTTGGGAGCTAGTGTGCAGTAAATTCCCTGTACGGTCATGCCCGGGTCGCACGCTTTCCTGCTGCGAAGGTCGACCTTGGGACTTGGATGCGAGGCGAGGGTTTACAGAATCGCCAAGTACCTCGTTTTGGCGCCTGTCTCCAGCCCGCCCTGATCGATCCAGGCGAAGGCATCGGCATGGCCCAGGGTGACCAGGTCGGCGGAGCCTTTGCCCGGCAGGGGTTCCAGGCGGCCCTCCACCAGGCGACAGGGGTGCAGCAGGGGACGGTCACCTTTGTTCTTCACGGGCCCCAGCAGGCGGCCGCGTCGCCAGGGATCGGGTGCGGCTCGCCCCTCCAGGCGGGCCAGGGCCTGCGAAAGGAAGAGCAGCCCATTGACGTAGGCGGAAACCGGGTTGCCGGGCAGGCCCAGGATGAGCAGGTCGCCCAGCAGGGCCGCCAGCATGGGCTTGCCAGGTTTGAGGCGGATCTTGTGGAAGAGGATGGTGGCGCCCAGCTCCCGCAGCACCGCAGGCAGATGGTCGTGATCGCCCATGCTCACGCCGCCGGAAGTGAGGAGGATGCGGATGCCCTGGGTGCTCTGCAGGGCCGCTGCCAGGGCCGGCGGATCGTCGGGCAGGGCCGGGCGCAAGGTGGCCTCGGCGCCGAGCGAGTGAGCCAGGGCGGCGAGCATGGGGCCGTTGGAATCGCGGATCTGGTGCGGCGCGGGATCGGCGACCAGTTCATCGCCCGTGGACGCGATGCCCACGCGGATGCGCGTCAGCGGGGGAACCGGGGCCCCCTCCTGTGCCCGCAGGCCCATGCGCGCGGCGCTGAGGGGCGTTCCCGCAGGCAGCAGCAGGTCGCCGCGCCGGGCCTGGTCGCCTCGCACGCGAACGTGATCACCCGCCTCGGGAGTCGCCGTGGGGCGCACAGTGGTTTCAGCGGTCTCCAGTTGTTCCACGGGCACGATGGCGTCGGCCCCCGCAGGCAGCGCCGCACCCGTCATGATGCGCACGGCGGTGCCGGGCAGCACCGTGAAGGCCGCCGGATCGCTGCCGGCATAGAGGGTGCCCAGCAGCTGGCGCGGGGAGCGACCCTCCGCGGCCCGCAAGGCCACACCGTCCATGCTGGCCCGGTCCGTGGCGGGGTCATCACGATCAGCCCGCAGTTCAGGCAGGCTTGGCGCAGGCAGGGCGTCCCAGAGGCGGCGCAGGGCCTCTTCCAGGGGCAGCAGGTCGGGGTGGTCGCAGCTCATGGCCATGCTCGATGCTACGCCGGTCAGCCTAACTTCAAAGGCGCTTCGCGCCAGGCGTTCAGAAGCGCTTCGCGCCAGGCCTTCAAAGGCGCTTTGCACCGCGCCCTTCGGCTTCCTTCAAATGGCGGATGTCCATGAGCTGCAGGTCGCGGATGGTGGCTTCGGTCATGGAACTGGTCACCTGCGTTTTCACGGCGCCCCAGGCGTCGTGCAGGGGGCAGGGATGGTCGCCGCCGCAGCTAGGGAAGCCCATGATGCAGCCCTCCATGGCATCGGGGCCTTCCAGGGCCGTGACCACCTCGCCCACGGTGATTCGATGGGAGGGCCGCGTGAGGCGGAAGCCACCCTTGGGGCCGCGAACGGATTCAAGAATGTCGCCCTGCACCAGGCCCTGGAGGATCTTCGCCAGGTACGGGCCCGGGAGGTTCAGCTTCGAGGACAGATCCTTCGCCAGGCTGTAGCTCCCGTCCTCGGGGAGGGCCGCGAGGGCGCGAAGCGCATAACCGGTGGCAGTGGAGAAGAGCATTCCAGAATCCTTTGCAGGTTTTAGAATCAGGCCCGAGGATTTCGGAGTCCAGCCCCATTGTGACCAATGTGGGGTGGTCGGCTTCAGAGCAGGGCGCGCCAGAGCAGGACCAGGCCAAGGACGCTCAGGGCCCCTTCCCGCCAACCCAGGCGGCGGGCGGGCATGGGCCGATAGGGCGCCAGGGCCCGCAGGTAGAGCAGGAACGTCCAGGCTGTCCACAGGGCTCCGGCCTGGTTCCGTGTGGCCAAAAGCAGGAAGGAGGCCACGAGCAGCAGAAGGTGGAGGACATGGACAGGGATGCGCCGCTGTCGCAGCTCCGCGGCAGACATGCCGTGCGCCTGGGCCAGGAAGCGCCGCACGTAAGCCAGGTTGGCCGCGCCCACCAGGGTGACGAGGAGCCAGGCACGGCCTGCGGAGGCCAAGGTATCGCCCCCCGCCGCGAGCATGGATGCCGCCAGCCCGGCGAAGGCGCCCTGGGCCGCGATCTCCACGGACAGGGATCGCACCGCGCGGTCCAGATCCGCCCTCAGAGCCAGGAAAACCAAGGGTGAAATGCCGCTCAAAGGAATCAGGAATTTAAAATCTGAAAAAATCCAGGTGGCTATTCCCATCCCGAGCGCCAGGCTTCCCAGCAGCAGGAGGGCCCGAAGCTGCGCGGGATCCTTCTGGCCATTCAATACCCGCCGGAGGGCCGGGCGGCTCAGGAAGAAGGCCGCCGCCGCCAGGCCCAGGCACAGGCTGGCGATGCTGGGCCTCAGCAGAAGCCCAAGCACCAACGGGAAGCCCAGCATGAACCAGGTTCCGTGCTCGGCAGGCAGCAGGGTGCGCAGGGGTGGCAGGAGTCGGGTCATTTCGGTATCCAAAGTCCGAAATAGAGTCTGACCCGGTTCCGAACCTCACGCCATGCGCTGGATCACACCTCGGAGGCGATGAGGCGCAGGCCTTCCAGGGCTTCTTCCATGGTGAGGAAGACGGGCAGGTTGGCGGCGCGGAGGCCCTGGCGGTAGAGGTCGAAGAGGGGACCACCCTCCACGGCGACACCCACCCACTTGCCCGAGGCCTGGGCCAGCCGTGACAGCTCGGTGGCGAAGGCGGTGATGGCCTCGAGATCCGTGGTGTTGAGGCGCACGGTGAGGGGCACCAGGCCCACGACCACCGCATCGGCTTCCGAGGCCAGCAGCAGCTTGGCCGTGGCCAAGTAGGCCGCTTCGTTGGCCATGGGCGTGAGATCGAGGGGCAGACGGGCGCTCACAAGGCCCGTGAGCCCTTGCGCCTCGATGGTGGCGGCCAGGGCGGTGGTTTCGGCTTCCGTCAGCTTCGAGCCGCGGAAGGGACCGGTGAGGAGGTCCGCCGAGGCCACGGACTCAAAGCCCGCGTTGGTCATGATGGCCACGGTCTTGGGGGAGCCGCTGGGGTAGGCACCCAGCCAGGCCAGGGCCGCGTCGAAGGTCTCCATGCGCTCGGCGAGCAGCACACCGGCCTGGCGCAGCACCGCGGCCTGCAGCGCGTGGTCGCCCGCGAGGGCGCCCGTGTGGCTGCTGGCGGCGGCCATGCCCTCCTGGCTGCGGCCACCCTTATAAAGGAGCACGCGGCGGCCGGAGGCGCGCAGGGTCTTGGCGGCTTCCGCCGTGGCTTTCAGATCCCCGGGGGCGAAGCCCTCCAGGTAGGCGCCCACCACTTTCACGGCGGGATCGGAGGCGAACCCGCGGAAGAAGTCCGAGCAGCGCAAATCCATCTGGTTGCCGATGGCGACCGCGGCCCGCAGGCCCAGCTCGGCGCGGCGGCTGAGGCGCGTGATAAGGAAGGCGCCGCTCTGGCTCACCAGGGCCAGGTGGCCGGGCTTGGCGGTGAGGGGCAGCTTCACGCCGGGGATGAAGAGCGTGTTCAGCGCCTGGTCGGGGCTGAAGAGGCCCAGGCCGTTGGGACCCACGATGGCGGGCGTCCACTTGCCCGCGCGGCGGTGTTCGTCCAGGCAGGCCACGAGACGCTTGCCCAGGCCTTCGGTGTCGGCACCATCGCCCAGGCCACCGGCCACGAGGTAGACCACCGTGGCGCCGCCGCCCTGGCGGCAGAGCTGCTCGACGACTTCGAGCGTCTGCGGTGCGGGCAGCGAAAGGATGAGCTGATCCGCCGGAGCGGACGCCAGCTCTGCGACGGACGCGAGGCAGGGCAGGCCCAGGAACTCCGCGGACCCCGGCTTGATGAGGCGCAGCGAGGTTTCGGGCAGCTTCGACTTCCGCACGTTCTCGAGGATGATGCGGCCCACGGTGCCTTCACGGCTCGAGACCCCCGCGATGACGAGCTGCTGGGGGTTCACCAGGGCCTGGTACCAGGCGGGGTCCGGCGAAGCCACCGGCGCTGAGGTGTCAGCGGCCAGGGTGCCCACACCATCCAGGGCCGTGGGCAGGCCCTCGCTGTCGAGGACGATGGGATTGAGCTCCAGCAGCGTCACGCCTTCGCGCTCCAGCCCTGCCACGGCCCGCCAGAGGCCCTGCAGGAAGGCCAGGAGCTTGGTTTCGTCGGTGAGCGCCTCGGTGCCCCGCTGGTGACCCAACCAGGTCCGGCCCAGCCAGTGGGCGCGCAGATCCGCGAGGGCCTGCTCGGGCGAGATGAGGGCGATGGGCCAGATCATGGGCGGCGCCATGGGGGCCCAGGCATCCGCCTGCAGACCGCCGATGCCGAAGACGATGAGCCAGCCCGCATCGGGATCACGCTTGAGGGAGACCAGCGCTTCCGTGGGCAGGCCCGAGAGCTTCTTGAAGGCGACCTTCTCGCAGACGAGGCCGCCGATCCAAGGATGCTCGGGCACCCGCCGCTTCATGGCCGCGGCTTCTGCCTTGAGAGCCTCGACATCGAAGGTGCCGAAATGCACGGCGCCTTTGTCGGACTTGTGCCACAGCTCGTCGGCGATGCCTTTCAGCACGATGGGCTCGCCGGGCGCAAAGGGCAGGCTGCCGTTCCCGCTGAGGGCTCCATCGATGAAGGCATGGCGAGGCACGCGAAGGCCCGCGGCGGCGAGCAGGCCGTAGGCCCGCCCCTCGTGGAGGAATCCCGTTGTGGCGCTCATATCAAACTCCAACCGATTCCTGGACGAGGCCGCGACCCGCCTGGAAGGCTTCAATGTTCTTCTCGGTGACGGCAGCGCCCTTGGTTTCAAAACGCTGGCGGATGACGTCGAACCAGACCTCGTCGGAGACGGGCAGGAACTTGGAGGCCATGCCCAGGAGGGCCATGCCACCGGCCTGCTTGTGCTTGAGCTTGCGCGCCAGATCCTCCGTGTCGATCAGGTGGGCGCCGCGCACGGCCTTGAGGGCCGCATAAACATCCTCGATGGGCGGGTAGGCCTCCATGTTCACCTGGGGCTCCTCGGACACCACCAGGTGGCCGTCCATGCGCAGCATGGAGACGTAGCGCAGGGCCTCGAGGGGCTCGAGGGCGATGAGCAGGTCGGCCGACCCCTCGTCGATGATGGGCGAGGTGAGCGGCACCTGCGAGAAGCAGACCATGGCGTGGACGCTGCCGCCCCGTTGGCTCATGCCGTGAATTTCGGATTGCAGGGCATGGAGGCCACTGCGGCGCAGGGCTTCGAGGACGATCTGGGCGAGGGAGAGCACGCCCTGCCCGCCGACGCCGGACAGGACGATGCCGTGGATGCGGCTATTGGTGCGGGGATCGCTCATGGGCGGGCCTCCGAAGTGGCGCTGGCGGTTTCGCTGCAGCAGGCCTGCTCCGCGCAGGCTTTGAGTTCACGGTCATGTTCCTTCAGAACGCCCCGGCGCATGGACTGGATGCATTCGCGCCGGAAGATGACCACCGAGGGGCCCTGATGTTGTAGGGCGTGTTCCATGGCTTTGACGTTGGCGTCGTGGAGCCGGGGCAGGGGCGTGAGCATCTGGACCTGGCTTTCGGGGATGCCCATGCCCAGCACCATGCGCTCCACCTGGTCGAGAGCCTTGCTGGGCTGCTGGCCGGTCATGCCCACCACACGGTTGTCGAGGATGATGACCGTGACGTTCACGTTGGAATCGGCGGCGGTGAGCAGGGCGGGCAGACCGCTGTGACCGAAGGTGGAATCGCCGATGACGGCCACGGAGGGCGTCTGGCCCGCCATGGCGGCGCCCACGGCCATGCTGATGCTGGCGCCCATCTCCACCACGGCGTGGATGGCGCCCATGGGCTCCTGGGCGGCCAGGGTGTAGCAGCCGATGTCGCCGAAGACGCGAGCTTCGGGCACGCCGACATTCCTGAGAGCTTCCTGCATGGCCTCGTAGGCATCCACGTGTCCGCAACCTTCACAGAAGCGGGGGGCCCGGGGCGGCAGGTCGAGGGTGATGGCCTCCTTGCTTTCAGAAGCGATGAGGCTCAGGGCGTTCTTGAGCTGACGGGGAGTCAGTTCGCCGGTGCGGGGCACGGCGCCATCCAGGCGCCCGTGCACCTTGGCGGTGCCGCGCAGGCTCAGCCGCTCTTCCAGCACCGGGTAGTCCTCTTCAAAGACGAAGACTTCATCGACCTGGGCCAGGAAGGCCAGTTCCAGCTGAGGGTCCACCGGGTAGGCGGCCACTTCCAGGCGGGGCAGGGTGGTCAGAGCCGGGTATTCCAGCAGCAACTGGTCGAAGTAGGCGCGGCCCATGCCGGCCACGGCCACGCCCTGGCGGCTGGTGCCGGGGACGAGCCGGTTCATGGCGGAGAGATCCTCGACCAGGCGCGGTTGCTTGGCCAGGAGATCCAGGTAACGGCGGCGGGCGTTGGAGGGGATCAGCACCCAGTCCTGGATGGTGTTCTTCGGCGCGACGCCCAGGCCCGTGGGGGCCAGGATCGGGCGGCGGCGCAGGGCGGCGCGGCAGTGGGCCAGGCGGGTCACCAGACGGATCATCACCGGCACCTGCAGGGCCTCGGACAGCTCGAAGGCCTTCCAGGTGAAGTCGTAGCACTCCTGGACGGTGCTGGGTTCCAAGCAGGGCAGCCAGGCGAATTCGGCCAGCTTGCGACTGTCCTGCTCGTTCTGGCTGCTGTGCATGCCAGGGTCGTCGGCCACGAGCAACACCAGGCCGCCGCGAACCCCAGTCAGGGCCGAGTTGGCATAGGCGTCCATGGCCACGTTCAGGCCCACATGCTTCATGGTGACGAGGGTGCGGTGTCCGGCGTAGCTGACGCCCATGGCCAGGTCGTAGGCCACCTTCTCATTGGCGGCCCAGTGGGCCACCCGGCCTTCCGGCGCCGCATGGATCATGGCTTCGACGAACTCGAATCCCTCGGTGGATGGCGTGCCGGGATACCCGAACGCCCCCTTGATGCCCGCGTCGAAGGCGGCGCAGCCGATCGCCTCCACCCCGAGGGCCAACGTGCTCTGATCCATGTCAAACCTCCAGCCATGCCAAGCCGGAAGTATGGTGGCCACGGGCAGTGGCAGGGATCACACGGGGGGCTTTTGCTGGCCGGTGTGCGCCCAGTCACAGGCGGGCCGGTCCAGGGAAAAAAACCGGGAATGTTCCGGGAACCTTTTGCAGTGCCCCAAGTCACAAGTTTGTCTGAACTGGGACTTTTTGAAGAGATCAATATTTTCATCAATGCCTTATTTTTACACTTAAACTCAAACATAAAATATGAAAATAAGATTGATACAAAACCAACCCAATTGTCACGAATAAGTACATTCCGTGTTCTCATCAATCATTCGAACGTGTGGACTTGTGCATTCTCTCTCTTGAGGTCAGCTAATTTCGGGCCTAGTGTCGTTCCTGACTCAAGCATCAGATGTTCGCTTTCGATGCCATTCCCATCACCTGCCTTCAGGAGGTTCCGCATGACCCCAAGCGACACCGGTAGGAATCCCCGACACGGCTCCCCAGCACCACTCGTCTTCTAATACGGCCCAGCGCACAGCGCATTGCGAGATGAGGCGAAACATGAAACGACACACCTATGTGGCCCTGCTTGCCACCCTGATGTCTGCCTCCGCCTGGGGCCAGGAGGTCAGCCTTTATGGCACGACCATGGCCCAGATGTGGAAGCAGGAGACCCCGGGGTTCGACAAGAGCACCTACACGCCGGCGACCCAGTACCTGGGCATCGACGCCACGAAGCTGGGCAGTGACAACCTGTCGCTGCATCTCTTCGGGTGGGGCCGGACCGATTTGAGCGACGCCAGCAACTTCGATGGCTCGAAGTCCTCCGGCTACCTCAACTACGGCTACCTCCAGTACCGGTTCAACCAGGCCAATGCCGAGATCAAGGCGGGCCGGTTCACCACGAACCAGAGCACCGGTTTCGAGCAGATCGACGGTGTCAGCGTCCGCACCGATCTCCGCGGTGGCTTCACTTTCTCCGCCTTCGGCGGCAAGCCGGTCCTCTACAAGGTGGTGGATCCCCGCGACCAGTACGACCTCGATTTCCAGCAGGACATGATCTTCGGCACCCGCTTCGGCTGGCGCATGCCCAAGGTGGGCGAGATCGGCGTGAGCTACCTCCAGGACGGCTCCAAAGCCGCCAAGGACCTGACCATTCCCATGCCGGTGGACTACACCCGCAAGCAGGTGGGCATGGACATCCTCATCGCCCCTGTTTCAGCCTTCAACCTGTCGGGCCGCACGGTGCTCGATGTGGCGAAGCACCCTGATCAGGCCCCTGGTTCGCCTTCGCGTTCCAAGATCGCCGAGCACGATTACACCGCCACGGTGAAGGTGAACGATCAGGTGAGCGTGTCGGGCAATTTCGCCGAGCGGAACTTCTTCGCCTACTTCGCCGGGACCAACCTGCCTTCCCTGTTCCGCCAGAACGACAACGACATGTTCAAGGGCTGGGGCGGAAACGTCACGTGGAACACCACGGCCTCCTTCCAGCTGGTGGCCGACTACCGCCACATGCACCGCGAAACCTTCGGCGACGTGAACCGCGCCGGTGGCGAGATGCGCTGGTCCTTCAACGACAAGGCCGTGCTGCTGGGCGTGGGCGCCCACTGGGCGAACGCGCTGGACACCAAGTTCGTGGATCCCGCCGCGCCTTCCCGCAGCCTGAGCCACAAGGAAGCCCGCATCTGGACCATGGCCACCAAGGGCAAGTTCACGGCGAGCCTGGATGGCATCCTGCAGCGCTACGAAAGCGGGAACCCCTACCTGGCCGGCATGCGCAACGTCTGGGAGACCGTGGCCTCGCTCGGCTACCAGGCCACCAACAACATCAAGGTGTCCGGCGACGTGAGCTACGGCAGCACCCCCATCGCCAAGCATGAAACGCGGGCACTGCTGCGGGCCGAATATCGCTTTGGCTTCGCTAAGAAGGGAGGCAAGTAATGGTCCGGAAGTCCGTTCTGCAGATTCTTGGCGCCGTGCTGGGTCTTGGGATGCTCATGGCCTGCGGCCTGGTCTCTCCCGAGGCGAGCTTCGCGGCGACCCATCCTGATGGTGTCGGCGCTGGCCGCCCCGTGTGCTCCGAGTGCCACAGCAATGATGTGGCCAAGGGCGCCCTCAAGCCCTACGCGTCCTTCGACCACACGCCCACCTTCGTGAAGGACCACAAGTTCCAGGCGAACCAGGATCGCAACACCTGCGCCTCCTGCCACGCCCCGTCCTTCTGCGTGGACTGCCACGGTGGCAAGGTGCCCGTGAAGCCCGCCACCCGGCTGAGCGACAGCCCGGATCGGCTGGCCCCCCACCGCGGCGATTTCATGACCCTGCACCGCATCGAAGGCAAGCTGGATCCCTCCAGCTGCTATGCGTGCCACGGCCGCGCCAACAACGACAAGTGCCGCGCTTGTCATCGGTAGTCATCCGCTGAATGTCGAAGGGGAACACCATGAGCAAACTCAAATGGATGGCGGGTAGCTGCTTCGCGATGGCCCTCGGGCTCCTCGCCATTGGCTGCGCCGGGAAGGCCGGGGATGCCGTTTCCCTGAGCCCCTCCAAGGCCCAGCACGCAGCTGACTGGGTGCCGACCCACTACGCCGAATACGTGAAGAAGCCGGATCAGTGCCTCAGCTGCCATGGCTCCACCAGTGATCCCGCCCAGGCAGGTGGCATCTCGAAGGTGAGCTGCTTTGACTGCCACACGGCGGTCAACCATCCGGCCAACTGGGCCGATCCCGCGCAGCATGGCCGCCTGGGTGCCCAGCTTCCGCCCAGCGCAGATCCCAAGGCCATGGCTGGCTTCGCCCACTGCGCCAAGTGCCACGGGGATGATTACTCCGGCGGCATCGCCAAGGTCTCCTGCACAGGCTGTCACACCAAGGCACCGCACCCCGACAAGCCCTGGCATGGAACCACGGCGAGCAAGACGAACCACACCGCCGCCAACTACAACAACGCCCCCGAGTGCTACAAGTGCCACAAGGATGGCGCCAACTCGACCGTCAAGCCCCTCGCGGCGCCCGCCGCCGGAGCACAGCCTGGCTGCTTCAACAACACCATGTGCCACGCCTCATAGTGCCTTGCCTGGGCCCGCTCACTTCAGGGCGGGCTCTGGCAGCCAGGACATCACACAGGAGGTGGATATCTGGCGAACCGAACCCACTCTTATCCTCCACAGCCCTCAAACGCTTCACCCACTAACCATGGAGATTGGAATATGAAGCATCGTCCTCTGAAACAGCTCTGCGGGCTATTAGCCTCCGCAGCGATCGCCCTGGTGCTGATCGGTTGTAACGGGAAGGCCGGCCAGAACGGCACGAACGGAACAAACGGCACCCCGGGCACGCCTGGCGCCAGCTACGCCGCTGACATCACCACGTATTCGGCGGATGACTGGGCCGCTCTCACCCTCAAGGGCACCATCACCAAGGTCACCACGGGCGCTCAGACCGTCGTGAACTTCACGGTCACCGATGGCCACAACGTGCCCGTCAAGGGCTTCGGCCAGTGGACTTCCAAAGCCAGCACGGCGCTGTATGCCAGCTACCCGAACCTTGGCTTCTCCATTGCGAAGCTGGTTCCCGGAACGGCCAACAGCCCCGACCGCTGGGTCAACTACATCGTGACCACGGTTCCCACGGTTGCAGCCCCCACCGCCTGGAACCCCACCAAGCCCACCACCGACAACACCGGCACCCTGGTGGACAACGGCGATGGCACCTACGTCTACACCTTCCGCCACGACATCACCCAGGCCACGGCCCAGCTGGCCGCCTATGCCTACACGGGCAACAACGTGCAGGCCGACCTGGATGACGTGAGCTATCAGCCCACCCTCACCCACCGGGTCACCTTGTATGTGGGTGGTGTGGCCCGCAACACCGGTTCCGCCCTCGCCGGCGACCGCTCCTTCAACACCGCCGATGGTTCCGACAGCGGCGTGGGTGGCGTCTACATCCTCAACCCCGCCAACGACGTCTATGACTTTGTCCCGGGCACCACTGGCGCCGGGGCGGAATTGGCCACGTCCGGTAAGGAAATCACCTCCGTCGACAAGTGCTTCACCTGCCATGCGAAGTTCGAGTTCCATGCGGGCGGTCGCCAGGACACCCGCTACTGCGTGGTCTGCCATACCGACCAGCGCAAGTACGGCATCAAGGATGCCACCGTCACCGTGACAGCCGGTGCCGCTGCTGACCACTCCCAGGACACCATCACCACCATCGTGTCTGGCAAGTCCACCGAGAGTGGCAAGTTCCGCGGTCGTGCCACGGGCGACTTCACCAGCTTCATCCACCGCCTCCACCGGGGCGAGGATCTGGCTGTCACGGGCTATGGATACGCCAGCCTCGCCTTTGATGCCACGTATCCCCAGGATCAGCGCAACTGCGTGAAGTGCCACACCAATTCCACCGCCACCCCCCAGGGTGACAACTGGTTCAACAAGCCCAGCCGCATGGCCTGTGGCGGCTGCCACGACAAGATCGACTTCGCGACCGGCTACGGTCACTGGGCCGGCACTGGCGGCGCTGCGGCTCCCCAGGTCGATGACACCAACTGTGCGGGCTGCCACTCGGCCGCCTACATCAAGGCCGACCACGTGCCCTTGGTCGCCCCCAACCCCAACAACTCTTGGTTGGTGAGCGGCGGCAACGCCAACACCAACGCTTCCTTCGTGGCTGCTTTCCCCAATGCCCTGCCGGCCCCGGCCAAGTACATCACCTGGGACCTCAGCAGCGTGACCATCAACGCCAGCCAGCAGCCGGTCATCAAGTTCCGGTTCATGGACAGCACGCCCACTCTCGCTGCCACCCCTGGCCCCGCTGTGCCCATCGTTTTCAACGCCCAGCCTGCGGCTGCTGACAACACAGTGGAACTCTTCACTCTGCCTGACGGTACCCAGTTCGTGGGCGGCCCTAGCCTCTACCTTTCCTTCGCCATGCCCCAGGATGGCATCGCCACCCCGGCGGATCCGAACGCCACGGTCAGCATCTACCTCCGCAATGCTTGGAATAAGACGGCTACTGCGCCTGGTGTCGCCACGTTCACTTTCGATGCAGCCTCCGGCTACTACACCGCTACGTTGACCGGCTATAAGATCCCGACCAACGCCAGCCTGATTTCCGGTGGCATCGGCTACACCTATGGCTTGACCAGCACCCAGCCCCTCACCCAGATCAGCAACCTCAGTGCCGGGTTGCCGCCCTGGATGACCCACATGTTTGACTACATCCCCAAGACCGCGGCCCTCGGCACCGGCCAGGGTGGACTCTCTGTGCCTCCGCCCAATGTCTGGAAAGTCATCGCCAGCCTGCCCACAGGCTTCCCTCAGACGGGTGTTGATTCCAAGAATAATCCCGTGGGTCCGGCGAATACTCCCCGTCGCAAGATCGTGGATGATGCCAAGTGCAACGCCTGCCACGGCAAGCTCGGTGTGTTTACCTCCAAGGTCTTCCACGCGGGTCAGCGCAACAACTCCGACACCTGCGTCTGGTGCCACAACACTGACCGCGTCAACAGCGGTTGGGGCGTGAACATCAAGGATGCTGTGCACGCGATTCACGGCGCCGGCAAGCGGATGAACAAGTACTCATGGGAAGCCACCGCTGGGGATAAGTACTGGAACACGACCTACCCCAGCCCGCTCAACAACTGCGAAATCTGCCACGTGGCCGGGTCCTACGACTTTGCCAACGCTCTGGTCGGTTCCACCAACGGCCTGCCCGCGGTTCTGCCCAACCTGCTCTGGACCACCGTTGCAACGTCGGACAATGTCAACCTGCTCCCCAACAGCACCACTCTGAACATGGCTGCTGGCAAGGCTCCCGTTGGCTACCCTGCACTGAGCGCCACGACCTATGTCATCAAGACGGGGAATGAGACTGTGCTCCCGACCGACAAGGTTCTGTCGCCCTTCGTGACCCCTGGCACTGACTATGGCATTGGCTTCATCGCCAACTACGCCGCAGCGAATGTCACAGCGGTAACCGTTCAGGCTGCCGGAACCACGCTGGTGAACTCGCCCTACGTGGGCGCCTGCACCGGTTGCCACGACAGCAACGTCGCTCTGGACCACATGCGCGCCATGGGTGGTTCCTTCTACGTCACCCGTAGCTCTGTCATCGACCCTGCCACCAGCACCTTCGATGTCAAGAAGCAGGAACAGTGCTTCATCTGCCACGGTTCCGGCAAGGTTGCGGATGTGCAGAAGGTCCACATGAACTTCAAGTGATGTCTCCTCCAGAGCGCGGTTCGCCGCGCACTGGAACGCTCTGAACAGAAGTACGAAACGACCCCGATGCCTCTGGTGCCGGGGTCGTTTTCTTGGGGCTCCAGGTTGCCATTCACATGTGACGGGAGTGGCGAAGCCCTGTGCGAACATGAATGATGCTGAACATGAAGGAACCATTGACGAGGTGCATGATGTCCCGCTTCCCCATCAAGCCCATCCTGGTGATGGCGACCCTGCTGCTGGCTTCTGGCCACGGGCTGTGGGCCCAGGAATCCAAGCAAACGGAGGGGCTCCCCAAGGCGGCGCCCCAGGACGCTAAGCCCAAGAAGGCGGCCAAAGAGACTCCGGCTTCGAGCAAGGGCTCGAAAGCCACAGACAAGAAACCGGCTAAGCCCAAGGCGAATTACAACGTGGGTGAGGCACCGGCGCCCGTGAAGCCCGCGCCCAAGGAAGCCAAGCCCGCAACCAGGCCGCGCAGGCCCTCCGCCAAGCCCCCTATGGGCCAGCGTGTGGACATCAACACTGCCAGCAAAGAAGAACTGATGAAGCTTCCGGGTATTTTTGAGGCCGAAGCGAACAAGATCATCGCCCACCGTCCGTACCGGAGCAAAGCGGGCCTTCTGGTGGATGCGGGTTTGACCGGGGCCCAGTATTTTGGGATCAAGGACCGTGTCCTGGCGGGTGGAGCGGTGCCTCCAAAGAAGTAAGGGCCATCATTTCTATTCGTAAAACAAACATTGGGAAGCCCCTGTGGGGGCTTTCTTTTTTACCAGCGGACACGACTTTAGCCCTGGCATGGTGACGCGCATCACAAGGCGGTTGACTCGTTAGATTACCGGAGCATCTTCATTGATAAGCTTTGTCATGGCTTGATCTTTCATGGAGGTTTCGATGCTCCCACTGTCCCAGACCACGGGCTATGCAGTGCGAGCTTTGCGCTGCCTCCAGGAGCCTGGCGGCCACCCTGTGCTGGTGGAGGAAGTGGCCGAATACACGGGCATTCCCCGCTCGTATCTGTCGAAGCTCATCCACAAGCTGGCCAAGAGGGGCCTGGTGGTGGCCCGGCGTGGGCACCATGGCGGGGTGGTGCTGGCGCGGCCTTCCACGGAAATCACCCTGGAGGATCTTTCGGAGGCCATCGATGGTGTGGCGTGGCGCAAGCGCTGCCTCATGGGCCTGCTGGGCTGCACGGACCACACGCCCTGTGTGCTGCACGAGTTCTGGCACGAGACGCTGGAGCAGATCCTGGCCCGGCTGCGCTCGGTGTCGTTGGCGGACCTGGCGCAGAACCCGGATCCCGGCGTGGAACGGTTCCGCACCGATCATGGCCTCCTGAACCGAAAGTACCCGGCGGTCGAAGAACGCATGCACGCTGGCGTGAACTGAAGGCTGATCGATGAAAAGCCAAGAGGCCGCCTTCGGGCGGCCTCTTGGCGTCTGGAAGGGCCTTTAAAGGACCTTCTTGACGGGGGCCTTTCTGGGGGCGGCGGGCTTCTTGGCAGCGGGTTTGGCGGCCTTCTTGGCCCGGGGCTTGGCCTTCCGCTCGGGCAGGGCATCGGCCAGGCGCCAGGTGCGGCTGTTCTGCTCGAAGGTGCGGATCTCTTCGAGGGAGATATCCTTCAAGCAGCGGTGGATGTGGTCGCGCTCAGCTTTCCAGAAGGTGTGCGAGGGGCAGGCGCGCTCATCGGAGCAGTCCTTGAAGCCGAGCAGACACTGGTTGCGCCACTCAGAGCCATCCACGGCCTCGGCGATGAGATCGAGCGTGATCTCCTTGGCGGCCAAGGCCAGCACCACGCCGCCCTTGTTGCCGCGCTTCGCCATGACCAGACCGACTTTCGCGAGCTTGTGGATCATCTTTGAAAGATAGGGCCGGGGGAAACCGGTGCGGGCGGCCACGTCAACCACGAGTGTGGGTTTGCCGCCTGGATCTTCGAGGCAGCTCATGGCCAGAACCGCATAACCGGAGGACTGGGACAATGGAAGCATGGTCACCTGCACAGATGGATTTAGGGGGATAGTTGCTACAAATGATAGACGATCGTCAGGTCAATCACATCCAAAGACTGTGATTTCACGCACAATAAGCAAGACCCCCAGTCGCCCGGGGGTCTTGTGTGAAAAAAAAGCGTGTCAGGGCTTCCATCCGTTGAGGATCCGCATGTAGTTGGCGCGGGTGAAGGCCTGGGGGTTGGGGGACTTCAAAAGGCTCATGCTGCCCTTGGCCTGGGCCAGGGATTCGTACTCATGCTCTTCCAGCCACTCGGTGAGGGTGGCGAGGGTCTGAGCGAGACGCTCGGGCCCGTGGATCAGCAGCGCCGACACCATCTGCACGGCATCCGCACCGGCCATCACAGCCTTGAGCGCGCCGATGCCATCATGCACGCCGCCGGTGACGGCGAGGCTGCCCTTGACGTGGCCGTGCAGCACCGCCAACCAGCGCAGGCGGAGCAGCAGGTCCGAGGGGCCGGACAGCTGCAGGCTGGGCTCAGCCAGCAGCTCTTCCACGTTGATGTCGGGCTGGAAGAAGCGGTTGAAGAGCACCAGGCCATCGGCGCCCGCCGCTTCCAGCTCCACGGCGAAATGCGCCAGGGCGGAGAAGAAGGGCGAGAGCTTCACGGCGACGGGAATCTTCACTTCGGACTTCACGGCCTTGACGATGTCGAGCGTGTGCTTTTCCACGTCGGCGGCGGATTCCTTCGCCTCGGTGGGGATGTAGTAGACGTTGAGCTCGAGGGCGTCGGCGCCGGCATCCTGCAGGAGCTTGGCGTAGTGCAGCCAGCCGCCGGGTGTGGTGCCGTTCAGCGAGGCGATGACGGGCACCGCCACCGCCTGCTTGATGCGGCGGACCTGCTCCAGATACTTGTCCGGGCCCAGGCGGAAATCATCGGGGGCGGGGAAGTAGGAGAGGGCCTCGGCGCTGGTGTTGGAAGACAGCGCCATGTCCATGATGGTGCCCTGCTCTTCGCGGGTGATCTGCTCCTCGAAGAGGCTGTGCATGACGATGGCTGAGGCGCCGGCGTCTTCGAGGCGCTTCACCATGCCCATGTCGTCAACCATGGGGGAGGCGCCCGCCATCAGGGGGTGCTTGAGCTTGAGGCCGAGGTAGGTGGTCGAGAGTTTCATGGTCGTCACCTTCAGCTTCACTTGGCCGTCACGGACAGCTTGGCGAGCTGTTCGTAGACGGAGTAACGGTTGGTGGTGTCGAGCTGGGCCTGATCCATGAGCTTCTTGAAGTGCTCGGGGTTCTGCTGCTCGATCATGCGGTAGCGGGTCTCGTTGCGGACGTACTGGAGCATGGGCACCTTGGGCGCGCCGGAATCCATCTGCAGGGGCACTTCGCCCTTCTCCAGGCGGCGGGGGTCAAAGCGGAACAGCGGCCAGTGGCCGGAGTCGACGGCCAGCTTCTGCTGGTCGCAGCCGTGGGCGAGATCGTAGCCGTGGGCAATGCAGTGGCTGTAGGCCAGGATGAGGCTGGGCCCGTTGTAGGACTCGGCTTCCTGGAAGGCCTTCACCGTCTGCGCGTCGCGGAAGCCGAAGGCCACCTTGGCGACGTAGATGCCGCCGTAGGACATGGCGATCATGCCCAGATCCTTCTTGGGCATGTGCTTGCCGGCCATGGCGAACTTGGCGCCCGCGCCCATGGGCGTGGACTTGGAGGCCTGGCCGCCGGTGTTGGAGTAGACCTCGGTGTCGAGGACCAGGACGTTCACGTTGCGGCCAGAGGCCAGCACGTGATCCAGGCCGCCGTAGCCGATGTCATAGGCCCAGCCGTCGCCGCCGATGATCCAGACGCTCTTGTTCACCAGGTAGTCGGCCAGGTCGTGGAGCATCTTGGCTTCGGGCTGGTTGATGCCCGCCAGCTTCTGCTTGAGGATGTCGACCCGCTCGCGCTGGGCCTTGATGCCGGCCTCGGTGGTCTGGTCGGCGGTGGCGATGCCGGCGACCAGTTCATCACCGAGCTTGGCGCCCAGGCGGTGCATCAGCTCGAGGCCGAACTCCTGGTGCTTGTCGACCGAGAGCCGCAGGCCCAGGCCGAATTCCGCGTTGTCCTCGAAGAGGCTGTTGGCCCAGGCGGGACCGCGGCCATCCTTGTTGGTGGTGTAGGGCGTCGTCGGCAGGTTGCCGCCGTAGATGCTGGAGCAGCCTGTGGCGTTGGCGATGAGGGTGCGGTCGCCGAAGAGCTGGGTGAGCAGCTTGATGTAGGGCGTCTCGCCGCAGCCCGAGCAGGCGCCGCTGTATTCGAAGAGGGGCTCGAGGAACTGCGTGCCCTTCACGTCCAGCTTCACCGTGGTGCGGTCGACCTCAGGCAGATCGAGGAAGAACTTGAAGTTGGCCACTTCCGCATCGCGCAGGGGCGCCTGGGCGACCATGTCGATGGCCTTGTGCTTGGGGTTGCTCTTGTCCTTGGCGGGGCAGACTTCCACGCAAAGGGTGCAGCCCGTGCAATCCTCGGGAGCCACCTGGATGGTGTACTTCTGGCCCTTGTATTCGGGGCCCTTGTAGTCCACGGCCTTGAAGGTGCCAGGGGCGCCAGCCAGGGCGCTGGGCTCGTAGACCTTGGCGCGGATGGCGGCGTGGGGGCAAACCATCGCGCACTTGTTGCACTGGATGCAGATGGAGCTGTCCCACTCGGGGATCTCCAGCGCGATGTTGCGCTTCTCCCACTTGGTGGTGCCCACGGGCCAGGTGCCGTCGATGGGGAAGGCGCTCACGGGCAGCAGGTCGCCCTTGCCTTCCATCATCACGGCGCTGACACGCTTGACGAAGTCCGGTGCCTCGTCGGCCACCATGGGCGGACGCTTGCGGGTGGCGGTGACCGTGGCGGGCACCTTCACTTCATGGAGGTGGGCCAGGGTTTCATCCACGGCCACGAAGTTCTTCTGGACGATGGCGTCGCCCTTCTTGCCGTAGGTCTTCTTGATGGCCTTCTTGATCTGCTCGATGGCCTCCTCGCGGGGCAGCACGCCAGAAATGGCGAAGAAGCAGGTCTGCATGATGGTGTTGATGCGCACGCCCATGCCCGTGTTCTTGCCCACCTCGTAGGCGTCGATCACGTAGAACTTGAGCTTCTTCTCGACGATGGCTTCCTGCACTTCGCGCGGCAGCGTATCCCACACAGTGTCCTTGTCGTGGGGCGTGTTCAGCAGGAAAGTGGCGCCGGGAACGGCGGTTTCCAGCATCTCGTATTTGTCGAGGAAGCTGGTCTGGTGGCAGGCGATGAAGTTGGACTTGGTCACCAGGTAGGCGCTCTTGATGGGGCGGGGCCCGAAGCGCAGGTGGCTGATGGTGATGGCGCCGGACTTCTTGGAGTCATAGACGAAGTAGCCCTGACCGTAGTTGGGGGTCTCCTCGGCGATGATCTTGATGGAGTTCTTGTTGGCGCCCACGGTGCCGTCCGCGCCCAGGCCGTAGAACAGCGCGCGGGTCACATCGGAGGGCTCCACGTCGAAGCTGGCGTCGTAGGGCAGGGAGCTGTGGCTCACGTCGTCCACGATGCCGATGGTGAAGTGGTTCTTCGGCGTGTCCTTGGCCAGGTTCTCGTAGACAGCCTGGACCATGGCGGGGGTGAATTCCTTGGAGGAGAGACCGTAGCGGCCACCCACCACCACGGGGTTGAGGGTGGTGTGGCCCTCTTCGCGGCCCTCACGCAGCGCGGCGAGCACATCCAGGTGCATGGGATCTGCAGGCGAGCCGGGCTCCTTGCAGCGATCCATGACGGCGATCTTCTTGGTGGTGGCGGGCAGGGCGCGGACGAACTCTTCGATGGCGAAAGGCCTGAACAGGCGGACCTTGAGGACGCCCACCTTCTGGCCCTGCTTCATGGCCCAATCCACGTATTCGTGGGTGACGTCGCAACCGGAGCCCATGATGACGACCACGCGCTCGGCCTCGGGGTGGCCGTAGTAGTCGTAGAGGCGGTACTGGCGACCGGTGAGGGCGGCGAAGCGGTCCATCTCCTGCTGCACGATGGCCGGGAAGGCCTTGTAGTAGGGGGTGCAGGCCTCACGGGCCTGGAAGAAGGTGTCGGGGTTCTGGGCGGTGCCGCGGATGACCGGCTGATCGGGCGTCAGGGCCATCTTGCGGAAGTTGGCCACCAGCTCGTCGGGCACCATGTGCCGCAGGTCCTCGTCGTTGAGGATCTCGATCTTGGCGACTTCGTGGCTGGTGCGGAAGCCATCGAAGAAATGCAGGATGGGCAGACGGCTGCGCAACGTCGCGGC
Organism: Geothrix sp. PMB-07; assembly: GCF_030758935.1. Classification (NCBI taxonomy): domain Bacteria; kingdom Pseudomonadati; phylum Acidobacteriota; class Holophagae; order Holophagales; family Holophagaceae; genus Geothrix; species Geothrix sp. PMB-07. The sequence continues at coordinate 423,051 of NZ_CP132333.1, forward strand.
GTGGCTGATGGCCGCGAAGTCGTGGGCGTGCTGCACGCTTTCGGAGCTCAGCATGGCGAAGCCGGTCATGCGACAGGACATCACGTCGGAGTGGTCGCCGAAGATGCTGAGGGCGTGCGTGGCCAGAGTGCGGGCGCTGACGTGCATGCAGAAGGGCGTCAGTTCGCCGGCGATCTTGTACATGTTGGGAATCATGAGCAGCAGGCCCTGGGACGCCGTGAAGGTCGTCGTGAGGCTGCCGGCCTGGAGGGCGCCGTGGACGGCGCCCGCGGCGCCGCCCTCGGACTGCATCTCGATCACCGAGGGGATGGTCTTCCAGACGTTGGTCTTGCCCTGGGAGCTCCACTCATCCGCCCACTCGCCCATGTTGGAAGAAGGCGTGATCGGATAGATGGCGATGACCTCGCTGAGGCGATGGGCCACCGAGGCGGTGGCCTCGTTCCCATCAAGGGTCTTCATCACTCTCTGGCTCATGGTTCACTCCTTCCGGGGATCCTCGGGACCTTGCCGGCAATGGGCATCAGGGCAGGAAACACGTCAATACATGATACGGGATGGTCGGGTCACTTTCGTCACAAGGCGGGCCAGTGGTCAGACCACCGGCTGGGCTTCGCCCATGAGGCGCTGGTGGATGGCGGCGGCGGCCCGGCGGCCCTGACCCATGGCCAGAATGACCGTGGCGCCGCCCGTGATGACATCGCCCCCGGCAAAAACGCCCGGGATGGAGGTCTCGCCCGTTTCGTTGTCCACCACAACCACCCCGCCCTTGAGGGTCTTCAGGCCTTTGTCGGTCATGGCGATGAGGGGGTTCACGTCGAAGCCCAGGGCGACCACGAGGGTGTCGCAGGGGATCATGATGCGCTCGTCGGTCATCTTGGGGCTGCGGCGACCATCGGGGCCCGGTTCGCCCAGCTCCATGACGGCGCACTCGGCGTGCGTCATCCAGCCCTTGTCATTGCCGTGCAGCTGGACGGGCGTGCAGAGGAACTTGAACTCCACGCCCTCCTCGTGGGCGTGCTCCAGCTCCTCCTTGCGGGCCGTGGATTCCTTGATGGTGCGCCGGTAGACCACGGTCACATGCTCCGCGCCCATGCGGCGGGCGGCGCGGGCGGCATCCATGGCCGTGTTGCCCGCGCCCACGATGATGACGTGCTTGCCGACGGTCACCGGGGTGCCGTAGTTGGGGAAGAGGTCGGCGCGCATGAGGTTGATGCGGGTGAGGAATTCATTGGCGGTGTAGACGCCCTTGTACTCCTCGCCGGGAATGCCCATCATCTTGGGCAGGCCGGCGCCGGTGCCCATGAAGATGGCATCGTTCTCCTTGCGCAGATCCTCCAGCGTCATGCTGCGGCCCACGAGGGTGTTCATGACGAAGGTGACGCCCAGGCCGCGCAGGGTGGAGACTTCCTGATCCACGATGGCGTTGGGCAGGCGGAACTCGGGGATGCCGTAGAGCATCACGCCGCCGGGCTTGTGGAAGGCGTCGTAGACCGTGACCTGGTGGCCCTTCTTCACCAGCTCGCCCGCCACGGTGAGGCCTGCGGGGCCCGCGCCGATGACGGCCACCTTCTTGCCTGTGGCGGCTTCCACGGGAGGCAGTTCGTCAGAGCCCAGCATCGAGTCGCTGGCGTAGCGCTCCAGGCGGCCGATGGAGACGGGCAGGCCCTTGATGCCCACCACGCACTTGATCTCGCACTGCTTCTCCTGGGGGCAGACGCGGCCGCAGACCGAGCCCAGCGAGGAGCTCTCCTTGATGATGCGGGCGGCGGCCTTGGGGTCGTCGTTGACGATCTGCTGGAGGAATGCCGGGATGTTGATGCTCACCGGGCAGCCCTCGATGCAGGCCGGATGCTTGCACATGATGCAGCGGGCGGCCTCCAGCTTGGCCTGCTCGGGCGAGAGGCCCAGGCTCACCTCGTCGAAGTTGCACACGCGCAGGTCGGGCGGCTGGCAGGCCATCTCCTGGCGGGGGATCTTCATCTTCTGGCTGGGCTTGATGGCGCCCAGGTCGAGGGTCTGCCAGTCGGCCAGGTCGGTGACGGGGGCGTTCAGGTACTGCGAGTAGTCCACGGGGCCCGTGGCGGCCACACGGCCGATCTTGCACTCGCTCGGATCGCACTGCTCTTCGGCCTTGTACCAGTCGGAGCGCATGCGCAGCATGTTGAAGTCCACCTGGTGGCCGTCGAAGTCGGGGCCGTCGAAGCAGGCGAACTTGGTCTGGCCGCCCACGGTGACGCGGCAGCCGCCGCACATGCCGGTGCCGTCCACCATGAGGGCATTGAGGCTCACCAGGGTGAAGATGCCGTGCGGTTTCGTCAGGTCGGAGACGGCGCGCATCATGGGCAGGGGGCCCACGGCGACCACTTCAGCGATGGGCTCGCGGGCGATGACATCCTTGAGGGCGTCGGTCACCAGGCCCTTGCGGCCCAGGGTGCCGTCATCGGTGGTGACGATCAGCTCGGCGGACGCCGCGCCCAGCTCGTCGGCCAGCAGCACGCGCTCCTTGCTGCGGCCGCCCAGGATGGTGATGACGCGGCGGCCCTTGGCGTGCAGCTCCTCGGCGGCGGGCAGGATGGCGGCGCTGCCATAGCCGCCAGCCATCAGCACGATGGTGCCTTCCTCCACCAGCTCCGTCGGCGTGCCCATGGGGCCGGCCACGGCGTAGAGTCGATCCCCCGCACTGAGCTTGCCCATGGCCTGGGTGGTGGCGCCCACTTCCTGCATGATGAAGTGGATGTAGCCCTTGCGCGCGTCACCGCCCGCCAGCGTGAGGGGGATGCGCTCACTCTCGGGGAAGGGGGCCACCATGAAGAACTGGCCCGGCTTGCGGCCGCGGGCCACCTGGGGCGCCTGTACGATGAAGGACCAGGTTTCGGGCGCGATGAGCTTCTTCTCGAGGATGAGGTAGCCGTCCTGGGTCTCGGCATCGGAGGCATAGAGCGACTTGCCCTTGAGCAGGGGCAGCATGAGGTGCTCTTCCGCCTCGATGTGATCGCGGATGAGATCCACCAGGCGCTGGCCCAGCAGGGTGAGTGAACGCGGTGCGCGCACTTGTCCTTCAGTGATCTCCGCCAGCAGTTGCAGCGTGAGATCCCACATCTGGCGGTGGTCCTCATGCAGCCGCTGGTGGAGGGCCTCGGCGCCGATCTCTTCCAGCAGGGGGAACAGTTCGCGCTCCTCGGCCTCGTTGTGGGGGCGCAGCACCTCGTAAATCCACTTGGCGCCGAGATCCACACCTTTCCAGTCACCGGTGCCGAGGGCTTCGGCCATCCGCGTCAGCCGACTCTGGGCCTCCTCGTGGGTGGCGTGCCAGTTCGGCGTGGGCAGATTGCCGGAGCTGATCAGCGGTGTGATCGAATCGGACATGGATGCCTCCAGATCCGTTCAGCATGCTCTGGAGATGGCCTGAATTCTGTGTCTAAAAACCTAAATGGGACCAGTTGTGATCCATGCCACAGGACGTTGGCATCGCAAGGACTTAGCTAAAGTTTTTTATATTCCATGTTGTTTATTTGGTCGTGAATTTGTCATTCGAATCACGCAGAATGTCCCGCACCCGGGTGATGAGCTCCCGGACGCGGAAGGGCTTTTGCAGGAAGCCGTCCGGAGGCAGATCCGACAGGGATTCGAGGGACTCCTTCTGGGTGTAGCCGCTGGTCAGCAGAACCTTCACTTGGGGGGCCAGGGCGCGGATGCGGCGGAAGGCCTCGGCGCCTCCCATGCGCGGCATGGTCATATCCAGCAGCACCAGATGGATACGCTCCTTGTTCTCCTCGAAGCGCTCTACGGCCTCCAGCCCATCCCGGGCTTCCAGCACCCGGAAGCCAGCATTCTCGAGGGCGGTGCGGGCCAGATCGCGGATGATGCCTTCGTCATCCACGACGAGAATGGTGCCCGTCATCGGCTGCAGCGGCTGAGCCTCAGGCGCCAGCTGGGCCACGGAGGCCTCGGAGGCCGGGAAGAGCAGAATGAAGGTGGTGCCCTTGCCGGGCGTGCTTTCCACGCGGATGCCTGCGCGATGTCCGCGGACGATGCCCAGCATGGCCGACAGGCCCAGGCCCCGGCCCGTGAATTTGGTGGTGAAGAATGGATCGAAGATGCGGCCGATGGTTTCCGCATCCATGCCGCAGCCATCGTCCTCCACCTCCATGCGCACGAAGAGGCCGGGTTCCAGTACCTGGCCCGGGAAGGCGGCGGAAAGATCCTCGCGTCGGTATTCCACGGCCCGGGTGCGGAGGGTGATGACGCCGGTGTGGTCGCCAATGGCTTCAGAGGCGTTGATGACCAGGTTCATCACCACCTGCTGGAACTGCGCACTGTCCGCATCCACCGGCGGCAGGTCCGGCTGCAGATCCATGCGGATGCCCACCATCTTGGAGATGGACACGGAGAGCAGATCCCCCATTTCGATGAGGGTGGCGTTCAGATCCAGCGGGCGCACGGCGAAGTGGGCTTTGCCGGCGTAGGCCAGGAGTTGCCGCGCCAGGTCGGAGCCGCGTTGCGTGGCGGCCTCGATGCGCTGGATGGCGCTACGCAGGGCCGGATCATCGGGGATGCGTTCCAGGGCCACCTCGGTGTTGCCCAGGATGGCCGTGAGCAGGTTGTTGAAGTCGTGGGCGATGCCCCCGGCGAGCACGCCCAGGCTTTCCAGTTTCTGGGCCTGGCGCAGGGCGCCCTCCACCCGTCGGCGGTCGGTGATGTCGTCGGCGAGGAAGATGGCGCCGATGAACTCGCCGTGTTCGTTCCGGACCGCCGCGTTGTACCAATCGCACTGAATGCGCTGGCCCGTGCGGGTGACATTCTCCATGGTGGCGCGGGTGCCGCTCTCACTCTTCAGCAGGGCCTCGCGGCGGGGAAGCACCTCGGCTTGGCCGTCCTCGGGAACGAGCAGGCGCGGATCCTGGCCGAGCATGTCTTCCCGGCTGTAACCGAACATGCGCTCTGCGGCGTCGTTCCATTCCGTGATGCGGAAGTGGGCGTCCATCTCCAGGACGGCCAAGGGGGTGTAGGCGAGGTGGCTCCGATTCCGCTGCAGGGCGCCATGAAGGGAGGCATTCATGGACCGCGCCAAGTCAAGGGCCCGGCGGCGGGTGCCTGCAAGGGACCAGACGACCGCGGAAAGGCAAAGGCTCACGATCACGCCCCCCACGAGGATGATCAGGGGCTGGTTCCGTCCTTCCGCCTTGTAGAAGGCAGGGCGGATGGCATATCGCAACTGCCAGCCGCGTCCCCCCACATCCAGCATCCGGAGGGTGTCCGGGGTGGCGCCCTTGGGCCAGTCCGGGCTGGCGTAGAGCCATTGGGGCCCCTGGGAGGCGAAGGCGTCCACCACCTCGAAGGCCACGCCCGTGTCTTCGCCGCGCAGGATGTCCTCGATGAGGGGCTTGAGGAGGATGCCTGCGGAGATCCAGCCCTTGAAGGCCTGGCGGCGGGCCTCAAGGGAATCCACTGGCCTGGAATACTCAGGCACGAGCAGCACCACCGCGTCTTCGCGGCCCGTGGGGCGCGTGAAGTACACCAGGCCGGACAGGGCTGGCAGGCCCGTGTCCCGGGCGCGCTCGGCGGCCACTCGCTGGGTGTGACTCGTGCCCACGTCCAGGCCCAGGGCCAGGGTGGCACGCCCACCGGGTTCGCAGAGTTCGATGATGAGGTGGTTGCCATCCTGACCGGGGTCGCGCAGGGGGGCCGGGTCCGCGATGGGCCGGTGGTAGCGTCCCCGCAGCTGAGGCCGCGCGTTCATGAAGGCTGCAAGGTCCGCGGGCTCGACAGGCGTGATGATGGCCAGGCTGGTGAGGCCCGGGTGCCGCGTGGTCAGATCCAGGCCATCGACATAGGCCCGCCACTTCTCCAGAGACAAGGGCCGGGATTCCTCGGCGAAGAAGCCTTTGGCCCCTCGGGCGATGTCTTCATAGCGGCCCAGTCGGTTCTGCAGGCTCTGTTCCGTTCGGCTCACGAAGCGGTTGAGCCGGTTGAGGTCCCTCTGGTACTGGCTCTGCCGGGCGGTGTGCCATGCCAGTCCGGTGATGCCAAGGCTCAAACCCAAGACCACCAGGGCCAGGACCCAGGGCCGACGCGAGGGCGCAGGCTCAATGGGGGGCGCGTCTGAGAATGGGGACATCTGTGGGCTCGGAATCCTTTTATGGTAACGGTCTTTGACCGCTTCCGGGAGGAAGGCCGGAGGTGCCCCGAATTCTGGCCTGCGGTAGGGTGAAGGAAGCCGGAGGATGCCGCTTGGAACAGATCGAGGAATTTCTGCCCTATGCCCAGAGCTGCCTGCGCCATCCCTCGGAGCGGGCGCGGCTGGCGGCCATCCTCAACCTCTGGGCGGCCAAGTGGAAGGGCAAGCACCGACTCTTCGACTATTCCCGCAGCCACCATGGTGCCTTCCTCCATTTCAACCAGCTCATGGATGGGAAGTGGGTGCAGGCCTTCACCTTCGTGGCCACGAAGCGGGAGGGCGTCTGCCTGCGCGGTCCCGAGCCTGACCGCGTGCGCAAAGCCCACAAGTTCCGCCACAACCCCCTCGATTCCGCGCCCTTGGATGCCCTCTTTGAAGCCTGGTCGGCGCATCCCGAACACCGGCCCTGCGGCCATGCCGTGGAATTCTTCCTGGAAGAAACGCCCGACGACACCTGGGCCGCCTGCCTGCAGGAAGTGCTGATTCACCTGGGCGCCTGACGACCGCAAAACGTGAACCGCGAATGTCGCGATTGCACGCGAATAAAAAACAAGAGCTCGGTGGGTGTTCATTCGCGGTTAGCTGTTTTCACAACCCTCTTGCGGAAGCGCTCGGGTTCAGGCATGGTTTCAGGACTGCCATGCTGACCTCCCGCTTCTATTTCGCCTTTAGCTTTCGCACCTCGGGTGCGAGGGTAGGCGGCGTCTAGATCCGGAACCGCTTCGACCATCGCCCCCGAGACCTTACGGCTCGGGGGTTTTCGCATGTAGGAGAACCCATGACTCAGACGGATCCGACCCCACTCGCGCAGCTGCGCCAGGGCATCGATGCGGTGGATGACCAGGTGCTGGCCCTGCTCAACCGGCGCGCGGCCCTGGCCGCCGAAGTGGGGAGGCTGAAGGCGGAGGTGGCGCCCTCGGCGCTGTTCCATGTGCCCAAGCGGGAGCGGGAAATCCTGGCCCGGCTGGAAGCGGCCAACGCCGGTCCCTTTCCGGATGCCGCCGTGCGCACCATCTTCCAGGAAATCATGAGCGCCTGCCTCAGCCTGGAGAAGCCGCTGCGCGTGGCCTTCCTGGGGCCCGAAGGCACCTTCACGCACTTGGCGGCCCGGCAGCAGTTCGGCGGCTCCAGTCAGGCGCTGCCCCAGGGCACCATCCAGGCCGTGTTCCAGGCGGTGGAGCGGGCCCGGGCGGACTACGGCGTGGTGCCCGTGGAAAACGCCACGGAAGGCGCGGTGGATTCCACCCTGGATGCCTTCCTCGACAGCCCCCTGCGCATCTGCGCGGAGATCCTGCTGCCCGTGGATCAGGCCCTGCTCCTGAGGCCCGAGCTGGATCTGGGCGGCGTTCGGCGCGTGTACTCACATCCCCAGGCCCTGGGCCAATGCCGCAAGTGGCTGGAAGTCCACCTCCCCGGGGCGGATCGCATCGAGGCGCCCTCCACTTCGGAGGCTGCGCGGCTGGCGCGTGAGGATGCCGAGGGTGCCGCCATCGCTTCCGAACTGGCGGCGGAACTCTTCGGCCTGCGCGTGGCCGAGGCGCGCATCCAGGATCTGGCCGCCAACGCCACCCGCTTCGTGGTGCTGGGCCCTAAGGCCGCCGAGCCCACGGGCCGCGACCGCACCACCTTGGTGGCCATGGCTCAGGATGGCCCGGGCGCGCTGCTGCGGTTGCTCGAGCCCCTGGCCCGCCGCGGCCTGAACCTGAGCCGCATCCAGAGCCGCCCCACGCGGCGCAAGCTCTGGGAGTATGCCTTCTTCCTGGATGTGGAAGGCCACGCCGAGGATCCAGCCATGGCCGAGGCCCTGGTCGAACTTCAATCCGCCTGCGCCTCGCTGAAGGTGCTGGGCAGCTACCCGCAAGCAAGCATGGAAGGTGCGCGATGAAGGCCATCATGAACACCACGTTGAACACTTGGCAGCCCAACTCCTGGCGGAATCTTCCCGCGGCTCAGCAGCCCGTCTACCGAGACGCGGCGGCGGTCAACACGGTGTTGGCCGAGCTGGCCGAACTGCCGCCCCTGGTGGTGGCCGAAGAGGTGGATTCCCTGCAACACCTGCTGGCGGAGGCTGCCGAGGGCAAGCGCTTCCTGCTGCAGGGCGGGGACTGCGCCGAGGCCTTCGCCGATTGTCGCGGCGCCATCATCCAGGACAAGCTGCGCGTGCTGCTGCAGATGTCCGTGCTCATCACCCACGGCGGCCGTACCGGTGTCATCCACCTGGGGCGCATCGCAGGCCAGTACGCCAAGCCCCGCAGTGGCACCACGGAGCGCATCGATGGCCGCGAGGTGCCGGTCTACCGCGGCGACCTCATCAATGGCCTCGCACCCGATCAACGCGAAGCCGATCCGAATCGTTTATTGGAGGCCTACCACCGCGCCGCCGCCACCCTGAACCACCTGCGGGCCCTGGTGGATGGTGGGTTTGCGGACCTTCAGCATCCCGAACACTGGGATCTCAGCTGGAGCCGTGAGGATGCGGGCCACTACCTCGAAACCCTCGACCAGGTGCAGAACTCCCTGAACTTCGTCCAGCGCCTGGGCGGGCTGCCCGAACACCTGCGCACAGGCGAACTCTTCACCAGCCACGAGGCGCTGCACCTCCCCTTCGAGACCGCGCTCACGCGTTTCGTGCCCGAGTACAACCGCCACTACAACCTGGGCGCCCATTTCCTGTGGGTGGGGGAACGCACCCGTCAGTTGGATGGCGCCCACCTGGAGTACCTCCGCGGCATCGCCAATCCCATCGGCCTGAAGGTGGGTGCCTCCATGACGCCGGACACCCTGCGCCAGGTGCTGTCCAAGCTGGATCCAGAGCGTCGTCCCGGGCGCCTCACCCTCATCACGCGCTTCGGCGCCGACAAGGCCGAGGCGGTGTTGCCTGCCCTGATCGAAGCGGCTCGGGCCGAAGGCCATCCCGTGCTCTGGAGCTGCGACCCCATGCACGGCAACGGCCGCACGGCGGCAGGCGGGATTAAGACCCGCGCCTTCGGGGACATCCTCCAGGAGCTGCAGGAAGTGGCGGCCCTCCACCGCGCCCATGGTTCCCGCATGGGCGCCGTCCACTTCGAGCTCACCGGCGAACCCGTGACCGAATGCACCGGCGGCATGGAGGGGCTGGATGAAGCCAGCCTGCAGCGGGCCTACCGCAGCGGCTGCGACCCCCGCCTCAACCGCAGCCAGAGTCTGGAGATGGCGTTTCTCATCGCACAGATGATCCGCTGACTTCCGGCGGCTGAATCCTCATGGCGTCGGCAGGCTCGTCGAAAGGAGGGGAGGAGCCGTCATGCGTCGCCGGGATGTCGTTTCACTGTGCCTGATCTGGGGCCTCGTGCTGGCGGCCCTGGCCTGGGCCCTGTCCACGCAGTTCCGCTGGGTGCAGGAAGCCAAGCCCATTCAGGTGCAGCGGCCATCGGCACCGGAGAAGGGCGAGGGGGCGGAACCTCCACCGGCCTCGGCCACCGGTGTCATCGGCACCATCGACGACGACACCCGGGCGGCGTTGGCGAAGGGACTGGGCGGAGTGCCCGCGGAACCTCCGAAGGTCAAGCCCTCCGGCACGAAGAAGGGGCGCTGATCGCCTACTTCGCCACGCTCCAGGCCATCTGGTGGCGGTAGTCCTTCACGAAGGCTTTCTGCTCGGCGGAGTAGTTGCAGCCGCCGCCTGTGCTGTCGGGGCCCACGGCCACAATGCCCAGATCGATGCGCGCGGGAAAGGCCGCCAGGGCCCGATCCACGGCCTTCTGCGCAGAATAGCCTTTGGCCAGCAGGTCGTAGGTGGTTTTGGCCACCAGGTGCTTGACGATGTCCTCGCCGTTGCCGGTGCAGGCCACGGCGCCCTTGGGCCCGGCGTAGATGCCCGCGCCGTACATGGGCACGTCGCCCACGCGGCCGTAGAAGGTGATGGTGGTGCCGCCGGTGCTGATGGCGGCGGCGAAGCGGCCCTTGGCGTCCCGCGTGACGCAGCCCACGGTGTCGGGGGTGCCCAGGGCCTCCTTGAGCGGCGTGGGGAAGTTCCAGCCCTTCTTCCAGTCGTAGCGCTTCCAGGCTTCGATCTGGCGGGGATCCTCGCCCTTGAGGATGCTCTGCACCTTCTGGAAGCGGGCCAGGTTCTCGGCGCAGGTGGGATCGTAATCGGCGAAGCCCATGGCCCGGGCGAAACGGGTGGCCCCTTCGCCCACGATGAGGATGTGGGGGGTGTCCATGACCTTCCGGGCCACCAGCACGGGGTTCTTCACGCGCTCGATGGCGGCCACGGCGCCGAAGCCTCCGGTGGCGCCATCCATGCAGGCGGCGTCCATCTGGATGGTCTTGCCGTCGAGGCGGATGTTGGCGCCGGTGCCCGCGTTGAAGCGCGGGTCATCTTCCATGACCACCACCCCCGCCAGGGCCGCCTCCAGGGCCTCGGCCCCGGTGCTGAGTGTGGCCAGGGCCTTGGCCGCGGCCTTGTCGGTGCCATCCATGCGGCTGCGGGGGCTGCCGGCGCCGCCGTGGACCACCGCTGCGGGTGGGGCGGGCTGGGCGGCGGAAAGCCCGGCGGCCAGGGTGAGCAGCAGGAGGGAAAGGATGCGGTTTATGCGGTTCATGGGACTCCTCGGATCAACCGCCGATGTGGGACATCTCCACCTTGGGCAGGCCGGGCGTGTCAGCGCGCCGCAGTTCGGAGTAGCGGTCTTCGCGGCGCTTCCAGTGCGAAGCCAGCAGCGAGGCCAGGTCGGCGTCGCTGTGGCCCGCCCGCAGGAAGGCCTTGAGATCGAGGCCCTGCCCGGCGAAGAGGCAGGTGTAGAGGTGGCCGTCGGCGGACAGCCGCGCCCGGTCGCAGTCGCGGCAGAAGGGCATCGTGACCGAGGCGATGAGTCCCACGCCGCCCTTGCCGTCGACGTAGCGCCAATCGCGGGCCACGGCCCCGGCCGAAGCCGGGACGGGCTCCAGGGGCCACTGGCCATGGAGGATGCGGTGCACTTCGTCGGCGGGCACCACGGCCTCCAGGCGCCAGCCATTGGTGGTGCCCACGTCCATGAATTCGATGAAGCGCAAGGTGTGGCCCGCTTCCCGGGCGAAGGCCGCCAGATCGAGGATCTCGTCCTCGTTGACGCCCCGCTGCAGCACACAGTTGAGCTTGAGGGGGCCGTAGCCTGCGGCGCGGGCGGCTTCGATGCCTGCAAGCACATGGGACAGTGGCAGCTCCGTGTCGCTGAGGGCGCGGAAGCGATCCGGACGAAGGGTGTCCAGGCTCACGGTCATCCGCTTCAAACCCGCTTCCCGCAGGGCCGGAGCCTGCTCAGGAAGCAGCACGCCGTTGGTGGTGAGGGCCAGATCCTCCAGGCCGGGGAGCGCGGCCAGCATGCGGACAAGGGCTGGCAGCTCCCGGCGGAGCAGGGGCTCGCCGCCGGTGAGGCGCACCTTGCTGACGCCCAGGCCGGTGAAGATCCGCACCAGTCGCGTGAGTTCCTCGAAGGTGAGCAGGGCCTCCCGCGGCAGGAAGGGGTGGTCAGGCCCGAAGACCTCCTTGGGCATGCAGTAGCCGCAGCGGAAGTTGCACCGGTCGGTGACCGAAATGCGGAGGGCCTTGAGGGGCCGGGCCAAGGTGTCGGACGGCTGCATATCCCACAAGCATAATTGCCTCCGAGCGGTCACAATGGATTGTTTGGATGGACTAGCAGATATGGGCTTTTTTGACCGATTCCGCTCCCGCGCCGACGAGGCGCCCCTGCCGAGCCTTGCGGCCCTGCTGGAAGCCCGGGGCCTGTCCCCGGATCTGCCGGGCCTGAAGGCACTGGAGCCGGGCTTCGAAGCGCACCGCAAAGCGGACGAGCGGGAAGCCTGGGCGGATGCGGTGGCCGAGACCGTGGCCCTGGGGCTGGCACTGCCCGAACCCTGGCTTGATGCTCAGGACCATGTGCTGCCGGAGGTCGTGCCCACCTGGCAGTCCGAGCGGGAAGGCCGCTGGAGCCGCGGCTTCATCGATGGTCTGAACCAACGCATCCGCGTGGGCCGCGCTGCAGACCAGGCAGGAGACAGCGTGGTGATGCCCGCCGCCTGGCTGAAGCTCTGGGATCAGACCGCCGACGAAGTGCTGGATCTGGCCCTGGACCATCTGCGCCACCGCAGCGAAGGCGCCTTCGAGCGGTTGCCCTCCGGTGCCTACCGAAGCCCCTGGCGCGATGGGGCCGACGCGGCCCGTCTGCTGCTGCCCGAGGTGTGGCAGGGCCTCTTCAAGGACCAGCACCCCTTCCTGGCCATTCCCTCCGCCGACACCCTGCTGGCGGCGCCCCAGATTCTGCTGCCCAAGCTCATGGAAGAGGTGGGTCGCAGCGTGCAATCCGGTGGACGGCCTCTGCAGCTCGCAGTCATCGAGCGTATCGGCGAGAAGCTGATGACCGCCCGGCTGCAGGATCCGCATCCCATGGCTGCGCCCCAGAAAGAGATGAAGCACATGGATCTCCTGGAGGCCCTGCGGCATCAGGAGAAGGACCTCGATCCCGCCCTTGGCCTCGCCGCCACCGTGAGCCTGGTGAAGACCAACCAGGGCAAGCCGCTGACCCTGGCCCTGTGGACTGAAGGGGCCCCGGTGCTATTGCCCGAGACGGATCTCATCGCCTTCTCAGCCCGGAATGGCGAGGCCCTGGGCATCTTCGCCCGCCAGACACTGCCCCGCATCCATGAGCTGCGCAGCGAATCCGTATCCATCTGGGGCCCCCGCCGGGTGCGGTACGACGGCTTCCCCACCGCCGAGCAGTTGTCTCGACTGGAGCGCTTCGCCACGGCAGAGCAGATGAAAGCCTTGCAGGCCCCCTCGGCACCTCGGCCCCCGGCCCCCAGGCCTGCCGCGGGCGCGCCCTTCAACGCGCAGGGTGCGGCGCCCCTGCCGCGTCACCTTCAGGGCGCGGGATTGGGTGTGCAGGACGCCGAATGATTTCCCTGGGATGGTCGCTGCTGCTGATGTTTCAGAGCGCGCCCGCCCAGGAAGCTGTTTCACCCCTGCCCAGGATCCAGGCCTCCGTGGTCCTGGTGCGCGGCGCCACCGAAGGCCGTCCCGGGCGACAGGGCAGCGGCGTGGTGGTGGCTCCCCGCATCGTGGCCACCAACGCCCATGTGATCGAATCCTCCCAGGGCCTTACGGTGCGCCAGGGCGCCACGGTTTGGCCCGCCACCGTGCTGCGCGTGGATCAGAGTCGGGACCTCTGCCTGTTGTCGGTTCCGGGCCTCATGGTGGCGCCCGTGGTGCTGGCACCGGAGCCCTCTGAACCTGGCCAGCCCGTGGTGGCGGCAGGCTTCCCTGGTGGCCAGGGTCCCACCCTTTCCAAGGGGCACTTGCGCGGCATTTGGCACCAGGGCGAGAACCTGCTGCTCCAGAGCGATGCGCTCACTTCGCCGGGGAGCAGTGGTGGCGGACTCTTCGACGAGGAGGGCCGTCTGCTCGGCCTGACCACCATGACCTTCACGCCCGATGTGCGCATGAACTTCTCCATTCCCGCGGCTTGGGTTGAGGCTCTGGCCCTAGCGCCGCCAGGCGAACCCGTGTCTGCGCTGGGTTGGGACATGGATCTTAACGGCGCGGGGCTGCTGGAAAAGCTGGCCCGCGATCCCCGCAACTGGCCCGCCTGGGAAGTGGCTTCCCGCCAGTGGGTGCAGGACCTGCCCCAGGACCCCGATGCCTGGTTGGCCCTGGGGCTGGCCCTGGATCAGGCGGCCCGGAGCGCCAAACTGGATCAGAGCGGCCCCGTGCTGCTGCAGGCGGTGGAGGCCTATCGGCGCTCCTTGGCCCTGAGACGGGATGCCAAGACCCTCAACAATCTTGGGGTGGCTCTGGATTCGCTTAACCGCTTCGACGAGGCCGAGCAGGTCCTCTCGGAAGCGGTGGAACGGGAACCGGCCTATGCCGTCGCCTGGTTGAACCGGGCCGCTACCCATTTCAACGCAGGGCGGTTTGATCAGGCGGCCGAAGCCTTCCGGTCGGCCCTCGCCCTGCGTCCAGATGAAGTGGATGCCTGGGCTCGTCTGGCCTTCTGCCAGAGAAGGCTGGGGCAGGGTGAGGCCGCCGTGGCGTCCTTGCGCATCGCTCTGCGGTACCGCCCTTTGGCTGCAGAGATGTGGCTGGAACTTGGTTTGCTGCTGGTGGATCTGGTGCGCTTCGAGGACGCCAGGGTGGTGCATGAACGACTCGAGGCTTTGAATCCGGAGCTGGCCACGCGGCTGCAGGCCGCCCTGAACCGGGACAAGGCTCTGCGGAAGGGCCGGTCCACCAAGGGTTGATGGCTCTGTGCCATCTTGGCTCCCCCTTGCTCGTGGCCTCCAGAGCAAAAAAAAACGGCGGCGACCCTTTCGGACCGCCGCCATCTGCCGACCCCTTCCAAGGGCGCGCAGCTGATGCTTGCTAAACCTCCACGGCACCCTTCATGCCGAGGCGCTCGCGGATGAGGCCTTCCACCTCGTCCGCCAATTCCGGATTGTCGTTGAAGAGCTTCTTCACGTTCTCGGCGCCCTGGCCCAGGCGGCTGTCCTTGTAGCTGTACCAGGAGCCGCTCTTCTGGATGATCTCCAGCTGGGTGCCCAGCTCCACCAGCTCGCTGGTGCGGCTGATGCCTTCGCCATACATGATGTCGAAGGTGGCGACCTTGAGGGGCGGCGCGACCTTGTTCTTCACGACCTTGACCTTGGTCTTCTTGCCGATGACGGAGGAATCCTCGTCCTTGGTGGCCACCAGGGGATCGCCGGTGTTGCCCTTGATGCTTTGGATGCTGCGCACATCCAGGCGCACGGAGGCGTAGAACTTGAGCGCGTTCCCGCCGGTGGTGGTCTCGGGGTTGCCGAACATCACACCGATCTTCATGCGGATCTGGTTGATGAAGACCACACAGGTGTGGGTCTTGCTGATGGTGCCGGTCATCTTGCGCAGGGCCTGGCTCATGAGGCGGGCCTGCAGGCCCACATGGCTGTCGCCCATCTCGCCGTCGATTTCGGCCTTGGGCACCAGGGCGGCCACGGAGTCCACCACGATGATGTCGAGGGCGCCGCTGCGCACCAGCTGGTCGCAGATTTCCAGAGCCTGCTCGCCGCTGTCGGGCTGGCTGATGAAGAGGTTGGCCACGTCCACGCCCAGCTTCTGGGCGTATTCGGGGTCGAGGGCGTGCTCGGCGTCGATGTAGGCGGCCAGGCCGCCCTTCTTCTGGGCCTGGGCCACCATGTGCAGGGCCAGGGTGGTCTTGCCGCTGGCTTCCGGCCCATAGACTTCGACCACGCGGCCCTTGGGCACGCCGCCCACGCCCAGGGCGCTGTCCAGGGAGATGGAGCCGGTGCTGATGACCTCGATGCCCTCGGCGCCGCTCATGCGGTCGCCCAATTTCATGATGGAACCCTTGCCGAAGGCCCGTTCGATGTCGGCCACGGTTCGGGTGAGGGCTTTGAGGCGATCGTCTTGCTCGGCCGCGGCCATGGGTCCTCCAAGGGGGTGCTTTCCAGAATGAGGCAAAAAGCGAAAAAAACAAGAAATCTTTTTTCACGCTCGGGCCCAGACTGGCCGAAGAAGGAAGGGCATGTCGACCGAGACCCCGGCCTCCCAAACCCCTGCATCCGCTTCCGAACTGGAGGCGAGATTGGCCGCCGCCCAGGCCGAAGCCGACCGCTATCGCGCCTTGGTAGAGGATTTGAAGGAAGTTATTTTCCAAATCGACCGTCAGGGGCAATGGTCCTTTCTCAACCCGGCCTGGTCCGAACTCACCGGATTCCCGCTGGAGGAGTGCCTGGGCCGCCCCTTCCTGGAATACCTGCACCCGGCCGACACGCCCCGCTACCTGAACCTGCTCACCTATGCGGTGGACACGGGACAGGCCGTCTTCGAGGGCGAGTTCCGCATTCCCACCAAGGATGGCGAGGTGAAATGGGTGGAGGCGCATCAGCGCATCGCTTTTGATGAAGCTGGTGTGGTGCTGGGCGTGTCGGGCACCCTGGGCGACATCACCGAGCGGAAGCACACGGAGATCGTTCTCCGGGTGGCCACCAGTCGGCTGCGCGCCCTCATCGAAAACATGCAGGCGGGCATCCTGGTCGAAACCGAAGGCCGCAAGATCGCCCTGCTGAACGAGACCTTCTGCCGCATGTTCCATGTGCCCGTGCCCGCGCACGTGCTGGTGGAGAGCGACACCCGAGATCTGCTGGAGGAATGCCTGCCCCTGTTGGTGGATCAGCAGGCCTTCCTTGCGCGGATCGAGGCCATGGCCAAGGCCCGCACGCCGGTTCAGGCCGAGGAATTCACCCTCACCGATGGCCGCATCATGGCCATGGATTTCATTCCCATCGTGGTGGGCGAGGAGTATCTGGGCCACCTCTGGCAGTTCCACGACATCACCGAGCGCCGCCGGGCGGAGATCAAGCTGGAGGAAGCCGCCGAAGAGCTGGAGTGGAAGAACTGGGAACTGGCCGAAGCCCGGGACCGGGCCTTGGAATTGTCGGGCCTCAAGAGCGAATTCCTGGCCAACATGAGCCACGAGATCCGCACACCCATGAACGGGATCATCGGCATGACGGGCCTGCTGCTGGATACGCCCCTGGGTGAAGAGCAGCGGCAGTACGCGGAAACCGTCCGCTCCTGCGGCGACGCGCTGCTCACCCTCATCAATGACATTCTGGATTTCTCCAAGATCGAAGCCGGGAAGCTGGTTTTCGAGACTCTGGATTTCGATTTGCTGTCGGTGGTGGAGGACGTGCAGGCGGTGCTGGCCGTCAAAGCCGAAGCCAAGAACGTGGAGCTGGGCATCTTTGTGGATCCCGCCACCCCCCTGGCGGTGGTGGGCGATCCCACGCGGCTGCGTCAGGTGCTCACCAACCTCATGGACAACGCCCTGAAGTTCACGCACCAGGGCTCAGTGGAAGTGCGCCTGCGGCCGGAATCGGTGGAGGAAGGCCAGGTGCTGCTCCGCGTCGAAATCCAGGACACCGGCATCGGCATGAAGCCCGAAGTGGTGGATCGCCTCTTCACCTCCTTCTTCCAGGGGGACAGCTCCACCACGCGCAAATACGGCGGAACGGGCCTGGGGCTCACCATCTGCAAGCGGCTGGCCGAGCTCATGGGCGGCAGCATCGGTGTCACCAGTACGCCAGGAGCGGGCAGCACCTTCTGGTTCACCCTCCGTCTCGCCACGCGGGGAGGCCCAAAGCCCGTGCATCCCGCATCGTCTTCCATTCTGCTGGTGGGCCTACCCCCGCTGGCGAACCGGCTCATCACGGAGCAGCTGCAGGCCTGGGGGGTGCGACCCGAGGCCCTGCCGCCGGATGCGGATCCCGTGGCCTGGCTCAAGCAGGCACGTCAGCCCGGCTCCTTGATTCTGGTGGGTCCCGAATGCCTCGGCGAGGCAGTGGTGGGAGAACATGCCGAGGCCATGGTCCTTGCCAGTCCGCTCTACCGCCCTGAGCTGCGGGAGGATGCGGCCCGCCGCGGCATCCAGGCCTTCCTCACCTTGCCCGCGCGGCCCAGCCACCTGCGCAGCCTGCTGGAACCGCGGGGCCTGAGCGCCACCGGCTCCGCCACCGTGGCACCAATGCTGGCCCTGGAAGGACAGGCCAAGGTGCGCGTGCTGCTGGCGGAAGACAATTTGGTGAATCAGAAAGTGGCGCTGATCATGCTCAAGAAATTCGGCATCGAGGCTGACGTGGTGGCCACGGGCATTGAAGCGTTGGACGCCCTCGTGGGCGTGTCGTACGATCTGGTGCTGATGGATTGCCAGATGCCGGAGATGGACGGGTTCGAGGCCACGCAGCGCATTCGTGAGCGGGAGCGGGGCAGCCGCCGCCTGCCGGTGGTGGCCATGACCGCCAACGCCATGGTGGGAGACCGGGAGAAGTGCCTCGAAGCGGGCATGGACGATCACATTCCCAAGCCCGTGCGCATGGACGAACTGCACCGGACGCTCACCCGCTGGCTTCCTGCGGGGACGCTGCCACCACTCGGCGGAGGGGCCTGACATGGGCAAATCCTCTGCGCTCCTCGAAGACGCCACCGGCATCCGCATGGCCCTGCAGCGGCTTTGCGTCGCCGGCAGCCGCCTGGAAGTGGCCTACAAATCCCAGCGGGCCTCGTACCCCATCCTCACCGAAGATGGCGAGCGGCTGGCCTTCCGCATGTCCTTCGACGACATCGGCACCTGGGGCCTCAAGCCTGGCGAGAACCTCGCCCTGAAGCTCAAGGACCGCGGCCTGGAATACGAATGCGTGGTGGCCCATGCGGGGCAGGAGGTCATCGAAGGCGTGGAGACCTGCCTGGCCACCATCCCCCGCGTGTTGCGCCGCTCGGACTTGCACCGCTTGGCGGATTTCATTCCCGACCGTGCCCCGGCTCAGGCCCACGCGGCCACCTTCACCAACACCCGCAACGCCCTTCTCGATGGCACGGTGCAGAGCTTTGGCGAAGAAGGGCTGGAACTGGTGCTCCGCAACACCAAGCAGGACATCCGCGAGCTGTTGCGCATGGGAGAGGAATCGTTGCTGGACGTGCCCCTGGATGGCGGCCTGCGCCTGCGGGCGCCCACCACGGTGGCCTACTTCGGTGACAACCTGGTGGGCCTGCGCTTCACCAAACAGGCCGACGCCAAGATGCTGGATCAATACCGCACCTGGATCCAGGATCAGCAGCTGGTCCAGGCCCAGCAGGACCGGGATGAATTCATTCCCAGGGGCTTCCAGGAAGCCACGGCGCGCATCAACCGGGCCGCGGCCCTGCCCACGGTGAAGGTCATCGTGGACCGCGATCCCATGATCCTGCTGCTGACGGAGAAAGAAGACTTCGCCCGGCGCCTGGGCGAGGCGCTGAGCCGCAAGTTCGGCCTGGCCATGCTCGACCACATCAAGGGCCCCGTGAAATCGCAGCTCAAGGGCATCGAGGCCGAGGGCCAAGCTGGAAGCCCGGATTGGGGACGGGCCCGCATGGTGGTGATCCACAACCAGCTGCGGCTCACCAGCCCCCTGGAACTCTGCCGCCAGCTGGTGGAGCAGGAGGGCTGCCCCGTGCCCGTGATCCTGGCGGGCACCGAAGAGGACGAAGCCAAAAAGCGCCATCACGCCGTGGCCGCCGGCGGCGTGGACTACGTGGTGGTGGAGCCCTTCCGCATCCTGGCCATCCTGCGCCGACTGGATGAAACCCTCAGCCTCTTTGAAGGCGTTTGAGGCACCTGCCCTTCAGTCTGCGCGGGTGCCTTCAAAAGCCGCGACGGTGGCCACGAGAGCTGGCACCACCAGGGCCGCCTGGCCGGTGGTTTCCGCAAGGAAGACCACAGGCACGAGCAGCGTGCGATGTACCGCGCCCGCGAAGGCGCTGGCGCCCACCAGGGCGAAAAGGCCCGGCTGTCCCAGACCCGCCCAGACATCGAACACCGCGCCCACGGCGGCGCCCATGGCCACCGAAGGCAGCCAGGTTCCGCCCACGCCGCCCCCGGCGAAGGTCAGCGCCGTGGCCGCGAGCTTGAGGGCGAGGAAGGCCAGCGCCGCGGAAGGCAGGGTGTCGCCGCGGATGAGGTGGGCCACCAGGTCCAGGCCACTGCCCTGAGTGATCGGAAGGCCCGGCCACAGCCAGGCTCCGGGAAGCGCCAGGAGCACGAGCCCGAGCCCTGCCAGGGCGCCCCGCGCCGGCAGAGAGAAGCGGCGCAGGTGGTGGCGGCCGAACCGGAGCAGACGGCGGAAGAGGGAGGCGGCGACGGCGCAGGTCAGGCCCAGGGGCAGGGCCCAGAAGATCTCCCGAACCTGCAGGTGGTACGTGGCTGGAGTGCCGAGCAGGGGGGCGTTCCCGCGCAAGGCGACGAACGCGAGGTAGCCCGTGGCCGAGGCCACCAGCGCGGGCGCGGCCTGCACTGCGTTGAGTTCGCCTTCGTGCTCCACCGCCAGCAACGCGCCCGAAAGCGGGGCCCGGAAGATGGCGGCCAGAGCGGCAGCGGAGCCCGCGGTCACCACGACTCCCGGCTGGGCAAGGAACCGCCGCAGTTGGGGGAAGCGGCGCGCAAGGCTGCGCATCCAGCGGTGGAACTGGGCCCCCACCGCCGCGCCCAGCCACTTCGCGGGGCCTTCGGTGCCGGCGCTGCCGCCGAAGCCGATGGTGAGTCCGCAGGCCATCACTTTGGCGAGGCTGGGCCCGAGCTGGAAGGTGGTGAGCGGATGCGTGCGGGCCTGCACGAGGTCCCGGACCAGGGAGACCTCTCCGACCCGGGTCACCCGCAGCCAGAGGCCCGCCAGCAGGAGCCCCAGAAAAGGCATGCCCACCAGCGCAAGGCCCCGCCAGTGTTGGCCCGAGAGCAGGTGTTCCAGCCTTTGGAGGCCTGAGAGGGCCAGGGCCGCGACCACGCCGATGACGGCGCCCATGGGCAGCACGGCCAGGGCCAGCCGTCGCGCCTGGGCCACCATGCGCAGGGCTCGCAGGCGGGAGGGCAGTGCGAGGGGCCGTCCTCCACCCAATGGCTCCAAAGCCGGTTTGTCTGTCATGGCTCCAGTGTGGGCGTCTCTTGTCGGCTCCGTCTACCTCATCACTGGGATTGGCTTCGGCGGTGGTTTAATGGCCCATGCCCTTCGCCTTCCTGATGCACGATCCCCTGGCCGGCACCCTCATGCTGCTGGCTCTGCTGTGGCTGTCCGCCAAAGTGGGTGGCGAGTTGGCGGTGCGACTCAAACTGCCAGCCGTCACGGGCGAGCTGGCCGTGGGACTGGCGCTCACGGCCCTGCACCGGGCCTGGCCCAGACTGCCCGAGGTGGCCGCCTCGCCCGGCGCGGAGCTGCTGGGTGGCCTGGGCGTGGTGGTGCTCATGTTCGCGGTGGGCCTGGAATCCACCGTGCCGCAGATGCTGAAGGTGGGAATGGCCTCGCTGCGCGTGGCCCTCATCGGCGTGGTGATGCCCATGGCCGCAGGCCTCGCGGGCGCGTGGCTGCTGCTGCCCAAGGACGCGCCGTTCGTGCTGGATCTCTTCATCGGCGCCTGCCTGTGTGCCACCAGCATCGGCATCTCCGCCCAGGTGCTGCGCGAAAAGGGCGCCTCGGATTCCCTGGAGGGCCGCATCATTGTGGGCGCCGCCGTGGTGGATGATGTGCTGGGCCTGCTGGTGCTGGTGGCGGTTTCGGGCCTCGTGGGCGCCGCCTCGGGCGGAGCGGCCCTGGGGCCGCAGCTGGCGAAGACCTTGGGCCTGGCCCTGGGTTTCCTGGCCGCCGCGCTCACCCTGGGCCGCCTCGCCACGCCGAGGCTGTTTCAGCTGGCCAGCCGCTTCCGGGGCGAGCAGGTGCTGCTGCCCCTGGGCCTGGGCTTCGCCTTCCTGCTGGCCTGGCTGGGCAACCTCGCGGGACTGGCCTCCATTGTGGGCGCCTACGCCGCGGGCCTCATCCTGGAACCGGCCCACATCGTGGATCTGGAGCGCCGCGAACAGCACACCCTGGAAGAGCTGATCCATCCCCTCGTGACCGTGCTCTCGCCCCTCTTCTTTGTGCTCATGGGTGCCAAGGTGGATCCTGCCGCCCTCTTCAAGCCCGCGACGCTCGGTTTCGCGGCGCTGCTGGCCCTGCTCGGCATCATCGGGAAATACTTCGCCGGCTACGGCGGCGGCAAAGGCACTCGCGTGGCGGTGGTGGGCTGGGGCATGGTGCCCCGGGGTGAAGTGGGCCTCATCTTCGTGGCGGCCGGTGCGCAGCTGCACCTGAACGGCGTGCCCCTGCTCAGCCCTGACATCCAGGCAGGCATCATCGGCGCCCTGCTGCTCACCACCGTCGCCGGGCCCGTGGGGCTGGGCTGGGTGCTGCGGCGGTCTTGAGCTGGACGCGCTGCTTCAACCGAGAACCTTCAGCACTGTGATGAAGTGGCTGGCCGTTCCGCCCAGCACAAAGAGGTGCCAGATGCCATGGGCATGGCGCAGGCGGCGGCCGAGCAGGTAGAACACCAGGCCGATGGAATAGCAGAGGCAGCCGGCCAGCAGCGACAGCGATCCCTGGCTACCGAGTTTCCGGACAAGGGGTCCAGCCGCGGCGAGGCCACACCAGCCCATGAGAAGGTAGAGGGGCACTGCAGGCAGGGCGTGGCGATCCCACCAGAGTTCCTTGCCGATGCCGAGCGTGGCGAGACACCAGACGAAGCCAAGCAGGCTCCAGCCCAAGGGCCCATGCAGGGTGACGAGCGTGAAGGGCGTGTAGGTGCCCGCGATCAACACGTAGATGGCGCAGTGGTCGGCCTTGGCCCAGCGCTCCTTGGCGGGGCCGCGAAGGCCATGGAACACCGTCGAAGCGGCATACAAGGCGATCATGGCGAACCCAAACACGCTGGCGCTGAGGATCCTGAGGAGCTCTCCCCCCTGGGCCGCGCGGGTGATCAGAAAGGCGGAGGCCCCAAGGGCCAAGGCCAACCCGGCCAGATGAGTCAGGGTGTTCAGCCGCTCCCCTTCAGGGAGGTCCGAAATCCCAGGTCTAGGTGCGGCGAGCGCCTGCAGGGAAGGATCCGATGTCAGCTGCAGGTCCATGCGCCGCCCTCCTGGTTGTGTCAACTCTAGGGTGGGTGAAGCACATGACAGCCCTGTGAAAGCGCTGCTGATTCGGGGCGGCTTCATACCAAGTTGCGTTCAATCCAATCGAAAAGGGGGTTCACCACCAAGGCACCAGCGCACCAGGACACCAAGAACTGCATGAAGAGCGGCTCTGGTTTCCCTTGGTGTCTTGGCGCCTTGGTGGTGTTCCTTATCTTTTGAACTCAAATCCGCATCAGGCCTCTGTTTTGTGTAACTGCCCCTGCAACCACCGCGCCGTGTCGAGAAAACTGGGGCCGTCGTGGATGATGTTGCGGCCCTTGGTGATGTCGGAGGAGATGATGCGGGGGCCCCAGGACCAGCCGCGTCCGGCCAGCGTGGCGGCGGCATCCACCGGGTATTCAGGCTCCTGGAAGAAGAGGATGGCCTGGGGCCGGAGGGCCGCCACCAGTTCCAGATCGGGTACCGGGTAGGCTTCGGAACGCACGGTGGGCACCGCGACACCGCCCGCCAGCTCCACCAGGTCGTGGATGAAGGAAAGACCCCCGATGCCGCGCAGGTGGCGACCGCACCACATCTCGATGAACACGGTGGGGCGCAGCGGTGGGGTGGAAGCGATCAGCTCCGCGAAACCCGCTTCCATGCGGGTGCAGAGGGCCCGAGCCTCGGCCACACAGTGCATGAGGCCGCCCAGGGCGATCTGGTTTTCCAGGATGCCGAAGCGGCTGGCAGGCAGGGGCAGGGCGTGGACCGGCAGCCCCGCCTCAGTGAGGCGCTTGGCGAAGGCGGTCTGGATGCCCGAGGTCACCAGCACCAGGTCCGGCTCCAGGCTGCGCAGGTGGTCGATGTCGGCCTTGAGGTAGTCCCCTGCGATGGGCACGCCGAGGTTGGGTACGTAGCGGCCGCAGTAGGGCGTGACGCCCACCAGGGCCTCGCCGCAGCCCAGCGCGAAGAGGGTTTCCGTGGCGCTGGAAACGAAGCTGATGACGCGGCGGGGCGCTTGTAGGGGGATCTGGTTCTGGGTCAAGGCAGCTCCGGGACAAGGCTTTCGACGAAGGTGGCTTCCACCTGGAAGACCTCGCGGATGAGCGCCGCCGTGAGCACCTCGTGGGGCGGGCCGTTGCCCACCAGGCGCCCCTGATCCAGCACCAGCACCCGATCGAAGCGGTAGGCGGCGCGCAGATCGTGGAGGCTCACCACCACGGTGCCGCCGCCATCCGCCAGCCGCCTTGCCAGTCGCAGCACCTCCAGGGCGTGGCGCACATCCAGCTGGGCCACGGGTTCATCCCAGAGCTGGATGGGAGCCTCCGTGGCCAGGGCCCGCGCCAGACCCACGCGGTGCCGCTCGCCGCCGGAGAGCCGCGTCACGGGGCGTTCCGCGAGGTGGGTGAGATCCAGCTGCGCCAAGGCTTCATCCACGCCGCCGAGGTCATCGCCCCAGGCGTAGCGACCCTGGGCCACGACCTCGCGCACGGGGAAGGCGAACTCGAACTGGGCTTCCTGGCCCACCCAGGCCAGCTGGCGGCCGCGCTCCTGGATGGCGATGCGCGACAGCGACTGTCCATTCCAGCGGATGAGCCCCTCGGCGGGAAGCAGGCCCGCCAGCGCCTGCACCAGGGTGGATTTCCCGGCCCCGTTGGGGCCCACCATGGCCACCAGCTCGCCAGGGCCCAGGCTCAGCGACACGGCCTCCAAACGGCCGGGCACAGCGAGGTCGAGGGCCTGAAGGGCACTGTTTCCCGAGGCCGTCATCGGGGCCTCCGCAGGAGCCACAGGAAGAAGGGACCGCCGATGAGGGAGGTGACCACGCCCAGGCGCAGGCCCAGGGGGAAGGTGCGGGTCACCAGGTCGCAGGCCAGGAGGAAGATGGCCCCGCCCAGCATGGAATAGGGCAGCATGCGGCGGTGGTTGGGCCCGAAGGCCAGGCGCAGCACGTGGGGGACCACCAGCCCCACGAAACTCACAATGCCCGCCACGGCCGTGGCCAGGGCCGTCAGCACCGTGGAGAGGATGATGAGCTGGCGGCGGAGGCGGCGCACGTCCACGCCGAGGCTTTGCGCGCTCTGTTCGCCCAGGCTCAGCAGATCCATGGCACGGCCCAGGGGCAGCAGCAGGGCGCAGGCCACCAGGATGCCTGGAACGCCCATCCATACGTGCTCCCAGCTGCGGCTCTCCAGCCCGCCCATGAGCCAGAAGAGGATCTGCGCGTTCACCTCGAAGTGCCCCGCAGTGGTGGTGAGCAGGAAGCTGGTGCCCGCGCCCAGCAGGGCGTTGAGCGCCACGCCGGACAGCAGCAGCCGCTCGGTGCCCGCGCCTCGCTGGGCCAGCAGCAGCACGGCGCCGGTGGCGGCGAAGGCGCCCGCCACCGAGGCCAGGGGCAGGGCCCACATGGCGACAGCGGTGAAACCGAGCAGGGGCCCCATGGCCAGCACGCCCACGGCGCCCAGGGCCCCGCCGCTGCTGACGCCCAGCAGGCCGGGGCTGGCCAGGGAATTGCGGAAGAAGGCCTGCATCACCACGCCGCTGGCGCCCAGCGCGGCACCCACTGCCATGCCCACCAGGGCCCGGGGCAACCGGAAGTCACGCACCACCGTGCGGGCCACCTCATCGCCATGCCCTGCGATCGCCGAGACCACCTGTCCGAAGCTCAGCCGCAGTTCACCGAAGGCCAGAGAGGCCAGGAAGGTGAGCACCAGCAGGGCCAGCAGCAGGGGGATGGCGAGGCGAGTCTTCACCGGAAGCGTTCCGGATGCAGGGCCCGCGCGAGCGTCTCATAGGCTTCAACACGGTGGTGCGAGACGCTCGACATGACGGAACCGGGGAGGGTCACCACACGGCCGGCCTTGAACGCCGGGAGGGCGCGGTAGTGGGGGATGCCCGCCAGCAGGGCCTTCGTGCCTTCGTCGCCGGAGCCCACCAGCGCCTCGATGTTCCAGACCAGCAGCTTCTCTGATGGCGTGGGTGCATGGCCCTTGAGTCCGGCCTCGGTGGCCACGTTCAGGGCCCCGGCGTGATCGCAGAGGTCCTGGAAGGTGGTGCCGGCCCCGGACGTGAAGGGGTAGATGCCGGCGCTGACCACGCGCACGGGCCTGACGCCCTTCAGCCGCGCGGCGAGGGCTTCGACGCGGCCCTTGGTTTGCGCAATGACAGCCTCGGCCCGGGCCTCCTGGCCCAGTTCTTTGCCGAGCAGGCGCAGGCTGGCGTAGACATCCTCCATGGTTTCGTAGCGGTCCATCACCACCAGCCGGACCCCGGCCCGCTTGAGCAGGGCCAGGGTCTCGGGGCGGGTGAAGCCCGCGGCCAGCACCAGGTCGGGGTGGTGGCGCAGCACGCTTTCCGCATCGCTGTCCTTGATGGCGGGATAGCGCTTGGCCTCCTCAGCCACGGGGCTGAAGCGGCCATCGCGGCTGATGTGGCTGAGGGCGGCAATCTGGCCGGGATCGGCCAGGGCCAGCAGCAGCTCGTCCGTGCCCACGGCCTGGCTGACCACGCGCTGGGGTTTGGCTGCCAGCAGGGGCAGGGCGACCACCAGCAGGCAGGGCAGGATGCGGGCCAAGCTGTGGGACAGGAACGAGCGAACCATCACCACCTCCAGGTTGCGGCCAGGGACCAGCGGGGGCCCGGGGCGGGGAAGCCGTAGACCAGGGCAGCGTCGCCGTTCTGATCGTAGCGTCCGCTGAGCCAATCCTGGACCGATTGCTTGGGCTGCAGCAGGTGCTCACCCCGCAGGGCCACCGTGAGGTTCTTCACGGGCTCGTGCGACAGGCCCAGGCTGAGGTTTCGGTAGGGCTTGGCGGCGATCACCTTGTAGCTGGTGTCGTTGAGGTCGTAGCGCGAGCCCACGCGGTCGAAGCGCAGGTCGGCGCGCCAGGTCCTGGTCTGGGCGAAGGCAGACAGGGCACCGGTGAAGAAGGGATGCCGCACGATGGCGGTGTTCTGCTGGCCGTAGCGCTGGCCGTCGCTGTTGTGGTCGAGGTCGCGGGTGTCCTGGCTGCGCAGGATCACATCCCAGCCGCAGGCCACCTCCGATCCGCCGCGCCAGCCCAGGGCCCCTTCGAGGCTCTGTGCCTGGATGGAACCCAGGTTCGAGTAATGGGATGTGAACAGGGGCGGGAAGGCGAAGCTGGTGTCGTAGACGTAGGCCAGCAGGTCGTTGATGCGGGTGCGCTGGGCTTCCAGCCGGTATTCCCAGTGGCCCGCCAGCAGGCCCGTGGCGCCTAACTGGAAGGTGCGGCTGCGCTCGGGCAGGATGGCGTAGGCCTTCTTGTCCTGGGCTTCGGCCTGGGCGTTGAGGGCGAACTCGGTGGTGTTGGGCATGCGGAACCCCTGGCCCGCGCTGGCGTAGAGGCGCAGCTCCGGCGTCACGGTCCAGTTGAGACCCGAGCGCCAGGTGCCGGCTTCGGCTTCGCCCGCGCGGCTGCGCTCGCCCGTGCTCAGGCGCGTGAGGTCACGGTGGCCTGCGTCGCGGCGCACGCCCGCCACCCAGTCGAGGCCCTCGAGAAGGGTCCAGCGGCTTTCCAGAGCGCCCGCCAGGTCCCGGCCTTCGCCCCGGTAGAGCACGGCGGCGTAGGTGGAGGGGTCGTAGTAGTTCTTCGCGTGGCTGGTGTCTTCGCGGCCTTCAAGGCGGCCCGACAGACGGAAGGCGGTGGAGGGGGTCCAGTGCAGGGTGAGCTGATCCTCCACCCGGCGGAAATCACGGTCCGTCTGCTGACGCAGCGGCCCGTTGGGATCGCTGGTGTTGCCGGAGAGGGCCTGCAGGGTGTTCTCCAGCACCAGGCCAGGGGCCAGCGGCCACTTCAGGCTGGCGCCCCAGTTTTCCTGGCGGGCCTTGGTCTCGCGGCCCGGCTGGTAGGCGCGGGTGGTGGCGAAGGTCGGAGGCGGGGCCACAGTGGTGAAAGGCACAGAAGCTGTCTGGCCGCTGTTGCGGTAGAAGCCCATGAGATCGGCGCTGCCCAGCTTGGTGCCCAGCCGCAGGAAACCGCCGGCCTGGCGGAAGGCGTCATTGGGGAAGCCGTTGTCCTGTTTCGTGGCTTCGCCGCCCGCGGCGAGCCAGCCCTGGGCTCCCGCCAGCTGCACCTGGGCCGTGGCGCTTCGCAGGTTGTCCGTGCCCGCCTTCAGGCCCGTCTGGCCGTGGAAACCGTCGCCGCCGCGACCTGCGCTGGTGAGCGCGATGACGCCGCCGATGGCATCGCTGCCGTAGAGCACGGAGGATGGGCCCAGCACCAGCTCCACGCGGCTGATGCCCACGAGGCTGAGGGTACCGAGATCGGCGCTCACGGCGGTGGGATCGTTGAGGCGCAGGCCATCCAGGAGCACCACCACATTGCGGCTGAGGGTGCCATTGAGGAAGGCCGAAGCAGTGGCGCCAGGGCCGCCGCTGGGCATGACCGCGCCGGGCTGCAGGACTTCCAGCAGCTCCGCCAGGGTGCGGCTGCCCAGACGGGCCAGTTCGTCGGCTTCGACGATGCGCACGGGGGCCGGGGTGCGGGTGACCTCCACCGGTTGCGCCTCGGCGCTGACGGTGACCGTGGCCTCGCCGGGCTTGCGGTCGGGTTCGGCGCTGGCCCCGGCGCTGACTCCGGCGCCGGCGGCATGGGAAAGGACAGACAGGGCTGCCAGGGAGAAGAGAACGCGGGAATGACCCATCATGCCTCCACGCATGACGTCGCGGCGGCGGGGCGGATCTCCCCGGAGGGGACATGGCCCAGCCCGTTCCCGCGACGGGGGGTGAGGTGGTGGACCGGTCTCCGGGCTCGCACGCGACAGGGGCCTTGCAGCTCCCCTCGAGCCTTCCCGGGACGATTCCCAGTGACTCGAGCTTGAGGTCTCACGCCGGACTGGCTTGGCCTGAAGTTGGCCTGGCGTGGTGCATACCGTTGCGGGGCAGCGCAGGAATCTCACCTGCTTCCCGAACATCCAACACGTGAATTGTCAGAACCTCAAGGGAAGCACAGCGGAACGGCCTTCGGCAAGTACAATGGCCCCATGCGAGCACCCATCGGCATCATTGGCGGCAGTGGTCTCTACCGGATGGAGGGCCTGGCCCTCGATCAGGCGGTGGATGTGGATACGCCTTTTGGCGAACCGTCCGGGCCCGTGCACCTCGGTACCTTGGATGGCGCACACGTGGCCTTCCTGGCGCGGCATGGTGAGGGGCACCGCTTCACGCCCAGCGAAGTGAACTACCGCGCCAACCTCTGGGCCCTGAAATCCCTGGGCGTCGAGCGTCTCATCTCGGTCTCCGCCGTGGGCAGCCTGCAGGCCCGCCACAAGCCCGGAGAGCTGCGGCTGGTCGGGCAGTTCATCGACAAGACCCGGCATCGCAAAGACACCTTTTTCGGCGAGGGGCTGGTGGCCCACGTGAGCTTTGCGGAACCCACCTGCGCCCACACGACGAAGACGCTGCTGGACACGGGTCGAGCACTGGCCCTGCCCATCGAGAGCGATGCGCTGTATGTGTGCATGGAAGGCCCCGCCTTTTCCACCCGGGCCGAAAGCCGTCTGCATCAGAGCTGGGGCGCCGACCTCATCGGCATGACCCAGGTGACCGAGGCGCGCCTGGCCCGCGAGGCGGAGCTTTGCTATGCCTGCATCGCCCTGGTGACCGACTACGATGCCTGGCGCGAAGAGGAGGAAGGCGTGGACGCGACGTCAGTGCTGGAAGTGATGCACGCCAACGTCGACAAGGCCCAGCGTCTGCTTCGCAAGGTGGTGCCGCAGCTCTCGGGCTCAGCGCGCTCCTGCGCCTGCGGGCAGGCCCTGAAGGCCGCCCTCTTCTCGGCGCCCGAGGCCGTTACCCCCGAAGCCCGCCAGCGGCTGGACCTGCTGGTGGCGAAGTATGGATTCGGCGTGGTGGGCTGATGGCCAAGCCCCAGGGGCCCGCACAGCCCAGCGCCAAGCTGCAGGCGCTGCTGAAGGACTTCCAGCAGATCGCCAGCATGTCGGGTTACCTCAACCATTCTTTTGATCCGCCGCAGCTGCGCCTCTTCTTCACGCTCTACGGCCGGGTGATGCTGGAATCCCCAGTGGAGGGCCTGGTCCTCACGCCGCAGCTGCAGGCCTGGTGCGAGGCCCTTTCCAACCGTCTGCGTGAGGGCAGTTCCGGCACCATCATGCAGCCCCAGGTGCAGGTGAGCGCCCCGCAGGTCATGCCCGATGGCCGTGACTACCTGGTGGCCACCCTCACCTTCAACACGAAGGTCACCGAAACCTCGTACCTCCGCATCCGCACAGCCATCCTGGCGGCCTACAAGGATGCGGTGCGGATGCGGGAGGTGGGATTTTCCGCACTGGCCGAAGGCGATGAACCCATCCCCAACGAGGAACCCCCAACTGAGTACCCGGGCGCTTCGGCGGAGTCGGAGCCGTAAGATCCTTCCGGGTTCGCAGCGCGGGATCCCTGAAGCCTAAATGGCCTGGTTCAGTGAAAGATGCTCGACGCCCCAGGTGCGCAGTGCCCGCAGAATGGGCTCCAGCGTGCGTCCGCGAGGCGTGAGGGAATACTCCACCTTGGGAGGAACCACCGGGTACACCTCGCGGTGGATGAGGCCATCTGCTTCGAGTTCCCGCAGCTGCAAGGTGAGCATCCGCTGAGTGACACCGTGGAGCCGACGCTGCACCTCGTTGAATCGCAGCGGGCCTTCCAGCAGGTGGAAGAGCACAAGGCCCTTCCATTTGCCTCCGATGAGATCGAGGGCGGCGCGCACCGGACAGATCGCTTCGCGGTCGGCAGGTGGCAGGTCCATGGCGACTCCAGTGGAAGCCCTCAGTATACAAATGGGAACCACCTATCAAAAATGTGCGTACTTGTTCAGTTGCCTGGGCCTTCGCAAGCTTCCAGAACCGCGCATCCGGGGCTTTCCGCCCCGTCCCCATTCCGGGGAGCGCGATTTGCTGAGGAGCTCTCATGTCCCGGGAATCCACCCTGCCAGCGGCGGCGAAAGAACGGAGGGCGGCCTATGCCATCCTCCGTCTGAGCCTCGGCGTGAATATCCTGTTGCACGGTTTGGTCAGGCTTCCCCACCCGCAGGCCTTCGCTCGAACCATCGCTTCACAATTCGCCGGCACACCGGTTCCAGAATTCGCGGCCCTGGGGTTCAGTCTGGCCCTTCCGTTTCTGGAGAGCGGCATCGGGCTGCTGCTGGTGCTTGGTTGGCAGACCCGGTGGGCCCTGAGGGCAGGTTCGCTGGTGATGGTCGCGCTTGTGGCGGGGACCGCTCTGCGCAGCGATTGGCACACCCTGGGTGTCCAAGTGGTCTATTCGATCTTCTACTACCTGCTGCACCGAGACATCTCGGACAACGGCTATGCCCTTGACGTCTCGCGCCGCCGCAAAGCGGTCTGACGGTTCGCAGCAGCCGTCCAACTCCCACCACCACTCGCATGAGGAGCTTTTCCATGGCCTTGTCTCTGCGCGCCCTGGCGCGTCCCTTCCAATCCGCCACCCTGGCCCTTTCCGCATTCCTGCCCCTCGTCGCCGGTGCCGTTCCCGCGGGACCTGAACGCCCCTGGCCCAACGGCGCCCGGCTGGTCATTTCCTTCTCCATGCAGTTTGAATCGGGAGGCCAACCCGAAGGCGCAGAGAGCCCCTTTCCGAAGGTGCAGATGCCACCCGGGCAATCCGATCTGGTGGCCCGCAGCTGGTATGCCTATGGGTACAAGCAGGGCATTGCCCGGATGCTGGATCTGTGGGACGAGCACCAGATCAAGGTGACCTCCCATGTGGTGGGAGAGGCCGCCGTGCAGCATCCGGAAGTCGCCCGAGCCATCGCGGAGCGGGGCCACGAAATTGCCGCGCATGGCATGCGCTGGGATAGCCAATTCAACATGCCCTACGAGGAGGAGAAGAGGTTCGTGGAGGATGGGGTGGTCGCCGTGGCCAAGGCGACTGGACAGCGGGCGGTGGGGTACAACTGCAATTGGCTTCGCCGTGGACCGAACACCCTGAAGGTGCTTCAAGATCTGGGCTTCACCTATCACATCGATGACCTCAGCCGCGATGAGCCTTTCGTGACCTTGGTGCGGGGAAAGAAATTCGCCGTGGTTCCCTACACCCTGCGCTGCAACGACATCATGCTCGTGGAAGGAAGGCATTTCTCCGCGGACCAGTTTCTGGCCCAGCTGACATTGGAATTCGACCGCCTCTACCGCGAAGGGGCATCCGCGCGGCGGATGATGTCCGTGAGCCTCCATGACCGGATCGGGGGCAGCCCCGCCATGGTGCAGGCGGTGGATCAATTCATCCGGTACGCCAAGGCGCACGCCGGAGTGCGGTTCATGCGCAAGGACGAGATTGCCAAGGTCGTCCTGGAAGAACCGCATCCACTGATCGACACGACTGAAGCCCCGTTCAATGAAGGCAGCGGGCGCCCCTGACGGGATGGGAAAGGCGGATGACGTCTTAAGCCGCATGGCCAGGCGTGCGTAGTCTGGCCATGCGCTCCCGTTGGATCCGACTCCCGCTTCTGGTGCTGGCCGCCTGGGCGGTGGCCAGTGTGGCCCTTGGCTGGTGGGTGCTGCCGGGTCTGTTGCTGAACCCACCGCTGCCCCAGCGCACGGAAGCGCAACGCGCTTCGATTCGCCAGATGCTTCAGGGAAAGGATGGATCCTTCACCTCGGTCCGAGTGCCGGGAGGTCAAGGGGCGCCGCTGGAACTCTGGCACCTGCGTCGGGCCGCGCCTCGTGGGGCGGTGATCTACCTGCACGGCTTCGGGGACGATGTGTGGGGAACCCTGGGTAGAGCGCGTTCGTTGCCTGAGTGGGACGCCGTGGGCTTCACCTTCCGAGGTCGGGATCGGAACCCTTCAACTCCATGCACCATGGGTGGCTGGGAGCGGCAGGATGTGGTCGCCGCCTTCCGCTACCTGGAGGCCGCTGGATTCCCGGCTGAACGGATCGTCATCGCCGGCTGGAGCATGGGTGCCGGGGTGGGGCTGCTGGCCCTTGAGGATCTGGAACGCGAGGGAAAGCGGCCCGGCGGGGCTTTGCTGGAGTGCCCCTTCCAGGATCTCCATCGCGCCGCCCGGGATCATATTCGGGGAACCCTGGGACACCTCGAGCCTCTCGCCACCCTCGCCGAGCGGGTCGCCCTTTGGGCTTCCGCGCGGCAGGCGCACTTCGATCCCGCGTCGGTCTCGCCACTGCGTTCAGCAGAGCGGATCGGGTGCCGAATCGCCTTGATCACAGGCGATGCGGATCCGGAAACGCCTGTGGACGGGGTGCGGGGCATCGCACGCTTCCATCCGGATCTGACGATCATCCACGGTGCCGGTCACTGCGAAGCCAGCAACCGCTTCGAGGGTGGGTGGGGAGGCTGGGCCCAAAGCCGGATAAAGACCTGGGGTTTATGAGACATGACTTCGGGGCAGACTTATACTCTTTATGGATCTCATTCGATGGTTGAACGCCCCTCTTGTGATGGAGGAACGCCCATGGGTCAGTCTGAAGATTCACTGGTTCCACCGGAATGGCGTTCCGGAGAGTTGAAGTGCTCCCGGTTAGGGAAGTGGTTGTGGCTTCCCCTGTACGGCGCTGTGGTCCTCGGGCTTCTGTGCTGGCGGGTGGACCTGTCGGTGCCACCCTCGTTGCCTGCGGTGGTGGGGGTGTCCCTGGCCTCCTTCGAGCCGCCGGAGTTCCGCCCCCTTCCTGGCCCCGCGCCCGGACCGCCTGGTGGAAGCAACCGGAAGGGAAATGACGCCATTGATGCGCGCCTGCTGACGCTCCCGGCCCTGGACGTGATCGAGGCGCCTCCCACGCGGGTTCTTCCAGTCGTTGAGCCCGAGTTCCAGCCCTCAGCTCCACCCCTCATCGTG
Source organism: Geothrix sp. PMB-07 (assembly GCF_030758935.1). Taxonomy (NCBI): domain Bacteria; kingdom Pseudomonadati; phylum Acidobacteriota; class Holophagae; order Holophagales; family Holophagaceae; genus Geothrix; species Geothrix sp. PMB-07. The sequence goes on from NZ_CP132333.1 coordinate 456,512, forward strand.
GATAAGAGCCTGCCGGTCGTACCCGGTGGCAATGGGGTTCCTCGCGGAGATGGATTGGGTTTCGGGCGGGGGCATGGCGATGGGGTGGGAAACGGTACGGGACAGGGGGGCCGAGGAATCCTGAAGCTGGTTAAATCGGTCGCACCGGACTACAGCCATGACCCCGCCTTGTCACCCATCGATGGGCAGCGCGTGAAAGTCTGCCTCCAGGTGGGGAAGGATGGGGTTCCCTTCGATGCACGGGTGGTGTCCGCGGCGGGTTATGAGCCCAGCTTCCCAGCGACCCTGAAGGTGGCTCTGGCATGGCGGTTCCAGGTACCCAAGGGGTTTGCAAGCCGCGCCCCCTTTGAAGTATTCGTGGACTTTACCTACCGGCAAGATCAGGCCAAAGCCAAACGCCCTGGGCGCAGCACCCAGGTGTCCGAGGTCGCGCCCATTGTGGTTGAGTGAGGCCGTCTGCCGCAGGCAGCGCGCCTGAACGCGGAGAGGTGAAGGCTTCACGTCGATGGACGTGCACGCCACTTCCGGGTAAGAGTTCTTCATGAATCGAATTGCCGCGAAGCTTGGCTTGTTCTCCTTGGGGGTCATCGGATCCGCTTCGGCTTGGGCGGGGGTGGCTTCTCTCCCCTTCAAGCCCTCCCCCGTCCCCGGCGGCGTGGCGGTGGTGGCTGTCGCCGGAAAGGAGGCGCCGCCGAAGGTCACCTACCGTGGTGAGCCGGTGCTGACGCGAAAAGGTGACCGAGGTTGGGTGGCCGTGGTGGGGATTCCCCTCAGCGCGAAGGCGGGTCAGGACACGATCGAGGTGGATGGCCGACCCGTGCCCTTCACCATCAAGCCCAAGCAGTATCCCGAGCAGCGGGTGAAATTGAAGAATCAGCGCCAGGTCACTCCGAGCGAGGAGGACGAAGCGCGCATCGCCAAAGAGCAGCTGCTCATGGGGCCAGCCTGGAAGGCCTGGCCCGAGGGACTGACCGCCTCACTGAACCTGCGCCAGCCCACGCCGGGCAGCCTCACGGCCTCCTTTGGGATGCGGCGCATCTTCAACGGCGTGCCCCGTTCGCCGCACTCGGGCCTGGATATTCGCTCGCCTCAAGGCCAGGCGGTGCGGGCGCCTGCGGGCGGGGTGGTGGTGCTGACGGGCGATTTCTTCTACAGCGGCAACGCGGTGTTCGTGGCCCACGGCGAAGGCGTGGTGAGCCTGCTCTGCCACCTCTCGAAGATCACGGTGAAGGAAGGCCAGAAGGTCCAGGCTGGTGATCTGCTGGGCGAGGTGGGCATGACGGGGCGGGCGACGGGGCCGCACCTGCACTGGTCCCTCAGTCTCAACAATGCGCGGGTGGATCCGCGGCTGTTCCTGTAGCGGCACAGGGCATCGCCCTGAAAGCTGGCCATCAGACCTGGAATTGTTCGGATTCGGTGCGCAGATCCTCCGAGATCCGGGCGAGCTCACTGGCGGTTCGGGCCACTTCCCGGCTGGTGGCGGCCAGCTGGGTGCTGGCCGACGCGGTTCGCGCATTCTCTTCCGCGACCTGGGTGACCACCCGCGCCACCTCATCGGCGGTGCGGGCCTGTTCGGTGCTGGCCTGGGCGATCTGAAGCACCGTTTCCGCAGCGCGCTCGGCCTGCGTCTTGATTCCCTCCAGGTGCGCGACGACCGCGCTGACGCTGCGTTCACCTTCGGCGACCGCAGATTGGGACGTTGCGATGAAATCCTCGATTTCCCTGGCGGAGGCCTGGGAACGCTCGGCGAGTTTCCGCACTTCTTCGGCGACAACGGCAAAGCCCTTGCCCAGGCTTCCAGCCGTGGCTGCTTCGATCGCCGCATTGAGAGAGAGCAGGTTGGTCTGGTTCGCAATGTCCCGAATGACGCCGATGGCTTCAACCATCCGGTGCGTGCTTTCCCGGACTGCGGACATGGCCTGGGCGGTTTCCTCGCCCACGCGGGTGCCCGCCGTGGCGGCCTCTGCTGTGAGTTGCGACACTTCCCGAGAACTGTTGGCGTTCTGAGAAACCGTTTCGATGGAAGCTGTCAGCTCGGTGATGGCGCTGGCCATCTGCTCCGTGCGGCTGCGCTGCACTTCGATGCCGCGGTCCAGTTCATCGGTCGTCGCGGAGAGCTGATCTGAGGTGGCCGAAAGCTCGGTGCTGCCGCTGGCCACCTGAAGGGACTGGTCGCGGAATTGCCGCAAGGCCCCGCGGAGTTGCCCGTTGTAGCGGTTGAACGCCTTGGCGAGGGCCCGGATTTCGTCATCCCCTTGTTCTTCCAGGACCAGGGTGAGATCCGAACGCTCCATCCCCGCCACCATCCGGGCGAGGGGCAGGCTGATCTTGTTGGCCAGGTACAACATCGTGAAGTAGGCCGCCAGCAGGGCCAGGAGCGTGATTCCGGCAGCGACCCAGAGAAGGGTGTAGAAGGTGCTGAAATACTCACTCTTCTTGACGCCGACATAGAAGACGCCGATCACGTTTCCGGTCGCATCCCGGATCGGGTCATAGGCGGTGAAGTAGGCTTCGCCGAGGATGGTCGCCTCGCCCCGGTAGCCCAGGCCCTTTCCGAGGACTGCGTCCCGGGCTGGGCCTTGCAGCTTGGTGCCTATGGCCCGCTTTCCGTTGGCTCCCATCACATTGGTAGAGATGCGTGTATCACCCAGGAAGACGGTCGCCGTGCCTCCGCACAGCTCCTTCACTTTGTCGGGGATTTCAAAGTTGTCGTTGAAGGCGTAATCGCCGACGAACAGCTGGTTGTTGGCCACCCTGAACCCACTTCCCTTGTGGTTGGCCAACTCCCAGAGGGTCTTGATGCGACTCTCCTGCATCGTGATCGCCTGTTTCTCTAGGGAGGCGTAGACCATCAGCAGGCAGACGGCCGTCACCATCACGGTGGTGAGGGCGATCAGGGCCCCGCTTGATAGTGAGATTTTCTTGCCGATCTTCATGGCGCCCTCGAAAGCTTTGTGACTGCTTCTTTTCGGGAGGCCGGCTGGGTATCAGTACTTTTACTCCGCCGGTGGCGTGGGCCGTCGGGCTGCTTACAGGCGATGGGGTCCGGCTCTGATTCAACGGGGGCTGGCGGAGGTGGGCCAAACCCAGGCCCTTGGTATGCTCACCGTGGAGCAACCCATGATTCGAAGGCACGCCGAATTCATCGAAGAACCCAAGCAGAACATCCGCGGCGGGCTGGGAACCGGGCGCAGTGTGGAGCTGCTGAAGAACGGCGACATGGCGCACATCCTGAGCCTTGGACGCACCACGCTGGAGCCCGGGGCCTCCATCGGGGAGCACGCCCATCCCAACACGGAGGATCTCTATCTGATTCTGGAGGGCCGCGGCACGGGCATCCTCAATGGCGAGCGCTTCCCCGTGGAGGCGGGGGATCTGTTCCTGGTGAAGGCCGGTGGCGATCACGGCCTCATCAACGATTCAGACAGCCCGCTCACGTTCCTGGGCGTGCTCACGCGGGAGGCGGGGAGCCTCTAGGTGCTGCCCCCGGGTCTGCACGAGGATCACGCCGAGGATGGCGATGGCGCCGCCCACGAGGGTGAGAAAGGCGGGGACTTCCCCCAGCCACACCCAGGCAATGAAGCAGGCGATGACCGGCGAGAGATACAGAAAGCTCGAGAGCAGCGACGCAGGCATGCGCGAGAGGGCGTAGTTCCACAGCACGTAGGCGATGGCTGCCGGGAAGATGCCCAGATACATCACGGCGAAGGTGGCCGCCGGGGCGGCGGTGGGAGCGCGGTGGAGCAGGCCCGGCAGGAAGACCAGCATGGGCAGGGTCCCGGCCCAGATGGAGTAGCAGGTGAATTCGATGGCCCGGTAGCGCCGCAGGCTCTGCTTGGACAGGATGGAATAGATGGCCGCCACCGCCGCTGATAGCAGGATGAGCAGGGCCCCTGGTGTGAAGCGCAGTCCCTTGCCGCCACTGAGCGCGATGAGCGAAACGCCGACGAAGGCCAGGAAGATGCCGCTCCAGCCCAGGCGGGTGAGGCGCTCGTTCAGGAACAGCGCGGAGAGCAGGGCCGTGAAGACGGGTCCCGCGGAGATGAGCATGGAAGCGGCGCCTGCATTGACCGTGACCTCGCCGAAATTGAGGGCCACATGGTAGACGCTGATGCCCAGGAAGCCCGCGAGGCCGATGCGGGGCAGATCCGCGCGCTCGGGCAGTCGCATGCGGGTGGCCATGGCGAAGATGCCGAGGGCGATGGAAGCGGTTCCGAATCGCAGCAGGGCGAGTTCGCCTGGGCCGTAGCCATCAGCTCCGGGGGTTCCCGTTGAAGAGAGGCGCAACCCGGCGCGAATGCCTGCAAAGGCCGAGGCCCACAGCAGCAGCACGCCCGCGATGGCCAGCCAGGTTCGGGGTTCCCGTTTCCACGTCATGGCTTCCAACATACCAGCGGCCATCTGCGGGCTTCGTCGCCAGGGGCCGCCTGTTCGGGATTCCGGCCCTTGGATAGCATGTCTGACCGTTCCGCCCGCTGCGGAGGGTTTTGGGGGATATGCCTTGAACACCGAGTCCAGACCTCTTGTCATCACGGGTTCTGACGGATTTCTGGCCTCCCGGCTGGTCCGGCATTTGGAGCGGCGCTTTCCCGTGGTGGGACTGGGCCGCCGCGAGCTGGACATCACTTCCGAAGGTGCGGTCCAGAACACCTTGGAGAGGCTCCAGCCGCGCCTCGTGATCCATGCGGCGGCGGTGTCGGATACCGGAGCCTGCGAGCGGGATCCGGCGGGAACCCACCTTGTCAACGTGGAGGGTTCTCGTCACGTGGCCAGGGCCTGCGGCGGGGTTGGCGCCAAGCTGATCTTCCTCAGCTCAGATCAAGTGTTCAACGGCAACCCCGAGCCCGGCGCCTACCCCGAGGACCGCCAACCCGTGCCCAACACGGCCTATGGCCGCCAGAAGCGGGAGGCCGAGGGGGTGGTGCAGACATTGGCTCCGGATGCGGTGGTGCTGCGCCTCACGTGGCTCTTCGACTGTCCACAGCGGCTTCTGCGAACCAATGCCAACCTGGTTTGGAACGTGCTCCGGGCTGCGCTGCGGAACCAGCCGCTGACCCTGCCGACTCGGGAGTTCCGGGGCCTGACCTATGTCCACGATCTGGTGGAGCGCTTCGATGGGTTGCTCGACCTGCCCGGAGGAACCTATCACGCGGGCAGCGAGAATGACCTTTCCACCTATGAGGCAGGTGCCCTCGTTCTGGAGGAACTGGGGCTGAGCCATCGCCTTTCCGAGCTGCTGGTGGCGGATGATGAGCGCTTCCGGAACGCGCCCCGCGACTTGCGGATCTCCAGTGAGCGATTGGCCTTCCCCACGGCAGCCGAAGGCATCCGCCGTTGCGTTCAGGAGCATCTGGGGCGGTTGTAGCGGGAGGGCTAAGCCAGGCGCTCTTTCAGCGCAGCGCAGGCACGGGCGCGGTGGCTGAGGCTGTGCTTGATGTCCGAGGGCAGCTCGCCGAAGGTGCGGGTGTGGCCTTGGGGGATGAAGATGGGATCGTAACCGAAGCCGCCTTCGCCCCGGTGTTCCTGGGCCAGGCTCCCTTCCACCGAGCCGCTGACGGTGAAGGGCGGACCGCTGCTGGGCAGGTAGGCCAGCACGCACACGAAGCGTGCCCCGCGGTCGGCCACCTCGGGCAGCAGGCTCAGCAGGCGTTGGTTCTTGAGGCGGTAGTCGGACAGATCCGGCGCGAAGCGCGCACTGAGCACGCCCGGGCCACCCCAGAGGGCATCTACGCAGAGGCCTGAATCATCCGCCAACACGCCGTCTACGGGTTCCGTGCCGTGCTCGTTCCACCAGGCGCGTGCACCCTCAGCCTTCTGCAAGGCATTGTCCTGAAAAAAGGCGCCGGTCTCCGGAAGCTCCGGCGCGTCCTTGGGCCAGAGCACGAACTGGAGGTGAGGCAGCAACTCGGAGAACTCCCGGAGCTTGCCGGCGTTGCGGGAGGCGAGCAGAACTTTCAACATGAAGGCATCACCTGTGCGTCAGAGATCAGGAATTCTGAAAGCTGAGGAAAGCGGAGGGGCGGAGGATAGCGGAAAAATCAGTCCTCAGCATCCCACCACCTCGGTGTACCAGCTGCGGGCGCGTGTTTCGATGTTGACCCTCATGAGCTCAAGATCTCATGGCTGGAGGTTTTCGGCCTCGAAGGCCAGCAAGTCACCCGGCTGGCAATTGAGGGCCTTGCAGAGGGACTCTAGCGTCGAGAAGCGGATGGCCTTCGCCTTGCCCGTTTTAAGGATGGAGAGGTTGGCCAGCGTGAGATCCACGCGCCCTGCGAGTTCAGTGAGGCGCATCTTTCGGCGCGCCAGCATCACGTCGAGGTTCACAGTGATTGGCATGGCTAGACCACCAGATCCTGTTCGTCCTGCAATTGCCGGGCGTCGTCCATGATCCTGGCGAGCACCAGGAGAGCGAGCCCAACCAGCAGGTAAAGCAACTTCGGACCCAGATGGACAATCATTGTCGGCACGATAGCCAGAATTGAGTGCTTAGGAGCATAGGCAAGTATGCACCCCACGGGAAAGGCCCCCATCCACACTGCCGCTAGGAGTCGAAAACTCCGTAGGGAGGCGGTTCGGAAGGCTTCGCCTCGTGCGTGGGCCCTGAAGATGCCACGGCAAGCCCAGAACCCCAGCAACCAGAGGGTGCCCCAAAGCGTTAGGGCCAGCAGGAGCAAGGGGTGTCCGTTCATGCCCGTCAGGCGTGCCAGCCAGGATCGGTCGTAGCGCGTAAAGATGAGGATCCGAGCCACCTTGTATGGCTCGGCAAAAGCGACCAAGCAAATGATCAGGACGACGATTGTTTGTCCTGCTGTGCAGAGATGCTGGAGCCAGCGGCTGAGGGCCTGGAGACGGGACATGAGACCTCCGGAGAGGTATCCAGTATTGCATATTTTATTGTTTATCAATGTTTTTTTATCGAGTATAGGCGAAAAACCCTGATGGCCCCGCAATGCCAACCCCTCACCGAATCACCAGCGATTGGATATCTGCGGTTCAATTTCCCCTCAGCATCCCACCACCTCGGTGTACCAGCTGCGGGCGCGCTCGGGTGTCATGGGGCCGTGCACGAGGGCGCGGCCATCGGCGAAGAGGGTGATTTCGTCATCGCCTTCGCGGCCCTTGAGCATGAGACCCGCTTGTTTCCAGGGGCTGCGGGTGCGGGTTTCGAGGCGTTGCTTCAGGGTGGCGAGATCCAGCTTGCCGGGCGGGTTGACGCGGATCTGCACACCCTCCAGCCCGCAGAGGGCGCTGGCCTTGATGCTCCAGCGGGCATCCAGGAATTCGGTGATCTTTTCCGTGCAGAAGCGGCAGCGGGACTTGGGGGATTTGAGGAACTGGCGTTCGTTGTTCCAGAAATCGAAGCGGGCCAGGTCACCGTGGGGGGGCTTGCCCGTGAGCACCTTGAGGGCCTCCATGGCCGCCCAGCTGCCGATGATGCCCACGGTGGGACCCAGCACGCCCGCGCTGTCGCAGGTGTCCACGTCGCCGCCTGCCGGGGGTTCTTCGATGAGGCAGCGCAGGCAGGGAGTGTGAGGCGGGTTCAGGGGCCAGATGACGCCTTCACCGCCGATGGCGCCCGCGTAGATCCAGGGCGTGCCGGTGAGGATGGCCACATCGTTGATGAGGAAGCGGGCCTCGAAGTTGTCGGTGCCGTCGCAGATGAGATCGAAGCCGGAGAGCAGCTCCCGGGCGTTGCCGCTGGTGAGATCGGCCACCACGGGTTCCAATTCGATGCTCGAATTGGCGTCGGCAAGGCGTTCCCTGGCCACTTCGGCCTTGGGCCGTCCCAGGTCGGATTCGCCGTAGAGGATCTGGCGCTGGAGGTTGGAGGCTTCCACCAGGTCGCGGTCGATGAGGGTGAGATGCCCCACCCCGGCCCGGGCCAGCCAGGGCGCGATGACCGAACCCGTTGCGCCCAGGCCCAGGACGGCCACCCGCTTGGCGCGCAAGGATTCATCGGCGTCGCGGCCGAGAAAGATGCGTTGCTTGGCATAGCGGTTGAACATGGACCGTCCCCTGACTTTCAGCCCCCAGTCTAAGCCGCGGTCGCAAAACCATTCATGCCTGCCTCCCGAGGGCGGCATAAGGGGCCGTCACGGAAGGGGTTCACGGGCACGGGCATTCCGTAACGGGCCCAAAAAGCAACGCGGCGCCCGGGTGGGCGCCGCGCACAGAAAAGAAAGGGAAGCCTTAGTTGCCGCCCTGACCGGCCTCGGCCATGGCCTTCTCGTATTCGGCCTGGAGGCGGCTGGCATCGGAGATGGCGAACTTGTAGACGTACTCGAAGCGGTCGGCACCCTTGGTCAGGGCGATGATCACTTCGTAGACGCCCTCGGCGGTCACTTCAAAGGGGCTGGCGATGACGTTGAAGGTGCCTTCCTTGGCGCCGTCGGGAATCTGCACGTCGCTGTCGCGGATCACGTCCTTGCGGTCGCCGGTGGGGCTCACGATGGAGAAGCCGAACTTGAACTGGCCATCCATGCGGGAGAAGCGGGTGTAGAAACACACCTTGGGCAGGGTGAAGGGCACCTGGGGCACCACGATGTGATGGTCGTAGAGGCCCATCAGCGAGGTCTTGCCACCCATTTCCTGGCGGATGTCGTCGCACAGCAGCGTGAATTCGTGCTTGGGGGCCTTGATCTGGACTTCTTGCATGGGGGCTCCAAAAAGAGGGGGCATCCTTGGGTGAAGGGAAAGTTTACCCTTGAACTGCCCCCCTTCCAACCACGGGTTGGCCGGGACACCTTGGAGTCCGCATGCGGCATTGGTTCTGGATCCTGTTGATCACCTTGGGGCTGCAGGCCCAAGACGCCCGGATTCAGATCCTTGGAACCACAGACATGCACGGCCATGTCATGGATGAGGACACCTTCAGCCTCCAGCCCGCGAACCAGGGTTGGGCAAAGATCACAACCCTGATTCGTCGCCAGAAGGCGCTGAACCCCAACACCATCCTGGTGGATTGTGGCGACACCCTGCAGGGGGAGCCCATCAACTACGTGCGCAGCGCGCTCCGGCGGGACCTGCCGGAGCCCAGCGTGGCCATCATGAACGCCTTGGGCTTTTCCGCCATGGCCATGGGCAACCACGATTTCGATTTCGGCGGCGAGGTTTTGCGCGAGGTGGAGAAGCAGGCCGCCTTCCCCTTCCTCTCTGCGAACACGGTGGATGCGAAGGGCCATGCTGCCTTCACCACCCATGCCTTCGTCACGGTGGCGGGGGTCCGCGTGGCACTGGTGGGCTTCACCACGCCAGGCGTCCCTTCGATGACCGAGCCGGGGAACTACGCGGGGCTGTCCTTTCAGGACATCGTGGAGAGCGCCAAGGCCCTGATCCCCCGCCTGCGGGAGAAAGAGAAGGCCGACCTGGTGATCGTGCTCATGCATTCCGGGCTGGGGGCCCTCACGGGCCGTGTGGGCGACGAGAACGCCGCCCTTAGGCTGGCGGACCAGGTGCCGGGCATCGATGCCATCTTCACGGGACATACGCACCAGGCGATCCAGACGGAGTACAAGGGCATCCCCATCTTCCAGGCGCAGTGTTTTGGCCGGGCCCTGGCCGTGCTGGAACTGGATGTGCATCAGGACAAGGGGCGCTGGCGGGTGATCGCCAGCACCGGGCGCTTGATCAAGCCTGACGAATCGACCGCCTCCGATGCGGAGGTGCTGAAGCTCACAACAGACCTGCGCGCCATCACGGATCAGTACCTCGACACGGCCGCCACCAACCTCCTGGTGGACCTCGACAGCCGCTGGTCGCGCATGGAAGATACGCCGCTCATGCAGCTCATCCATCAGATGCAGCGGCAGGCGACGGGCGCCCAGTTGTCGGCGGCGGCTTCACCCGGTCCCAAACTCTTCATCCCCAAGGGACCCACCAGCGTGCGCCAGTTCTACGCGCTGGCACCCTATGAAAGCCAGCTGGCGAAGATCCGCATCAACGGCGATCAGTTGAGGCGCTACCTGGAGCACGGGGCGCGGCACTACACCCGCAGCTGGGAGCCGGAGCTGTACAACCGCGACGTGCCCTTCTACAACTACGACATGGTGGATGGCGTGTCCTACGCCCTCGACTTGGGCAAGCCCGCGGGCAGCCGCATCATGAATCTCAGCTTCCAGGGGCAGCCTGTGAAACCCGAGCAGACCTTCACCCTGGCCCTCAGCACCTACCGGTTGCGGGGCGGCGGTGGCTACATGGCGGCCATCGGATTTACCGGCGCGCCGGAGTTGATCACGAAGGCTTCACAGCGGAACCTACTCTTGGATTGGGTGCTGACCCATCCCAGCCTGAATCCCGCTCCGACCCACACCTGGCGAACCATTCCCTACCTGGACCGGGAGCGGGTGATGAGCCTGGCCCGCTAAGGCAAACCCGCCTGATTACTTGATTCTCACCAGCAGCAGCCCGCCCTTGGGGCTGGAGAAGATGGCATCGGTGTCCAGCAGGCCCACCAGCAGGTGGCCTTCGTCGAGGCCCGTGGGGAGGAACTCCAGGCGAGATTGGGCGAACTCAATGCGGGCGAGGACGAGGCCCTGCAAGTCAGCCCTCTGCGCCGCGGGAAGCTGCGAGGCTTTCACCGCCACGAAGATGACGCCCTTACCTGGCCAGATGGCCAGGGGGCCGCGATCCGTGGCGACGCCTTCCAGTGCGGGGGCGGGCTGCCCGTTGGCGAGGCGGAGGGTTGTCTCCGTGAGCTTCCGGCCAGTGTTGCCATCGAGAATGGATAGGTTCAGCGAATTGCCATCTGCCATCAGGAGGTTGCCCGAGTCGTCCACCACAAGGGTGCGGCGGTATTGAGGGGCGGCATCCTCCCGGCTGGGCTTGGCTCCGAAGGCCCAGATCACGGCGCCTTTGTAATCCCGTTTCTCGAGGTAGGGCTCACGCGTGCGGTAGGAGATGGTGAAGCCCTTGGCGTCCCAGCAGATATCACCGGCTTCCGCGGGCAGTTTGAAGTTGGTGGTGATGCGACCTGTGCGGTCGATCTGGGATAGCGTGGTGCCGTGGGCGACCCAGGCGCTGTTCCGCGGATCCAGCACCCAGCGGTCAGGCGAATCCTCCAGCTTGCCGAGAGGGACGCTGCCGAGGAGGCCGCCCTCGCGCATCCAGGTGAGGAGTGATCGCGTGCCCGGGTCAAAGAAGGTGAAGGAATCATCCTTGTCCTGCTTGGCCCAGCCCCGGGCCTGGCTCGCGGCATCCCAGGCCTGGGCGTTCAGTACCATGGCCGAGCAGCCGATCAGGACCGTTAGCAGGGTTGAGCGGATGCGGCCGTTCCTCACGAAATGTCCTCGGGGCGTGATTCACCAATGGGGGGTACCCAACCATAGGAAATCCCGGGAAGGTTCGCAAGTTTTTACTTAGATTTGCTTGGCAAAACCCCGAAGGCGTTGCAAGAGGATGGCCGGGCTGAGGCCCTCTTCTTCCAACAATCGCTTTGGATCACCATGGTGGACGAGGTGGTCCGGTACGGCGCAACGGAGCAGCGGTTTGAGGATGCCCGCGTCCGCCAGCGATTCAGCCACGGCGCCGCTGAAACCGCCGGGATCGCAGCCTTCCTCCAGGGTGACCACGCCCCTGCAGCGCTTGGCCCAGGGATGGATGAGGGCCTCGTCCAGCGGCTTGACGAAGCGGGCGTTGATGACGGCGCAGGAGAGGCCCTCCTCGGCCAGGGACTCGGCCAAGGCCTGGGCCGGTGCCACCATGGCGCCCAGGGCGCAAAGCAGCAGATCCTCGCCTTCCCGCAGCAGCTCGCCCTTGCCGATGGGCAGGGCCGTGACGGGCCCGTCGAGGGACACGCCCAGGCCGTTGCCGCGGGGGTAGCGCAGCGCGGCCGGGTGGCCGCAGTAGATGGAGGTCATGAGCATCTGGCGCAGCTCGTTCTCATCCTTGGGGGCCATCAGCAGGATGTTGGGCAGGCAGCGCAGGTAGGCCAGGTCGTAGAGGCCGTGGTGGGTGGGGCCGTCGGCGCCGACGATGCCTGCGCGATCCAGAGCGAAGGTCACCGGCAGATCCTGGATGCACACGTCGTGGGCCACCTGGTCGAAGCCGCGCTGCAGGAAGGTGCTGTAGATGGCGCAGACGGGCCGCATGCCCTGGGCCGCGAGGCCCGCGGCGAAGGTCACCGCGTGCTGTTCGGCGATGCCCACATCAAAGCAGCGGTCCGGGAAGGCCTTCTGGAAGAGGTTCATGCCGGTGCCATCCAGCATGGCTGCGGTGATGCCCACGATCTTGGCGTCGGTCTTCGCCAGTTCCACCAGGCTTTTGCCGAAGACGCTGGTATAGCTGGGCGGGGCGGGCTTGTTGGGATCGGCGGTGACCTTGATGATCTCGCCGGCTTCCGCATCAAAGGCGGTGACGCCGTGCCATTTCAGGGGATCCTGCACCGCGGGCTCGTAGCCGTAGCCCTTCTTGGTCTGCACGTGCAGCAGCACCGGGCCGTCCTTCATCTTCTCCTTGGCCTCGGCCAGGGCCTTGGAGGTGGCGTTCACATCGTGGCCGTTGACAGGGCCCATGTAGCGGAAGCCCAGATCCTCGAAGAGCAGCCCCGGCACCATGAGGCGCTTGAAGCTCTCTTCGCTCCACTTGGCGGCCTTGGCCACGCCCTTGCTGAGGCCTTCGAGGGGGATGGCCTTGATGGCGTGCTCGATGCGGTCGCGCCAGCGGTGGTAGTACTGCCCCGACATGATCTGGTTCAGGTAGCCCTGCAGCGATCCCACATTGGGATTGATGCTCATGTCGTTGTCGTTGAGGATCACCAGGAAGTTCTTCGTCTCCAGGTAGCCCGCCTGGTTCAGGGCCTCGAAGGCCATGCCCGCGGTCATGGAGCCATCGCCGATCACGGCGATGCAGGTGTGATCCTGCTTCTGGAGATCCCGCGCCTTGGCCATGCCCAGGGCTGCGGAGATGCTGGTGCTGGCGTGCCCGGCGCCAAAGTGATCGTAGGGGCTTTCATCGCGCTTGAGGAAGCCCGAGAGGCCGTGATGCTGGCGCAGGGTGGGGAAACGGTCCTTGCGGCCCGTGAGGATCTTGTGGGGGTAGGACTGGTGGCCCACGTCCCAGACGATGCGGTCCTGCAGGAAATCGAAGTGATGGAACAAGGCCACCGTGAGTTCCACCGTGCCCAGGTTGGAGCTGAAGTGGCCACCGGTTTCCGACACGGAAGCGATGAGGAAGGCGCGCACTTCGGAGGCCAGTTGTTCCAGTTGAGCTGGCGTGAAGTGGCGTACCTGCTGAGGCGAAGCCAGGGAGTCGAGCAGAGGGTAGGGGCTGGTGGGCGCTGTCACGCGGGAACCTACTTGGCCCGCTGGGCCAGGTAGTGAGCCCAGGCTGCCAAGGAATTCCGGTTGGGAAGGGATGCTAGATGACATAGGGCAGTCTCGGTGGCTTCACTCAGGGCTTTGCGGGCGCCTTCCAGGCCCAGGAGGGAGGGGTAGGTGATCTTACCCCTGCCCGCATCCTTTCCGGCGCGTTTGCCCAGTTCAGCGTCGGTGGCGGTGGCATCCAGGATGTCGTCCTGGATCTGGAAGGCCAGGCCGATGGCCTCGCCGTAGGCCCGCAGGGCCGCCCGCTCGGCGGGGCTGGCACCGCCCAGTACGGCGCCGATCTCGAGGGATGTCCGCAGCAGGGCGCCGGTCTTCAGGCGGTGGATGAGCTGCAGGTGTGCCAGGTCATAGGTGGCGAGCTTCTCCCCTTCCAGGTCGAGGGCCTGGCCACCGGCCATGCCGCGCCAACCGGCGCCTTCGGCCAGCAGGGACAGCGCCTCGGCCCTGCGGGCTGGATCCAGATCCGCCGAGGCCAGCACGGCGAAGGCCTCGGTCAACAGTCCATCGCCGGCCAGGATGGCGTGCCCTTCGCCGTAGACTTTGTGATTGGTGGGGCGGCCGCGCCGGAGGTCGTCATCGTCCATGGCGGGCAGGTCGTCATGGATCAGCGAATAGGTGTGGACATATTCCAGGGCCAGGGCGCCCGGCAGGGCCTGGGCCACGGTCCCGCCCACGGCTTCGCAGGCCAGAAGGCAAAGCACGGGTCGCACGCGCTTGCCGCCGGCCTCCAGGCTGTAGCGCATGGCCTCGCCCAGCCGTTGGGCTTCACCCTGCTGAAACGGCGTGGTGAGCGCAACATCCAGCACCGGAATGAGCCGGTCCAGGTCGGCCTTGACCTGCGCGGAGGAATCGCTCATCGGGACCCCTTGGCATCATCCAGGGGCTCGGCGCGGTACTCGCCGCCCAGGCCGGCCTTGAGGACTTCCACCCGTCGCTGGGCTTCGGCCAGCTGTTTCTGAAGGGCCTGGCTCAGTTGCACGCCCTCTTCAAAGCGGGCCAGGGCCTCCTCCAGGCTGAGGTTGCCGGATTCGAGTTGCTGCACCAGCGACTCCAGCCGGTCGAGGCCATCATCGAAGGAAGGTTGGGCGCTCATGGGGAATCCAAGGGAAGGGGCCCCGAAGGGCCCCAACCAGTCTAGGTGAAATGACAGGGTAGTGCTTGATTCCCGGGTCTCAGCGGCCTTTGGCCATGCTCTCCCGCATCTTCTTCCCCGTGTCTTCCACCTTGTAGTCGGCCGGAAGGTCGAAGGTGGAAGCGGGGATGGGGCCTTCCTTGATCGCGGTGGCCACGGTTGTGAAATCGCCCACGATGGGCAGGACTGTGTGGGTCCTCAGCGCGAGGCCCTGCACTTTGGCGAGTTCCTCCCCCACCTTCAGCGCAGAGGAGGCGCCGGGGCCCATCTGGCCCAGGGCGTTCTGGAGCCGGAGGAAGCGCTTGTAGGAACCCTGGGGCGTGGGCGGTTTGAGGCTGGGATCGTTGCTGGTCTCGAGAACCATCTTGCCCATGGTGATCTTCCACTTTTTACAGGTGCGGCCAAGGATGGTTTCGGTCCCTTGCGGTTCGGCGGTGACGGTGTTGTCCCCGCCGCCCATCATCTTCTGGGCGAAGAGGGGCAGATCCTTCATCTTGTCTGCCATGGCCTCCAGGGAGGCTTCGAGGTCGTCCCAGCTGATCTGCTGGATGAGCTTCTTCTTGTGGTTGATGGTGTACGACACGCCCTTCTCGAAATCCACCATGGAGTCGATCTGGCTGGCGCCGTGATTGGTCCGCATGAATTTGGAAGACCAGTACTGGGTCTGCTCACCCTCATGGCCCTTGCCGGTGCCTGACATGGTGATGCTGAGATCGCCAGCAAGCAGGGTGGCGCTGTAGAAAACAAGGGCAAGGGCTGTTGCCAAAAGCGTTCGCATGGGAATTCTCCGTGATGGTTGCCCCAGAGCATACGCCTGATGGTCGCGGTTTGGGATACCTTCAGATGAGGGGGACCCATGGCCCGTGTTCTGGTGGTGGATGACAGCAAGGAGACCTGCGAGTTCCTGGAGGAGCTGCTGGGAGGGATGGGTTTGGAAGTCACCAAGGCCACCCACCCGGACAAGGCCATTGATCTGCTCCACAAGGAAGCTTTCGATCTGCTGCTCTCGGACATCAATCTGGAGGCGAAGAAGGACGGCCTGGATCTGCTGCGCGAGGCCAAACCCCTGGGTGTCGACACCATCCTGCTGTCCGGGTTCGGCACGCTCGAGACGGCCATCGAGGCCGTGCGTGAAGGCGCCTTCGACTTCCTGAGCAAGCCCTGGAACAACGAGGAGCTGAAGGCCCTGGTGACACGGGCTCTGGCACGGCGCCAATCCGCCGGGCATGGCGCCGCCCAGAGCGCCTCACCCAAGGGGAAGCGGAGCCTGATGATCGGCTCCAGCCCGAAGATGATGGCGGTCTACAAGACCATTGCCAGCCTTCAGAACAGTCGCGCCACGGTGCTCATCACCGGGGAGAGCGGCACGGGCAAGGAGCTGGTGGCTCGCAGCATCCACCTTTCCAGCGACCGCCGCGACCGGGCGTTCGTGGCCGTGAACTGCGGCGCCCTCACGGAGACGCTGCTGGAATCCGAACTTTTCGGGCACGTGAAGGGCTCCTTCACCGGCGCCATCGGCGAGAAACCCGGCCTCTTCGAAGAGGCCTCCGGCGGCACCATCTTCCTCGACGAAATCGGGGAAACCAGCCCGAGTTTCCAGGTGCGCCTGCTGCGGGTGCTGCAGGAGCAGGAAATCCGCCGGGTGGGCGGCAACAAGACCATCAAGGTGGATTCCCGCGTCATCGCCGCCACGAACCGCGATCTGCAGGTGATGGTCAAGGCGGGCACCTTCCGGGAGGACCTCTACTACCGTTTGGGTGTGGTGGAACTGGCCGTGCCATCCCTGCGGGAGCGCCGGGAGGACATACCGGCCCTGCTGGATCATTTCCTTTCGGAGTTCGGGCAGAAGGATGGCCAGAGCTACCAGCTGCACCCCGAGGCCCGGCGGGTGCTCGAAGCCTACTCCTGGCCGGGCAACGTGCGGGAGCTGAGCAATGTGGTGGAGAACCTGACCCAGCTCAGTCGGGGCCTGGAGATCACCGTGGATGATCTGCCGACCAAAATCCAGGCGGACGTGCTCAAGAAGGCCCTGCGCCGACCCGAAGCCGGGGATGACCTTCCGGCCCTGATCGAGGATTGGCCTTCGCTGGATGAGCTGGAGCGTCGGTACATCCAGGTGCTGATTGGTCGCCACAAAGAAAAACAGCGCATCGCGGAAATCCTCGAAGTGGACCGGACCACGCTCTATCGCAAGCTCAAGCGCTATGGTTTCCACGACGGTGATTAGGAGACCCGCGAGGGGGCAATTCGTCGCAGGCTGCCACAAGTTGCAGAACGCAACGCTTGTTTGAGAAGTCGAATTAATTTAAATATATTTATTTCAATATTTAAAATTTGGCCCAAAGCCTGCTTAATGACCTGCACTTCCGGCCGTGCCGGATCACCCCAGGGAGAACCCCCATGAAGAAGCTTGCTGCGCTGCTCGTCGCCGCCGCTCTGATCAGCCCCGTCTTCGCCGACGAAGCCAAGAAGCCCGAGGCCCCCAAGGTCGAGAAGAAGGCCGAGAAGAAGGCTGAGAAGAAGGCCGAGCCCAAGAAGGAAGAGGCCAAGAAGGCCCTGACCGCCGAGGAGAAGAAGGCCGAGCCCAAGAAGGAAGAGAAGAAGGTCGAGAAGAAGGCCGAGAAGAAGGCCGAGAAGAAGGCTGAGCCCAAGAAGGAAGAGGCCAAGAAGGCCCTGACCGCCGAAGAGAAGAAGGCTGAAGCTGCCCCCAAGGCCGAGAAGAAGGCCAAGAAGGCGAAGAAGGCTGCCAAGGCTGAGAAGGCCGAGCCCAAGAAGGAAGAGGCCAAGAAGGCCCTGACCGCCGAAGAGAAGAAGGCTGAAGCTGCCCCCAAGGCCGAGAAGAAGGCCAAGAAGGCGAAGAAGGCTGCCAAGGCTGAAAAGGCCGAGAAGAAGGAAGAGGCCAAGAAGGCCCTGACCGCCGAAGAAAAGAAGGCCGAAGCTGCCCCCAAGGCCGAGAAGAAGGCCAAGAAGGCGAAGAAGGCTGCCAAGGCTGAGAAGGCCGAGAAGAAGGAAGAAGCCAAGAAGTAGTCGGCTTCGTGGATTCAGAAAAAGCGGGCTTCGGCCCGCTTTTTCGTGTCTGCCTTTTCGTGCAACCCCAGCGCGGCCATGATGGAACCATGATCGATCCACTGCTTGACCTCACCTCGGAGATCCGCACCCGGGCTCCCCAATCCCCCAAGGAGGGTGTGACCCAGCTGCTGGGGTGTACCGAGGGCTATGGCCTCTTCCGGGATGCCCACGGCCTCCATCACCGCGCCCTTGCCCAGATCGCCCCGACCGAGGGTCCCTGGGATTTGTCCCCCCTTATCGACCACACCCTTCTCAAGGCGGACGCCAAGGGGTCCCAGGTGGAGGTCCTGTGTTCCGAGGCCCTCGCCCATGGATTTGCCTCGGTGTGCGTGAACCCCCTCTGGGTGCCCCTGGCGGCCTCCCTGCTCAAGGGGAGCTCCGTGCGTACCTGCACCGTGGTGGGCTTCCCCCTCGGTGCCATGGCCTTTCGGGCCAAAGCCCTGGAAGCTGAGCTGGCCCTGAAAGAAGGTGCCCAGGAAGTGGACATGGTGCTGGCCGTGGGCTGCGCCAAGGCCGGGGATTGGGATGCGGTTCGCAGGGACATGGAAGGCCTGCGGGCTGCCGTTCCGGCTCCGGCCACGCTCAAGGTGATTCTGGAAACCTGCCTTCTTGACGATGCCGAGAAGCGCCGTGTCTGTGAATTGGCGGCGGAGGTCGGCCTGGATTTCGTGAAAACATCCACGGGTTTCTCCACCGGCGGGGCCACCGAGGCGGACGTGGCGCTCATGCGCCGCATCGCGGGTTCCTCCATGGGGGTGAAAGCCTCTGGCGGCATCCGGACCTATGAGGTTGCCCTGCAGATGGTCTTGGCCGGGGCCACGCGGTTGGGCCTATCCGCCTCCGTGGCCGTGGTCCAGGGCCGCACGGGCTCCGGTGCCTACTGAAAAGTGCGGTATCCTCCAGCATTGAGTCCTCCCGGAGGCGGTCGTGGCGAAGCTTGATCTCATGTTGTTTGAGGAGGAGTACAAGCTCCTCCAGGAGATCATTGGCCGCTTGGAAAAGGACGCTTCCGCCAAGGTGGTTTTCCTGGTGGACAAGAACGGTCAGCAGATTGCAGCCGCCGGAGATGTAAAGAGCATCGATGCCACCAGCCTGGCCTCGCTCACGGCGGGTAACGTGGCCGCCACGGATGGGCTGGCGAAGCTCATCGGCGAGAAGGAATTCAGCCTGCTCTTCCATGAAGGCGAGAAGGACAACCTGCACATCTCCATCGTGGGCAAGCGCGGCATCCTGGTGGTGATATTCGACCAGAACTCCAGCCTCGCGCTGGTGCGGCTCCGAGTGAAGAAGGCCAGCAAGGAACTCCAGGAGATCTTCGATCAGGTGGAACAGCGCGCGCAGAAAGAATCTGACGCAGGCAGCCGCTTCGAGAGCCCCTTCTCGGAGATCACCGACGAAGACATCGACCGCCTCTTCGGCGATTGAGCCACAGGGCGCGCCATGACCTTCATCAACTACGCGTCCCGCGAGATCAACTGCAAGATCGTCTATTACGGTCCGGGTCTTTGCGGCAAGACCACGAACATCCAGTGGATCTACGAGCAGGCCAACCCCGACAAGCGGGGCAAGCTCGTCAGCCTCGCCACGGAAACCGACCGCACCCTGTTCTTCGACTTCCTGCCGCTGGATATGGGCACCGTCAAGGGCTTCAAGGTCCGCTTCCACCTCTACACCGTGCCTGGGCAGGTCTTCTACGACGCCAGCCGGAAGCTGATCCTGCGTGGCTGCGACGGCATCATCTTCGTGGCCGATAGTCAGAAGGCGCGCATGGAAGCCAACATCGAATCCATTGCGAACCTGGCCACCAACCTCAAGGAGAACGGTTTCGACATCCGTTCCATTCCCTACGTTCTGCAGTTGAATAAGCGGGACATGCCCTCCGCGGCGACCGTGGGTGAAATGGAACGCCTCCTCCGTTTCCGCAGCGAACCGATGATCGAAGCCGTGGCCAACAAGGGCACCGGCGTCATCGAAACCCTCAAGGCCTCCGCGCGGCAGATCCTCATGGAGCTGCAGCGGGCCTGAGGGCCGCATGGGTGGGGCGACGGGGATCACAGGTGTGAGAGCCTCCCGCTTGAATCCTCCGCGCCATCCGGTAGAATGGACCTTCGCCCTTCCGGAGTAGCTCAGGGGTCAGAGCGGGTGACTGTTAATCACTAGGTCGGGGGTTCAAATCCCTCCTCCGGAGCCAAAAGAACGCCCCGCGCATGCGGGGCTTTTTTTCGGGTAGGGCCAAGGGAGGCAACATGGGCAGGATCAGTCTCGTGGCGACCATCGGATTTGAGGCGGAGTCGAAAGAGGCCATCCTCCGGGCCCTCATCGACCACCGGGCGCGCTGCCTGCGAGATGAACCCGGCACCCTTCAATTTGAAGTGATGGTTCCTTCAGAAGACCCCTGCAAGCTGGTGCTCTTCGAGCTGTACGAGGATGCAGCGGCCCTGGCGGCACACGCCCAGGGGGAAAGCATCGGGCAGTACCGAAAAGAAGTCGCAGGCAAAATCACAACATCGCTCAAATACACCTGCACAATGGGAGCTGAATCCGTTCCGAGGTGAGACATGCAGCGAAGAGCCCTGGGCCTGGCCATTCTGATCGCGAGTCTTCCGCTTGTAGGCGCCGATGGCCCGCAGCCTGTCCCTGGCGCGAAGCAGGCTTCCAAGAAAAAGACTTCCAAGAAGGCGGCCGAGCCCGCACCGAAGGGACCCGACATGATCACGACCCCCTCTGGACTGAAATACGTGGACACGGTGGTGGGCACCGGTGACACGCCTCAGAAAGGGCAGAAGTGCCTGGTCCACTACACCGGCTGGCTGGACAACGGCAAGGGCGAGCGCGGCAAGAAGTTCGACAGTTCCGTGGATCGCGGCGAGCCCCTGCCCATTCCCATCGGTGTGGGCCGCGTGATCAAGGGTTGGGACGAGGGCGTCATCAGCATGAAGGTCGGCGGCAAGCGCACCCTCTACATCCCGGCACCCCTGGGCTACGGCGCGAGGGGCGCGGGCGGAGACATCCCGCCCAACGCCAACCTGATCTTTGATGTGGAACTGATCAGCATCAAGTAACGGCCAACGGTTTTCAGCAGACAAACCAACGGCGAATTGGCCACAAAGAACACAAACAACGCAGAGCGGTCAGGCGTGGATCGTTGACTTTTCTCTGTGTCTTTTGCGTTCTTTGTTGCTGGTTTTCATTCCGGACCTAACTCAGGGCCTGCGCCAGATCCGCACGCAGATCCTGCACGTCCTCCAGGCCAATGGAGAGGCGGATGAGGCCGTCGCTGATGCCTGCGTTCTTGCGGGCTTCCGGCGTCATGGAGGCGTGGGTCATGGAGGCGGGATGCGCCACCAGGGATTCCACGCCGCCCAGACTTTCGGCCAGGGTGAACCAGCGCAGCCGCCGCAGCACGTGGTTCAGGCGCTCGCTGCCGCCCTCCTTCAGCTCGAAGCTGAGCATGGCGCCGAAGCCCCGCTGCTGGCGCTTGGCCAGCTCGTGCTGGGGATGGCTGGGCAGGCCCGGGAAGTGCACTTTGCCCACGGCGGGATGGGCCGCCAGGTATTCGGCCAGCACCTGGGCCGTGGCCTCGTGCTGCCGCATGCGCAGGGGCAGCGTCTTCAGGCCCCGCAGCACCAGGAAGCAGTCGTGAGGCGACTGGGAGGTGCCCAGCAGGTTGTTGACGCTCTGGATCTGCTGGGCGAGGGGCTGGCGGCCAGGGCCGGCCACCACCACGCCTCCCACCACGTCGCTGTGGCCGTTGAGATACTTCGTGGTGGAGTGGATGACCAGGTCGGCGCCCAGATCGAAGGGCCGCTGCAGGTAGGGCGAGAGGAAGGTGTTGTCCACGGCCACCAGGCAGTTGGGTTGGCGGTGGCCGATCTCCGTCACCGCGGCGATGTCCGTCAGCCGCAGCAGGGGGTTGGAGGGCGTCTCCACCCAGATCATGCGGGTGTTGGGCCGGATGGCGGCCTTCAGGGCCTCGAGGTCGGCCAGGTTCAGGTAGGTGACCTCCAGGCCGTAGAACTTCTTGGCGTGCTCCAGCAGGCGGAAGGTGCCACCGTAGCAATCCACGGTGGCGATGAGGTGGCTGCCGTGCTCCAGCAGGTTCAGGGCCACCAGGATGGCGCTCATGCCGGTGCTGGTGCAGGTGGCGCCTTGGCCGCCTTCCAGCAACGCGATGGCCTCCTCCAGCGCCGCGCGGGTGGGGTTGCCGCTGCGGGTGTAGTCGTAGCCCGCGTTGGTGCAGATGTCCTTGAAGGCGAAGGTCGATGACAGGTAGAGCGGCGGCATCACGGCGCCGTAGGCCGGATCGGGCTGCACGCCCGCGTGCACGCACTGGGTGGACACGGCGGCATCGGGCACCAGCTCGGGCCGATGGATCCACCCGGCGTTGCCCTCCCGCACCGGCGGCTGGATGGTGAAGTGGTAGGCGGGATTGCCCGGCACGTTGGTGTCTAGGAACTGCTCGCTCATCAGAGCCTCCAAAAATGGAGGATCCTCATCGTTTCATGGCGATCCAAAAAGAGAAGGGGCCCGATCTCTCGGGCCCCTTCTCATGTCAGTCCATGACACTTCAGCATCTCTCCGCAATGACTTGCGGCAGGAATTGGCACCTTGCTTTCGCAGGTTGCCAAGGTTTCATAGGGCCCGTCCCTCCACCTTTCTGGATATCGCGTGATGAAACTGACAAAGATCCTGCTGCCCTTCCAGTATCCGATGGATCCATTGAGCTGCCAAGGAAATTCAATGCCTCAGATGGTGTAATCCTGGCCCTGGGGGCGATCCAGGATGGTCCGCGCCAGGTCCAGGTACTGCTGGGCTCCCGCCACGGCATCCGCCAGGTCGAGGAACTCGCCTTCGGTGTGGGCCACCCGGATGGAACCGGGCCCGGTCATCACCACGAAGCGATCGCGCACCAGGTTTCTCAGGGTGTGCGCATCGGAGCCGAAGGGAACCGGCGCCATGGGAAAGCCCTCCAGGCGGGGAAACACCTCGGGGCCCTTCTCGAAGAGCACGTCCACCTCGCCCAGCTCAGGCCGCAGCCTCAGCACGTCCTGCACGAAGGTGCTGCCGGCCACGGTGCGCGCAAAGAGACGCGCCTCGGCTTCATCGGGCACCACGTTGATGGCGCGGCCCGCTTGCAGGGTGCCCAGGTTCCAGACCTCGGGCCCGAGGATGGGGTCGAGGCGTTCCGGCAGGCGCCGCAGCTCGCCGATCCAATCGAACATGGGGAAGGCGGCGTTGATGCCTTCCTCCGGCGTGCCGCTGTGGGCGGCTTTGCCGCGGCAGCGCAGGCAGAGGTGGGCAGATCCCCGTTGGCCCGTGGCCAGGATGTTGCCGGTGGGCTCGCCGTTGATGACGCCCTGCAGGTTCGGCAGGTTGGCCTTCAGATCCAGGGCGATGCGGGCGCCGAGGCTGTCGGTTTCTTCGCCCACCACGCCCAGAAAGGCCAGGTCGCGGCGGCCTTCCGCCAGCAGCAGGCGGATGGTTTCCATCATGGTGGCCAGGATGCCTTTGGCGTCGCAGGTGCCGCGGCCCCAGAGACGGCCGCCCTCCAGCCGGGGCGGAAGGTAGGGGGGCACCGTGTCGAGGTGGGTGGTGAAGAGCAGTCGCGGCTGACCCCAGGTGGCCAGCAGGTTGCAGCGGCCGCCTTCGACGCTCTGCCACTGCAGGCGGGCACCAAGGTTGCGGAACATCCCGGTGAGCAGGGGGATCATGCGGGCTTCGTGCCCGGTGGTGGAATCCACCTGGCAGAGCTGGAGGGTCCATTGGGCGATGCGCTCGGCGTCCGGCGTCGGCTGCGTCATGGCACCCAGCCTGCGTTGAGGCGGCCTTCATAAACCGACAGCACGGGGCCGGTCATGAGGATGCGTCCCTGCTCCGTGAAAACGATGTCGATGGCGCCGCCAGGCATGAGCACCTGGAGTTGGTCGTCCACCAGGCCCAGGCGTCGGCTGGCCGCCGCGGCGGCACAGCTGCTGCTGCCGGAGGCCAAGGTGTAGCCCGCGCCCCGTTCCCAGATTTCGAGGCGGATGCGCTTGCGGTCGAGCACCTCGACGAATTGCACATTCACCCGATTGGGGAAATCGGGGTGTTTCTCGATGCGGGGCCCGAGGCGCTGGGCCTCCGCGGGTGACACGATCCCGGGGAACACCACGCAGTGGGGGTTCCCGACGCTGAGGGCCGTGATGGTCACCGGGCCCGAGGGGAGGAAGAGGGGCGTCTCGATCACTTCCTGCTGGGGCGGAATCGCCGTGAAGGGGATGTCTCCGGCCAGGAAGCTGGGTTTGCCCATGTCCACCTGCACCTTGCTTCCATCCGCCGCCAGGTACGAGATCTCAGCGAGGCCGCCGGTGGTCTTGATGCGGCAGCGCTCCCTCTTCACGTGCCCCGCTTCCAGGAGGTAGCGGGCGAAGATGCGCAGGCCGTTGCCGCTCTTCTCGGATTCGCTGCCGTCCGGATTGAAGACGCGCAGGCCAAAGGCCTCGGCATCGCCGGGAACGGGGAAGGGTCCCAGGAGGATGCCGTCGGAGCCGATGCCGCGATGGCGGTCACAGAGCGACTGGACGAGCTTGGGCGTGGGGTCGAAGACGGTCCGCGTGGGGTCGATGACGATGTAGTCATTCCCGAGCGCTTGGAATTTGAAAAAGGCGAAGTCATTCGACATGGGGTCTCGTCCTGAAGCTCATGCACGGTGTGAAAGCTGACATCCAGAGGGCCTCAGGCCCCCCGACGGCATCAGCGACAACACATCCGACAAGTCATGCGAGCCCTTCCCAAGATGAAGCAGGCTATCACTGGGACGGGCTCGCAGCAACCGGTGGGAGGGAAATCAGAGGGTGATGCGCGTGCCCAGCACCTGCAGGAACTGCGCGATCCAGGCCGGGTGGGCGGGCCAGGCGGGCGCGGTCACCAGGTTGCCATCGGTGACCGCGCCATCGATGGCGATCTCCGCGTACTTGCCATGGGCCACTTCCACTTCAGCGCGGCAGGCGGGATAGGCCGAGCAGGTGCGGCCCTCCAGCACGCCCGCCGCCGCCAGCAGCTGGGCGCCGTGGCAGATGGCCGCCACGGGCTTTTTTACGGTGAAGAAATGGCGCACCAGCTCCAGCACCCTGGGGTTGAGGCGCAGATACTCCGGCGCCCGGCCGCCGGGGATCACCAGGGCGTCATAGTCCTCGGCCTTGATGTCGGCGAAGCTGGCGTTGAGGGTGAAGCGATGACCGGGCTTTTCGGAGTAGGTCTGGTGCCCCTCGAAGTCATGGATGGCCGTGGCGACGTAATCGCCCGCCTGCTTGTCGGGGCAGACCGCGTGGACCGTGTGCCCCACGGCCAGCAGGGCCTGGAAGGGCACCATGATTTCGTAGTCCTCGCCGAAATCCCCGACGAGCATGAGGATGCGCTTCGCGGCCATGTCTGCCTCCTGAGGGTGGATGGAACCGCCCCGATGATACGCGCCTCCTGAGCCCAAATGCCGGCCGTCACGAAAAAGTCCCGCCGGAGCGGGACTTTTCAGCGGGCAGAGAGGCCTCAGACCTGGTGGAGGTAGACTTCGGAACCCTTCTGCACGAAGGTTTCGGCCATCTCCTCCATGCCCTTCTTCAGGGCTTCTTCCTCGTTGTAGCCATGGCTTTCGGCGTACTGGCGCACATCGTCGGAGATCTTCATGGAGCAGAAGTGGGGGCCGCACATGGAGCAGAAATGGGCGCTCTTGGCGCCCTCGGCGGGCAGGGTCTCGTCGTGGAATTCCCGGGCTGTATCGGGATCCAGGGCCAGGTTGAACTGATCCTCCCAGCGGAATTCGAAGCGGGCTTTGCTCATGGCGTCATCCCAGATGCGTGCGCCGGGGTGGCCCTTGGCCAGGTCGGCAGCATGGGCAGCGATCTTGTAGGCGATGACGCCGTCCTTCACGTCCTTCTTGTTGGGCAGGCCCAGGTGTTCTTTGGGCGTCACGTAGCAAAGCATCGCGCAGCCGAACCAGCCGATCATGGCGGCGCCGATGGCGCTGGTGATGTGGTCGTAACCTGGAGCGATGTCCGTGGTGAGGGGGCCCAGGGTGTAGAAGGGGGCCTCGTCGCAAACGGCCAGCTGCTTGGTCATGTTCTCCTGGATGAGGTGCATGGGGACATGCCCGGGGCCCTCGATCATGACCTGCACATCATGCTTCCAGGCGATCTTGGTGAGCTCGCCCAGGGTTTCCAGCTCGCCGAACTGGGCCTCGTCGTTGGCGTCGGCGGTGCTGCCAGGGCGCAGGCCATCGCCCAGCGAGAAGGCCACGTCGTAGGCCTTCATGATCTCGCAGATGTCCTCGAAGTGCGTGTAGAGGAAGTTCTCCTGGTGGTGCGCCAGGCACCACTTGGCCATGATGCTGCCGCCGCGGCTCACGATGCCCGTGACGCGCTTGGCGGTGAGGGGCACATAGCGCAGCAGCACGCCCGCGTGGATGGTGAAGTAGTCCACGCCCTGTTCGGCCTGCTCGATGAGCGTGTCGCGGAAGATCTCCCAGGTGAGCTCCTCGGCCTTGCCGTTCACCTTCTCCAGGGCCTGGTAGATGGGCACGGTGCCGATGGGCACGGGGCTGTTGCGGAGAATCCACTCGCGGGTCTCGTGGATGTTCGAGCCGGTGCTGAGGTCCATCACCGTGTCGGCGCCCCAGCGGATGGACCAGGCCATCTTCTCAACCTCTTCCTCGATGCTGGAAGCCACCGCGGAGTTGCCGATGTTGGCGTTGATCTTCACCAGGAAGTTGCGGCCGATGATCATGGGCTCGGTTTCCGGGTGGTTGATGTTGGCGGGGATGATGGCGCGGCCCCGGGCCACTTCATCGCGCACGAACTCGGGCGTGATGCGGCTCTTGATGCCGGCGGCCTCCCGGCCCAGGTTCTCGCGGATGGCGATGAATTCCATCTCAGGGGTGACAATGCCCTGCTTGGCGTAGTGCATCTGGCTGACGTTGCGGCCGGGCTTGGCGCGCAGGGGTTTGCGGTCGGCCACGAAACGGATGGCGTCCAGATCCTTGTCCCGCTCCCGCAGCTTGCGGTAGAGGCTGGTGGCACCGGGCAGCTCTTCCACATCGCCCCGGCCCTGGATCCACTCCTGACGGAGGGGCTTGAGGCCCTTGGCCACATCGATGGTCACGGCGGGATCGGTGTAGGGGCCTGAGGTGTCGTACAGCACCACGGGCTCGTTCTCGGTGAGCTGGTCCTTGAAGTCGCGGGTGGGGTGGAGCTGGATCTGCCGGAAGGGCACCCGCACGCCGGGTTGGGTGCCGGTCACATGGATCTTGGTGGAGGCGGGGAAGGGCTTGAGGCAGGCCGCCAGAACGGTCCCATCCATAGGCCCCGGGGCGGGATTTGACTGCATGGTCATGGAAACTCCAGACTTGGGCAAATCGGGGCAGAATTGATCCCGAATTAGAAAGTTTATCGCGAGGGGGCAAGCGCGACGAATTCAAAGATTGTTCGCGACTGGCCGATAGAAGGTTCACGGAGCCCACCCATGCCGGAAAAGCCCCAAGACAATAGCCAAGCCATCCCCGATCAGCTGATGCAGATCGCCCAGGAACAAGAGGGCGGCGCCGAGCGGGTGCTTGGCCAGATCGAGGTGGTGCAGCACAGCTTCGAGGAAATCCAGTCGCTGGCCAAGGAGTGCCAGGAGATCCTGCGGAATATCGAGGTTCCGTCCGAGCACCTCGAAACCCTTACCTCCAAGTTGGAAGAGATCGGCTTCCACGCCGACAACGGGGCCTACAACATCCAAGGGGCTTTCGACCTGTACCAGTACCAGGATGTGGTGCGGCAGAAACTGGAACGGGTGGGACGGAGCCTCATTGAGGTGTCCCACTACGTGTTGATGCGTCTGCAGCCGACCGAGGACCATCTGCCGAAGATGGCGCCTTCGGGTCGGGACATCCTTCACCGCGAGCCGCAGATGGCGGACGTGACCAAGGCGGATGCGGATTCGGTGGTGGCCGAATTCTTTGCCAAAGCCTTGAAGGAAAAGGCTGCGAAGAAGACCGAGGGCTGAAACGCGCGCTGTAACTGTGGATAATCGATCCCTGGAGGGATCATGTCCCGTCGCGTCCTGATCATCAGCAGCCTGGCTTTGGGCTTGGCTGCATCGAGTCTGCCCCAGGAAGATCCGGTTCTGCGGGCCCGGGCCCAGCGGGCCGCGGCCCAGGGCGTTGCGGACGGGGACCTGCCTCCGGTGCCCAAAGGAATCGTGGAGCCGCCGCCGCTCCCCCCTCCCGAGGCCCACGTGAAGGACACCCGCAAGGGGCGGAAAGTCAAAGGCAAGGCCAAGGCGGGAAAGCCGGGCACCAAGAAAAAAAGCGCGAAGGCCGGTTCAAAGAAGCAGGCCAAGGGGAAAGCCAAATGAAAATCGGAATCCTGACTTCCGGCGGCGACGCGCCGGGCATGAATGCGGCCATCCGCGCAGCGGTGCGGCAGGCCGACGCCCAGGGCCATGAGGCCTGGGGCATCTACCGCGGCTACCAGGGCCTGCTGGAAGGGGATATGGAGCCGCTGCCCAGCCGCTCCTGCGCCAACATCCTGCAGCGGGGCGGCACCATCCTGCACACCGCCCGCTGCCTCGAATTCCACGATCCGGTCTATCGCGCCAAGGCAGCCGCGAACCTGAAGGCTGCGGGCATCGAAGCCCTGGTGGTGATCGGCGGTGACGGCAGCTTCCACGCGGCCGAGCTGCTGCTCCGTGAGCACGACGTGGCCTGCGCGGGCATTCCGGGAACCATCGACAACGACCTGCCCGGCACCGAGCGGACCCTGGGCTTCGACACGGCCCTCAACACCGCGGTGGAAGCCATCGACCGCATCCGCGACACCGCCTCCAGCCACGGCCGCCTCTTCCTGGTGGAAGTCATGGGCCGCAGTTCCGGCATGCTGGCCGTGCACACGGCCATCGCCTGCGGGGCCGAGGCAGTGCTCTATCCCGAATCCCCCGATGACAGCTATGAAGCCCTGGTCACCCAGTTGAACGCCAACTGGCTGCGCGGCAAGCGCAGCTCCGTGGTGGTGGTGGCTGAAGGCGACGCCACCGGCGGCCGGGCCATGGCGGTGGGCGAGCGCTTGAAGCGGGACCACACATTGGATCTGCGGGTGGTGGTATTGGGGCATGTGCAGCGGGGCGGCAGCCCCTCGGCCCTCGACCGCATCTGGGGCAGCCGCTGGGGTGCCGAGGCCGTGCGCCGCCTCGACCGTGGCGAGCGGGGCTTCTACCTCGGCGAAGTGGCCGGTGCCCTCGTGGCCCAGCCCCTGTCTCGCATCCTCGAGCCTCAGCCAGTTCCGCCCAGTGACCTGGGTCGGCTGGTATCCATCCTGGCCCGTTAAGATTCGGTGCGTGAGTGAACAGAATGGGCCCAGGCCTTCACCTGGGCCAACCGGCACGGAGGTGCGCGATGTCTGACAATCACAAGGATTCCCTGGTCGCCGTGGTGATGGCCGGCGGCCGTGGCACCCGCTTCTGGCCCCGCAGCCGCAACGCCCGGCCCAAGCAGTTCCTCTCCATCGTGGGCACCGAAACCCTGCTGCACCAGACCGTGCGCCGCCTGGACGGCCACGTGGCCCCCGACCGCATCTTCGTGGTGACCACGGAGGATCTGGCAGAGGAAACCCGCAACATGTTGCCGGAGCTTCCCCCGGAGAACGTGCTCGTCGAGCCCGAGGGGCGCAACACCGCGCCCTGCCTGGCCCTGGCCCTGGTGCAGATCGAGAAGAAGTTCCCCCATGGGGTCATGGCGGTGCTCTCCGCGGACCACTGGATCGGTGACCGTGAGATCTTCCTGGAGGATC
Organism: Geothrix sp. PMB-07; assembly: GCF_030758935.1. Taxonomy (NCBI): domain Bacteria; kingdom Pseudomonadati; phylum Acidobacteriota; class Holophagae; order Holophagales; family Holophagaceae; genus Geothrix; species Geothrix sp. PMB-07. The sequence continues at coordinate 485,833 of NZ_CP132333.1, forward strand.
TGGATCTGGCCGTGAAGCATGCCGCCTGGGCCCATGAACTGGTCACCTTCGGCATCCGGCCCACCTATCCCGAAACAGGCTATGGCTACATCGAATCCGAAGGCCACGGTCCCGTGCTCCAGGTGAAGGCCTTCCGGGAGAAACCGCCGGTGGAAGTGGCCGTGCGGTACCTCGAATCGGGCCGCCACTACTGGAATGCCGGCATGTTCGTGTGGACCTTGGCGGATTTCCGCGAAGGCCTCCACAAACATGCGCCCGAGGTGCTGGCGCCCCTGGATGCCTGGGTCAAGGCTGGTTCCCAGCCTTCCGCCCTGGCCGGGGCCTACCGCCAGCTGCCCAAGCTGGCCATCGACGTGGCCCTCATGGAGAAGGCGGAAACAGTGGCCGTGGTGCCGACGCGGTTCCGCTGGTCCGATGTGGGTTCCTGGCCTGCCGCCATTGAATTCCAGGAGACGGACGCCGAAGGCAATGTCAGCGTGGGTGAAACCCTGTTGCTGGACACCCGCAACAGCGCCTTCTTCGGAGGCAAGCGGCTCATCGCCGCCAGCGGCGTGGACGACCTCATTGTGGTAGATTCCGACGATGCCCTGCTCGTCTGCCGCCGGGACCGCGCCCAGACCGTCAAGCAGATCGTTGAACGCCTCAAGGCCGAGGGCCGTGAGGATTTGCTCTAACCAATCCCCAATCCCGAAGCTTGAAAGGCTGAGACCCCATCATGCAAAAACCCGAAACCCTCCACGTCGAAAAACCCTGGGGCTCCTTCGATCAGTACGCCCTGAACACGAATTGCACGGTGAAGATCCTGACCTGCAACCCGGGCCAGAAGCTCAGTCTGCAGCGCCACAGCCACCGCGGGGAACTCTGGGTGGCTCTGGATCCCGGCGTGGTGGTGGATCGCGATGGCGCCGAACTCCGTCCCGCCGTAGGCGAGGAAATCTGGCTGCCTCTGGGCAGCACCCATCGCCTTCGCTGCGATGCGACTACGGCCCACCCCGTGCGCGTGCTGGAAGTGAGCCTGGGCATCTTCGACGAGGCCGACATCGAGCGGCTGCAGGATGACTACGGCCGGAACTGATGCGGCTCGATCTGCGCTTCGCTTGGCTGCTGCCTGGGCTTTCTCTGATGGCCCAGAGCGGCGAGGAGATCCTGGCCCGCGTGGATCGGCTGCGGCATCCCTGGCCCGCCTTCACGGTGGAGCTGAGCCTCAAGGCGGGATCGACTTCTCAGCAGTGGCGGGTCTCGGCACGGGAGAACGGCGATGCCCGTTTGGACGGTCTGTCGCCCAAGGAGAAGGGCCGATCGGTGCTCATGAAGGGGGACCAGATGTGGCTGCTGGTTCCGGGTTCTAAGCGTCCGGTCAAGGTGACGCCCCAGCAGCGCATGATGGGACCCGCCGCAGGGGGAGACGTGGCCCGCACGCGGTTTCGGGAGGATTACACCGTGACCTCGCTCGGGGAAGAGAGCCTCGATGGACGCGACTGCTGGAAGCTGGAACTCGCTGCCAAACGTCCGGTCACGAGCGCCCGCCAGGTGCTGCTGTGGGTGGCGCGGGAAGGCTCTCTGCCGCTTCGGGCGGAGTTCCGTTTGGCTTCGGGTAAGTTGGCCCGCACGGCGAGCTTTGGCCCGCCGATCCAAGCCCAGGGACAGGCGGTGCTGTCGCGCATGAGCCTGGAGGAGCCGGGCGGCGCCACCGCGGAGCTGCTGTTCAGTCACTGGGCCAAGGGCGGGGTGGAGGCCAGCGCCTTTGACTTGCCGAATGGGGATCGGTGATAGACTCGACGGCGAGGTACCCGCAAGGGCTTCCCGCCACCACTCATCCCACCACTTGACACCAGTCCCTCTGCGGGACTCCCGCTTTCAAGCCCCACCACTCGAAACCCTGCCAAACCTACCCTCTCGAAGCGCCCGCACCTCCGGGCGCTTCTTTTTTGGGCGTTCAGGAGTGAAGGGAGACGGCCGGTTTTTCTCCGTGCCCCCTGTGTTCCAGCCTTTTCAGTGCTTCGGAGCCTCGGCCTCAGCCTTCTTGTCCTTCTCTCGGGGCTGGGCCTTCTGGTGCTTGGATTCGGCGGCTTCGGTGGCGGCGGAGATCACCACGATGGAGATGCGGCGATTCTGGGGGTCCATGGGGTCCTTGCCTTCGAGTGGAATGGTGTCGGCATAGCCCGTGATTCGCCGCACCTGGCCTGGGCGAAGGCCGCCGGCGGCGCCCTCCATCACCCGGCGGGCTGCATTGGCCCGCTCTGCGCTGAGTTCCCAGTTCGTGCGGGCCTTGCCGGGGTATTGCTGGCTGTCGGTGTGGCCGCCGATGACCACACGGTTGGGCAGCTTGCCCAGCTCCTTGGCGATCTCCTTGAGGATCGACATGGTGTAGCTCTTCAGGGTGGCGCTGCCCGAATCGAAGAGCACCTGGGCGGCCTTGTCCTGGATCTGCACGCGCAGGCCTTCATCGGTGAAGTCCATGCTGATCTGGTCCTGGAAGGCCTGGAGCAGTTCATCCTGCTGGAAGGCCTTCTCGATGGCCTCGGCGGTGGCCTCCATGACCTTGTGTTCTTCCTGTGCCGCACCGGGATTCTCGGCGGCGGTGTCCACGCCACCATCCCCATCGGGGCCCGGTGCCATGCCCCGGCCTCCGGGGAGAATGCCCTTGCCGTGATTGGCGAGGATCTCCTTGCCGCGCTCAGTGTTGAAGAAATTCGCATCCTGGAACATGCCCGCGATGCCTGCCTTGGTGTTGGCGTTGGCGCTGCTGAGCAGCCACATCAAAAGGAAGAAGGCCATCATGGCCGTCACCAGATCGGCGTAGGCCACCTTCCAGGCCCCGCCGTGGGCGGCCGCGTGGCCGCCCTTTTTCTTGACGAACTTGACCTTGACCTCGGGCTGTTGCTGTTGCTCGGCCATTCCCCATTACCTCGGCTTGATCTGCCGTACCACTTCTTCCAATTCTCCGGATCCGGGTCGCTCGGTGGAGGGGATGTTGCGCCGGGCGAATTCCACGGCGGTGATGGGGGCCGCGCCGTTGCCGAAGCTGGTGAGGCCGGAGCGGATGCAGTTGAAGTAGTAGGCCTCGACGGCGTTCACGGCATCAATGTTCTTGGCCAGGGGCTGGAACACGCCGTAGGCCAGCAGGATGCCGAGGAAGGTTCCCACCAGGGCCGCGCCCACCTTGGCGCCGATGATGTTGGGCGGCTGGTCCAGGAAGCCCATGGTGATCACCACGCCCATGACGCAGGCCACGATGCCGAAGGCGGGGAAGGCGTCGGCGAGGTTGCCCATGGCCGTGCCCGGCGCGGCGTTCTCCGCGTGGTGCACATCCAGTTCCGCGTCCATCACCAGGTCGATCTCATCCATCTTGGCGCTGCCGTTGATGAGCAGCTTCATCGAATCGCAGAAGAAATCCATGGCGTGGTGGTTGTGGGTGAAGGTGGGGTATTTCTTGAAGATGGCGGAATTGTGGGGGTCGTTGACGTCCTGCTCCAGGGCCAGCAGGCCGCCCTTCTTGATGTTCACGTAGACCTCGTACTGCATCATGAGGACTTCCATGTACACGGCCTTGGTGTAGGGGCTGCCCTTGAGCGGCTTGGCGATGTCGCCCGCCACCCGCTTGATCACGTTCATGGGGTTCGCGGCCAGGAAGGAACCGACACCCGCCCCGAAGATGATGAGACCTTCCGCGGGCAGAGGATGGAGCAGCGTGGGTATGCTTCCGCCCTCCATCAGGTAGCCCCCGATGACCGCGCCAAAGACCACCACCAAGCCGATGATGAAGAACATGCTGCAACTCCTGCCGTTTTCATCGGTCCGGAAACGCCTGGGCTGAATTCTGGACTCGGACCGGGCCCAGGGCGCTGTCACAATGAAAGGATTCGGAGGATTTATGGCACCTTCCACTCCTACTCTCGGGCCTGTCGGCAGCTATGTGAAGCACCATTTCAGGCATTTCAATGCCGCGGCCCTGGTGGACGCCGCCGAAGGCTACCGGGCCTACTTGGCCCAGGGCGGCAAGATGATGGTGACCCTGGCGGGGGCCATGAGCACGGCGGAATTGGGCCTTTCCTTCGCCGAGATGATCCGGCAGGACAAGGTGCATCTCATCGTGTGTACCGGCGCCAACCTGGAAGAGGACATCTTCAATCTGGTGGCCCACGATTTCTATGAGCGGGTGCCCCACTACCGCGACCTCACCCCCCAGGACGAGGCGGAGCTCCTTGGTCGCCACATGAACCGGGTGACGGACACCTGCATCCCCGAGATGGAAGCCATGCGTCGCATGGAGAAGGCCATGCTCGAGGTGTGGATGGAGGCCGATGCCAAGGGTGAGCGCTACTTCCCCCACGAGTTCTTCCAGAAGGTGCTCAAGAGCGGGAAATACAAGGAGCACTACCAGATCGACCCCAAGCATTCCTGGATGCTGGCCGCCCTTGAAAAGAACGTGCCCATCGTCGTTCCCGGCTGGGAGGACAGCACCCTGGGCAACATGTACGCCGCCGCCGTCATCCGGGGCGACGTGAAGAATGTCCATACCGTGCGCACGGGCATCGAGTACATGACCTGGCTGGCCAAGCACTACCAGGAAGTGACCAAGACCTCGACCCTGGGCATGTTCCAGATCGGCGGCGGCATCGCCGGCGATTTCCCCATCTGCGTGGTGCCCATGCTGCACCAGGATCTGGAACTGACCGACGTGCCGCTCTGGGGCTACTTCTGCCAGATCAGCGACAGCACCACCAGCTACGGGTCCTACTCCGGCGCCGTGCCCAACGAAAAGATCACCTGGGGCAAGCTGGGCATCGACACGCCCAAGTTCATCGTGGAAAGTGATGCCACCATCGTCGCCCCGCTGATTTTTGCTTACCTGTTGGGTTGGTAGAAAAGATCACCACCAAGGCACCAAGACACCAAGAACTGCAAAGCCAAGTTCCTTGGTTTTTCTTGGTGTCTTGGTGGTAAATCAGTTTCTTTGTCTTCAGAGATCAAACACCAGTAGCTTCGCCCCATCGCGCCCCGCCACGGGGACCACGCGGTGGGGCGTTTCAAAGGGTACCTCGAAGCTGTGGCTGATGAAGCGTGAGCCGGGCTTCATCTCGCGGCGCGCCTTGGCCCAGAGGCCGGGCATGGGCACCGGCGACAGAAAGGCGTAAGCCACGTCGACATCGGCCAAGTTCGCGCGCCAGAGGCTGCCCAGGCGGATGTGTGCGTTGGCATGGGGCAGGCAGCGCAGCCAGGCCACCAGCCAGGTGAGGGGAGAGGCTTCGATGCCCAGGAAGGTGCCGTCCGGGCGCGCCTTGGCAAGGTGCGCCACGGGTCCGCCGAAGCCGCAGCCCAGATCCACGAAATGCAAGCCCGGCTGCGCCGGCAGCAGCCCTGCCAGCTTCTCCCAGGCGTCCTGGCTGGCGTGGTACAGCGGCACCCGCGTGAAGAGCCCACCTCCGAAGACCAGGGCCAAGCCCAGGAAGAGGGCGAGGTAGACCCAACCCGGGATGGGCGCGTTCCAAAGGGCCCGCACCAGGAAGGGGAGGGCGGCCTGCATGAACACCCAGCGGGGGCCAAGGTCCATCCATCGGGAGAGGAACACCGCCAGCACCGCCTGCAGCAGCACCCAGATCAACGGCGTGAAGCGCAGTCCCAGTCGCGCCAGGGCCACCAGAATCGTGAAAGCCAGGGCCTGCGCCAGCAGGGCGCGCAGCACCGGGGGCAGGCGGCGGATCAGCGACATGCTCTTATGCTAGTGCGAATGAGCATCACGGGCCGCTTCGCCCCTTCACCCACCGGCATCCTGCACCTGGGGAACCTGCGCACGGCGCTGGCCTCCTGGCTTTCCGTCCGCAAGGCGGGGGGCCGTTGGCTCATCCGCGTGGAGGATGTGGACGGTCCCCGCTGCCATCGCGATCTGGGCGACGCCCAGCTGAGGGATCTCGAACGCCTGGGGCTGGTCTCCGATGAACCCGTGGTTTGGCAGTCCGAACGGAGCGCCCACTACCGTGAGGCCCTGGCCTCGCTCCATCGGGCCCACCTTCTGTATCCCTGCGCATGCACGCGCAAGGACCTGCAGCTGCTGGCTTCGGCCCCCCATGCGGAGGACGGCCTGCGTCCATATCCGGGGCGCTGCCGATTCAGGGCCTGGGAGGGTTTCGAGAGGGCCCTGCGCTTCCAGCTTTCCGATGGGGTCATCCTCTGGGAGGACCGCTTGTTGGGGGCGCAATCAGATGATCCGGCCCTCCTCACGGGCGATCCGCTGCTCTTCCGCCGCGATGGCTGCTTCGCCTACCACTTGGCGGTGGTGGTGGATGACGGCGCCCAGGGTGTGGACGAGGTGGTGCGGGGGGCGGACCTTCGCCCCGTGACGGCCACTCAGATCCGGTTGCAGGAAGCTCTGGGCCTCCCAACACCGGCCTACGCCCATCTGGGCATGGTGCTGGCGCCGGATGGGGGCCGCCTGGGGAAACGGGCTGGGGCCTTGGGCATCGAAGCCTTGGCTGACAGGGGTGTGGCTGTGCCGGATCTGCTCGGCTGGCTGGGCTGGAGCCTGGGTTGTTTGAGCGAGGCGAAGCCCTGCCAGGTGGAAGAACTCATTGCCGGTTTCGATTGGAGCCGGGTCCCGAAGGGCGACGTGCGGGTGCCGCCGGTCTGGGGTTAGCGCTCAGTGCTCGTCCATCACCCAGGCGAAGAGCACGCCTTCCTGGAACTCCCAGAGCAGGCTCCGCTTCACCTGGGCGCCGCCCTTGTTCCAAAGGAAGCTGATGCGGCCCTTGCCTTTGGCGCGCGCATCCAGAGCTTCCTTGATGAAGGCACGGCCAGTGGCGTCCTTGACGTTGCTCATGTTGGCCCCGATGTACTTGGAGGATTCTCCGTGGATGAGCGTCTTGCCGGACTCATCCAGCACCATCAGGTAGCCCGCGGGGGAATCGTGGAATTTACCGGAATTGGCTTCCTTGATGAGGGCCATGGCGCCGTTGGCGTAGTAGTAGGCCATGGCGTCTTTCAGCATGGCCGCGCCATCGGCGGACAAAGGCAGCCCGAGCATCAGGCAGGGAAGGGCTCGAAGAAACAACCGCATGAAACCTCCAAGACTCTGCTCTATCGGGGCGGGGGCGTGAGGTCTTGATCACAGCTCAGATCAGGGGCCGCACGCGGGAAATGCTACCAATTAGAGCAAAGCCCATCCAACGCGAAAATCTTCTGATCCATCAATGGAATGCCCCGGGACCGGCCGAAAAGGGGCAACGCAAAGGACCCGGTTGCCCGGGTCCTTTGCATGAGAGAGAGGCCGAACTAGGCCAGCTTGTTGACCTTGGCGGCCAGGCGGGACTTGGTGCGGTCCGCAGCATTCTTGTGCATGACGCCCTTGCGGCAGGCCTTGTCGACCAGACCCTGGGTGGCGGGCAGGAGCTTGGCGGCCTCATCCTTCTTGCCACCGGCGATCAGGGCCAGGAAGCTCTTGACGGCGGTCTTCAGGGTCGAGCGATTGCTGCGGTTGCGCAGGCGCGCCTCGGCATCGCGACGGGCCTTCTTGGCAGCGGACTTGTGATTGGCCATGTTCGATTCTCCAGCTTCCGGAGCAGTCCCCCGTACAGGGGCATGGGGAAGCGCGAAAGACCATCCTATCGCAAACAGCCTTTAGGTCAAGGGCAAAAGCCTGGGCCCAAGGCTGATTCGACCCCTTCCTGCGGGGGCCTCGCCAGGGCATCCTAGTCGGAGGCGATGGGCCTCCCGGGAAGGATGGGGTCATGCCGCAGCAGAAATTGGAGTCCGTCGTGGATTTGGCGGCGAAGGCGAAAGCCCTTCGCAAGGATGTGCTGCTGCAGGTCTACAAGGCCCAGAGCGGCCACCCCGGCGGCAGCCTGAGCTGGATCGACCTCGGCGTGGCGCTCTACTACCACGAAATGAGGGTGTTCCCGGAGGATCCAACCAATCCCAAACGGGATCGCTTCGTGCTCTCCAAGGGCCATGCCTGCCCCAGCCAGTACGCCATCCTCGCCGACCAGGGCTTTTTCCCCCATGCCTGGCTGGAGACCTTCCGCCAGTACCCCACCAAGCTCCAGGGCCATGCCGAAAACCACTACACCCCGGGCGTGGAAGTGACCACCGGCAGCCTGGGCCAGGGCCTGCCCCAGGCCGTGGGCATCGCCATCGGTCTGAAGGTGCAGAAATCCGACAGCCGCGTCTACTGTGTGGTGGGCGATGGCGAAAGCCAGGAAGGCATCATCTGGGAAGCGGCCATGGCGGCGCCCCACCACAAGCTCGACAACCTGTGCGTGTTCCATGACCTCAATGGCCTGCAGATCGACGGCGACGTGAAGAAAGTGATGAACATCAACCCCATCACCGACAAGTGGAAAGCCTTCGGTTGGGCCGTGAAGGAAATCGACGGCCACGACTTCACCCAGATCCTGGAGGCCCTGGCCTGGGCCCGCACGATCAAAGGGCAACCTGCGATGATCTGCGCCCGCACCGTGAAGGGCAAGGGCGTGAGCTTCATGGAGAACCAGGCCGGCTGGCACGGCGTTCCGCCCAAGACCGAAGACTACGAAAAGGCCCTGGCCGAGCTGGCGAATTAAGGATTGATGGAATGGATGCCCTGCGACACACCTTCGAACAGCGGCTGGCGGCGGCCCTGCCTGGCGTGGACATCGCGCTGGAGCGGCCCAAGTCCGGCGAGCTGGGCGACCTGGCCTACCCCTGTTTCCGTGCGGCCAAGCAGCTGGGCAAGAATCCGGCGCAGCTTGCGCAGGAACTGGCCGGTGCCATTGCCATCGAGGGCGCCACGCTGGTGGCCGCCGGTCCGTACCTGAACCTGAAACTGGCGCCGGAGACCCGCGCCCAGGCGGTGCTGGGCGCCATTCTCGCGGCGCCTGAAGGGCGGCCCTTTGGCTTCCGCCCGGCCAACGGCAAGAAGGTGATCGTCGAGTACAGTTCACCGAACATCGCCAAGCTCTTCACCATCGGCCACCTTCGTTCCACCATGATCGGCCACGCCCTGGCCCAGACCCACCAGGCCCTGGGTTACGACGTGATCCGCCTCAACCACCTGGGCGATTGGGGCACCCAGTTCGGCACGCTGCTGGCGGCCTACACCCGCTGGGCTCAGGACGGAAACGCCGACCTGGAGCAGGATTTCGACTGGGCTGAGCCGGCTCCTGACAAGCGCCGCACACCCCTCTTCCGTCTGTTCCAGCTGTATGTGCGGTTCCATGCTGAAGAAGAGAACGATCCGGCCATGCGCGACGAGGCCCGCGGCTGGTTCAAGCGGCTGGAAGCCGGTGACGCCGAGGCCCGCCGCCTCTGGAGCTGGTTCCGCGAGATCTCGCTGAAGGAATTCCAGCGCATCTACGACCGTCTCGGCGTCAGCTTCGACACGCTATCCCAGGGCGAAGCGTTTTACGAGGACCGCCTCGTCCCCACCATGGATCGGCTCGCGACCGCGGGGCTGCTGGTGGAAGGCGACAAGGGCGCCCGCATCATCAACCTGGAGGACGTGGGCATCAGCACGCCCTGCCTCGTGCAGAAGGGCGATGGCACCAGCATCTACGCCACCCGCGATCTCGCTGCGGCGCTGTATCGCAAAGAAGCCTACGCCTTCGACCGCTGCCTCTACGTGGTGGGCACGGATCAGGTGCTGCACTTCCAGCAGATCTTCGCGGTGCTCGACAAGCTGGATCCCTGGTTCAAGGGCCGCATGCTGCACACGCCCTTCGGCATGGTGAAGCTGCCCGAAGGCAAGATGAGCACCCGCAAGGGCAATGTCATCTTCCTCGAGGATGTGCTCGACGAGGCCCGTGAGCGCGTGGCCGCCATCATCGACGAGAAGAACCCCGACCTGGCGAACAAGGCCGAGGTGGCCGAGATGCTGGGCATGGGCGCCGTGGTGTTCTTCGACGCCATGAACGACCGCGTGAAGCCCATCACCTTCACCTGGGACCGCGTGATCGCCCTCGATGGCGACACGGGCCCCTACGTGCAGTACGCCCACGCCCGCATCATGAGCGTGCTGAGAAAAGCCGGTGGCGATTGGGCGGCCAAGGCCCAGGCTGGAACGCCGGTGGGCCCCGTGGTGCCCTTCGCTTCTGCGCCACCGCCTGCGGATCTGGGCGGTCTTCAGGCGCCTGAAGCACAAGCCCTGCTCTTCGAGTTGGCCGGTTTGCCCGGTGCCATCGCCGCCGTGGCGGAAGGCTGCATGGCCACCCCGCTGGCGCGTCAGCTGGTGTCGGTCGCCAGGTCGTTCAGCGGCTACTACACGAACTGTCCCATTCTTGCCCCAGAGAACACGCCCGCCGTGCGCGACGCCCGCCTCGCCCTGTGCGTGGCGACGGCCCGCGCGCTGCGCCAGGGCCTGTTCCTCATGGGCATCCAGGCCCCGGAGGAGATGTGAATCCGGAACCCGGAAAAGATCACCACCAAGACACGAAGACACCAAGAAAGAACCTCTCACCTCAAGAAGAGAGGATTGCCTCCTTGATTGTGGATGCCGCCATTAAGGTTCATCCCGCCTTGGGTCCCGGGCTATTAGAAAGCGTGTACGAAACGTGTCTTTCGCATGAGCTTCGTCATCGTGGGCTGCAAGTGGAAGCGCAAGTCCCAGTGCCGATCCGTTATGAAGGATTGACCCTGGATGGCGGATTCCGCCTCGACCTCCTTGTGGAAGGGCTCGCGGTCATTGAGCTCAAGGCTTTGGAGAAACTCCTGCCGGTCCATGACGCCCAACTTCTTACCTGCTTGAAGCTGTCCGGCCGAAGGCTCGGCTTTCTCCTCAATTTCAATGTCCCCGTTATGAAGAACGGAATTTCAAGATTCGTTCTCTAAGCCTTTTTGCAGTTCTTGGTGCCTTGGTGTCTTGGTGGTGATCAGTTCAAGGAGTAGGCGATGACTAAGTATGTGTTCGTCACCGGCGGTGTGCTTTCGAGCCTGGGCAAGGGCATTGCCGCGGCGAGCCTGGGCGCCCTGCTGGAGGCCCGCGGGCTGAAGGTGACGCTCATGAAGATGGATCCCTACCTGAACGTGGATCCGGGCACCATGTCGCCCTTCCAGCACGGCGAGGTGTTCGTCACCGATGACGGTGCCGAGACCGATCTGGACCTGGGCCACTACGAGCGCTTCACCTCGGTGCCCACCACCCAGAACCACACCATCACCACGGGCCGCATCTACAACACCGTGATCCAGAAGGAGCGCCGCGGCGACTACCTGGGCAAGACCGTGCAGGTGATCCCCCACATCACGGACGAGATCAAGGGCGTGATGAAGAAGGTGGCCAAGGACATGGACGTGGTGATCGTGGAGATCGGCGGCACCGTGGGCGACATCGAGAGCCAGCCCTTCCTCGAGGCCATCCGGCAGTTCAAGCTGGAAGCGGGCCTCGGCAACGCCATCAACATGCACCTCACCTACGTGCCCTTCATCAAGGCCGCGGGCGAGCTGAAATCCAAGCCCACCCAGCACAGCGTCAAGGAACTGCGCGCCCTGGGCATCCAGCCCGACGTCCTGCTCTGCCGCGCCGAGCAGGACATCCCCCGCGACTTGAAGGACAAGATCGCCTTGTTCTGCTCCGTGACCCAGGACGCGGTCTTCAGCGCCCGCGATGCCCACTCCATCTACGAGGTGCCCCTCAACCTGCACCAGGAGGGCCTCGATGCCAAGGTGGCCGTGCTGCTGGGGCTGGGCGAAAAGCAGCCGGATCTCAGCGCCTGGCAGAACCTGTTGCACCGCATCCGCAACCCCAAGGGCAGCGTGCGCATCGGCGTGGTGGGCAAGTACGTGGAGTTCAAGGAGAGCTACAAGAGCCTCATCGAGGCCCTGCACCACGCAGGCTACGGACTGGAAACCCACGTGGACCTCAAGTGGATCGAGGCAGAAGAACTGGAGAACCAGGATCCTGCCGCCTTCCTGCAGGATTGCCACGGCGTGCTGGTGCCCGGCGGCTTCGGCGTGCGCGGCACCCGCGGCATGATCAAGTCCATCCAGTACGCCCGCGAGCACAAGATCCCCTTCTTCGGCATCTGCCTCGGCATGCAGATGGCCTCCGTGGAGTTCGCCCGCAACGTGGTGGGTCTGGAAGGCGCCGATTCCACCGAGTTCGACGACGCCCCCAAGCATCGCGTGATCTTCAAGCTGCGCGAACTGGTCGATGTGGAAGAACTGGGCGGGACCATGCGACTGGGCGCCTATCCCTGCCGCCTCGCGCCGGCCAGCCAGGCGGCCAAGGCCTACGCCAGCACCGACATCAGCGAACGCCACCGCCACCGCTACGAGTTCAACCACGAATACAAGAAGGCGCTGGAGGAGAAGGGTCTCGTGTTCACGGGCATGAGCCCCGATGGCGTCTTCGTGGAGATCGTGGAGCTGAAGGACCACCCCTACTACCTGGCCTGTCAGTTCCACCCCGAGTTCAAGAGCCGCCCCCTGAACCCGCACCCCTTGTTCACGGCCTTCGTGAAGGCGAGCGCCATCAATCGGGGCTGATGTCAGGCGGATGAACAAGGAACGGGGCGGGAATTCCCGCCCTGTTCTATTGTGGGGCCCAGCCGCGGCCGAAAAGCACCCATGGCACCCTCAGAGCACCACCGAGACCTCCAGGCGGGGTTGTGACCCTTGACCGCCCCTAGGTTCTGGTCTTGAAAGACGATGTAAGTATCATTTATGTGGACTCGGACCCGCATCCAGGCAGGTTGGTGTTCCAGTTCATTGCCAGAAAGAACGGGGAGGGATCATGCAACTTTCGGGCTTGCGGTACGGCTCCAAGCTTCTGCAGCTGGTTGAATTTCCCGTGGCGGAGTTCATTGATGGATCGGCCACGAACCAGGAGATCCAGCAGTTCCTCGAGAAGCACAAGAAGCTGGTGGTGAAGCCGGCCTTCTACGGCGGTGTGGGAAAAAAGGGCAAGGCGGGGCTGGTGCGGGTGGTGAGCACGCTGCAGGAGGCCCTGCAGGCCAAGCGCGATCTGTTCTTCGCCCAGCATGTCTACGGCAACAAGACGGTCACGGCCAATGGGGTGACCATGGAGGCCTTCGTCCCCTCCGATCTGGAAGTCTATTTCAGCATCTCCAGTTCCAGCGTGCACCGCGGCCCTGTGTTCACCATCACGCCGTGGGGCGGTGTGGACATCGAAGAGCTTCCGGCCGAGAAGAAGGCCGTGGTGGAGATCGATCCCTTCATCGGTATCAATGCCTTCGAGATCACCAACGCGCTGACGGATACAGGCTGTCCCGAGGCCTTCATCTCGGCCCTGGTGCAGCACCTGCCCAAGCTTTGGGACCTCTATGATGGCTACGGCCTCACCACCATCGAGCTCAATCCCATCCGGGTGCAGCGCCGGAACAACCAGATCCTGCCGGTGGCCTGCGACGTGAAGGCGAGCTTCGATCAGGACAACCCGGCCTGGAAGCGCATCGGTTTGCCCGATGTCCTCTTCCAGACGGAAACCACCCCCTTCGAGGCGGACATCAACGAGCTGCGCACCTACCAGGGCCAGAGCGACGTGCTGGAGATGAATCCCAACGGCAGCATCATTCCCTTCATGTTCGGCGGCGGCGCCAACAGCGCGGGCACGGAAACGCTGGGCGAGGCGGCCATCTTCTCCTCGGATTTCGGCGGCAATCCTCCCTACGAAAAGATCTACGAGATCAGCCGCATCGCCTTCGATCACTGGTACAAGCAGGCCAGCATGCTGCTGCTCATCGGCGGCAAGGCCAACAACACGGACATCTACGTGACCTTCAAGGGCGTCTTCGATGCCCTGCGCGACCACGTTTCAAAAGCGGGCTGGAAGCCGCTCTACGTGGTGATCGGACGGGGCGGGCCCAACGTGGTGAAGGGCATGTTCTACGCCAAGGACATCCTCGACCGCCTGCGGCTGCCCTACAAGGTGTTCGGCCACGACACGTCCATGATCCTCACGCTGGAATATGCGAAGAAGGTGGACGAGTGGTGGCGGGCCGAAGGGGCCGAAGCCTACCGCAAGCAGGTTGAAACGCAGGTCCGGGCCTAGGAGATAGCGATGCGACGACTGAAGACACGTCCCTTCCCCTACTACGTCGGCCTCCACTCCCTCGAAGAATTGGTGACCCGCGAACACCGCGTCTGCGTCATGAACATCCTGGGTAGCGAAAGCCGCAAGGTGACGCCGGTGTCGCACGAGTACAGCGGCGGCAACGTGGTGGCTGGTGTTCAGTATGGGCGCCGGGGCAGCCTCGAGACGAAGATCGGCGCGATCCCCGTCTACCGGAGCATCCGCGAAGTCATGGAGCATGGCATCGCCTTCGACATGGGCGTGGTCTACATTCCGCCCCAGGGTGTGTGCAAGGCTGTTTCAGAACTGGTGACCCACAACGAGGCCCTCAAACGCATCGTCATCGTCACGGAGAAGGTGCCCGCGCGGGATTCCCGCAACATCCGCGCCCTCTGCCAGGAAGCCGGCGTCGACGTCATCGGCGCCAACTGCCTGGGCATGGCCAATGCCTGGGATCGGGTGCGCATCGGCGGCAGCCTGGGTGGTGATCACCCCGAAGAAACGCTGGTGAAGGGCTCCATCGCCATCCACTCCAACTCTGGCAACTTCACCACCACCATGGCGGAGTATCTCCGCACGGCGGGCTTCGGCATCAGCACGGCGGTATCGAGCGGCAAGGATGTCTACATCCACTTCGCCCTGCCGGAATTCCTCTATGCGGCGCAGAACGATCCGCGCACCAAAGCGGTGGTGGTCTACGTTGAGCCCGGTGGCTACTACGAAAAGATGGCCCTGGATTGGATCAAGGACCGCACCTTCGGCTTCACCAAGCCGATCATCGCCTGCGTCACCGGGCGCTGGAAGAAGAACATCACCCGGGCTTGCGGCCATGCCGGCGCGCTGTCCGGCAGCGGCGACGATGCAGAGAGCAAGGAACGCTGGTTTGACGAGTACTTCGGGGTGGATGTCTTTGACCCCAAGACCAGCGAGGTGAGCAAGCGCGGTGTGCGCGTTTCCAGCATCCAGTACATCCCCGATGCAGTGCGCGCCGTCTACGAGAAGATCGGCGAAAAGCCCGACTTCGCCACCACGGGCGATCTGTCCCTCAAGCTCTGGCTGGGCGACACCATGGTGAAGCTGCCTCCGGCCCTGGATCTGCCTCTGACCAAGCCGCCCGCACCCTACGACCGCCAGGTGGTGGAGGTGATCAAGCAGGTGGGTGCCCACTACCTGCGCCAGAACATGGCCGACAAATCCGGCGCCTCCCGCATGAGCCCGGAGACCCAGGTCTCCGAATTGCATGGAAAATCGGTGCTGGACCTGTCGCGCCGCACGCTGGAAGAGAACCTGTTCTTCTCCCTTGCGAAGGTGATGCCGGATAAGGTGGACATCCCCACGCTGAACCTGATCCTCAACCTGTTCCTGAAAATTGATGAACGCCGCATGGCGGCCATCGACGTGGCGCGGGACAACGGGTGCACGCCCAATGCCTACCTGGCCTCTCAGATCGCCTTGGTGGGCGACAAGGGCCTGCTGGCGAAATCGCGGGAACACGCCCGCTTCATCATCGACCTCATCCGCGAGTTTGGCCTGGATGAGCACACGGAGGCGCTGCCGCCCGAACTGGACGCCTATGTGGAGAAGCACCTCCTGAGCGCCGAACCCTCGCGCAAGACGGATGTCTCCAACCTGCTCTTCAAGGAAGTCAAAAAGTCGAAGAAGTCCTGTGTGGCCCTCCGGGTCTGCCAGCACATCATCGACATGGCGGAGAAGAAGAAGCTGGAGATCCGCGACACCTACGAGTTTCTGCTGGCCACCATCGCCGTGTGCGTGCTGTGGAATCCCATGCTGGAGAAGCGCATCAGCCGCCAGTTGGTGGAGGATTCGGTCACCTACTTCTACCTGCTGGCGCGCATCGTGGCCTATTCGGTGGTGGACCGGGAGCACAACCCCCACTGGAAGAAGCTGGTGGACAAGAAGCTGTCGAACCTGAACCTCAGCTTCACGGAGAACGCCTTCAAGGTGCTGTTCGGCCGGGTGCCCGGGGCCTCGGAGTTGCTCGAATTCCAGACGCTCCTCGGGCTCACCATTACCAACGGCCCGGGCACCCTGTCAGCCAAGGGCGCCAAGGAGAGTGTCAGCGCCCGCAACGACATCTCCATGTCCTTCGTGGGTTTCCTCTCGAACACGGGCCGTGCGCATGGTGGCAACGGCTATGAGTCCATCAACTTCCTGATGGAGCAGTTCAAGGATGCGGGGCTGAAGGATCCAGGCGATCCCAACCACGGCCTCGATCTGAAGGCCATGGCCAACAAGGCCGCCAAGGCCTACGGGGCCTACAAGAAGAAGGCGCAGGAAACCGAGGATGGGGCGGTGAAGCCCATCCCCTGCATCAACCACCCGGTGTTCCGCGGCAACAAGATCAACGTGGATCCCAGGGAGCAGTTCGTGTCGGGCATGCTGACGGAGAAGGGTATTTATAACGCCTTCTGGGAGTTCTACCACCATCTGGTGAAAGAGCTGTACGCCGAAGGCGTGACCAAGAATGTCTTCTGCGTGAATGTGGACGCGGTGCTCGCCGTGATCGCGCTCAAGCTGGTGTGGAAGGATCTTCAGGCCGGACGTCTCAGCCTTCGCCAGGTCCAGGAAGTGGCCTTCACGCTCTTCCTCTTCGGCCGCAGCGTGGGGGTCTCTGCTGAGATCGCCGATCACCGCGACCGCGGGCTGGACATGGATTGCCGCACGCCGGAAAACGAGTTGACCTTCATCCTGTAGTTGTCGTTTCGCCAAAAAGGGGCGGGCCATTGGGCCCGCCCCTTTTTTGGATGTGTGGGAGCTACTTCCGTCCGCCCTTGGCGGCCCACTCTTCGAGCATGTCGGTGGTGACCGACTTGGGGCGCTCCAGGGGGTAGTTCAGGGCGCGGTCCCAGGTGATGTTGGCGAGCACGCCCAGGGCACGACCGACGCCGAAGAGCACGGTGTAGAAATCGTATTCGCGCAGGCCGTAGTACCACTGGATGACACCGCTCTGGGCATCGACGTTGGGCCAGGGGTTCTTGGTCTTGCCCTGCTCGGTGAGCACGCCGGGCGCCACCTTGTAGATCATGTTGACCAGCTTGAAGAGCGGATCGTTGGGCAGGTTCTTCAGGCAGAACTCCATCTGCGCGGTGTAGCGGGGATCGGTCTTGCGCAGGATGGCGTGGCCGTAACCGGCGATGACTTGGCCGGAGTTGAGGGTGTCCCAGAGGGCCTTGCGGATGTTCTCTTCGGTGGGCTCGGCGCCATCCAGCTGTTTCTGGAATTTCAGCAGCCAGTCCAGCACTTCCTGGTTTGCGAGGCCGTGCAGGGGGCCCGCCAGGCCATTGAGACCGGCGCTGAAGCTGTAGTAGGCATCGGACAGGGCGGAGGCCACCAGGTGTGTGGTGTGGGCGCTGACGTTGCCGCTCTCGTGGTCGCTGTGCAGGATGAAGTACATGCGGGCCACATCGTCATAGGGTTTGGCGATGCCCATCATGTGGGCGAAGTTGGCGCCCATGTCCAGGCCGGGCTTGGCGGGGATGATGTCGCCGTTCTTGTACTTCCAGCGGTAGATGAATGCGGCGATCTGGGGCAGGCGCGCCACGAGATCGGAGGCGTCTTCGAACATGGTGTCCCAGTGCTGGTCTTTCTTCATGCCGTGGTAGGCGGCGGCGAACTTGCTGTCCTTCTGCATGGAGAGCACGGCGGCGGAGAGCATCACCATGGGGTGGCTGTCCTTGGGCAGGGCGCGGATGACGTCGAAGACGTAGGCCGGCACCTTGGCCCGTTCCTGGAAATCGGCCACCAGCTCTTCGGTGTCCTTGGCCGTGGGGACTTCCCCCGTGAGCAGGAAATACCAGAAGGATTCCACCGTGGGGTATTCACCGCCGGGGGCCTTGGGCAGGGCCGCAAAGGTTTCGGGAATGTTCTTGCCGCGGAATCGGATGCCCTCCTGGTAGTCGAGGTAGGAGATGTCCGTGACCAGGGCGTGGATGTCGCGGGCGCCGCCCAGGGCCTGGCTGATGGTGACCTGGTCGATCACCACATCGCCGAATTCCTTGTTAAGACGCTGGGTGCGCGGGCGGTGCTCTAGGATCTTCTCCAGAAGGCGGGCTTTGAGATGGGTCATGGGAGCGGCTCCTGTGAAGAAAAGTTAGGGGAGAACGAGATCGGATGGTTGAGGACAATTATGCTTGCCTCTTCCATCGAAGGCATTGCAGTCCTTCATGAATATTCAAGAAACCGCGCTGGCTGGGCTGGGAGCGTCAGGGCAGAGTGTTACCTGTATGAAAAGGATCTTCCGTGACCTCCATCAATCTACCCCTCCGGGTCCATAGAGTTCTAGCAGGACCTGTGGGGGCGCTGATCTTGGGGATTTCAACGGTTCGCCTCGCTGCCCAGGAAACGCCCAGGCCCAACCGTGTGGCCTGGTTCGAAGGGTTTCCCGAGCCACTGCCGGAAGGCGTGAATGAGATCGCCCTGGAAGCCACCAGCCAGATGCTGCGGCCGGACTTGGAGCACAGCTCGGATTTGCGCACCTTCGCCCGCCTGGACGGGGAGGAATGGCAGCTCACCGGAGACTGGGCCACGCGGCTGGGCTCCACCCGAATGAATGTGCGGGCCCGCTTGGCCTCGCGCTCGGGGGGGATCGCCGATCAGGCCATGTGGAATTGGCATCAGATGTTCAGCCTTCCGCAGGGCGGGCGCGAGGATGCCCCCAAGAACCGCCTTGCCTACCACCTGGAACGGGATGGCAAAGTGGTGGGCGACCTCTCCCGGCCGGGGCTGCGGCTCATGGATCTGGACGTGGCCTGGATCCGGCCCTTCGGCACGGCGGATTCCGGTGGCCGCGTGGGTGTCTCCGTCCAGCTGCCCACGGGCAAGCAGGCGGATTTCTCCGGGGACGGCGGCACGGACGGGCTGTTCGGCGGGGCCCTCTGGCAGCGCTACGGCCACTGGAAGGTGTTCGGCCAGCTAGAACGGGTGGTGCTGGGCCTGCCCAAGGACAGTCCCCTGCGCACGGTCATGGACAAGACCTCCTTCAGCCGCGCCTGGGCCAGCCTGGCCTGGCAGGGCGAGGGGCCGGGTCTGCTCTCGGGCTTGGGTATCGAAGTGGCCCTGGGCTATGCGGGCAGCCCCTACCGGGTGGGCCTGTCCCGGCTGGATCGGGCCGGCTGGCAGCAGCACTGGACCTTCCACCACACCCGTCTCCCCCGCTGGCGCTTTGGCTTCAGCGAAGAGGCCGGCACCTTCGTGGCCCCGGATGTATCGGCCTTCGTGGCCTATCGCTTAGCGGCCGTTGCGAAATAGCCAGCGTCCTTCTGGTTCTTTCGTGACGGCCCCTTAGGCCGCCCGCTCTTTGGAGGCGAAAGGACTGTAATACGCCAGCGGCTTCGGAGAACGCTGAGGGTTTCGGTAAACTAGATGGTTCGTGCCGGAGTTCCCATGCAGCCCAACCAGTACCGCGACGTGCGCCTCGAGAAGCTCCAGAAGCTGAAGGACCTGGGCGTGGAACCCTGGCCCCGGAAGGCGAAGCGGTCCCATGGCATCGCGGAATTGGCGGCGACCTATGCGGATGCGGAGACTTGGACCAACGAGAAGCTGGAGGGCCTTGGGCTCACGGTATCGGTCATGGGTCGCATTCTCACCATCCGCGAGATGGGCAAGAGCGTGTTCGCCCACCTCACCGAGAACGGCGAGAAGGTGCAGGGCTTCTTCCGCATGAACGACCTTTCGGAAGCTCACTGGGAGCTCATCAAGCTCCTGGACATGGGCGATTTCATCAGCATCACGGGCCCCCTCATGCGCACCAAGACGGGTGAGCTGAGCGTGCGCGTGAAGGAGATCCAGTTCCTGAGCAAGGCGCTGCTGCCGCTCCCCGAGAAGTGGCATGGCCTGCAGGACAAGGAGCAGCGGTATCGCCAGCGGTACCTGGATCTCGTCTCCAACGGCGACGTGCTGAAGACCTTCCAGACCCGTTCGCGCATCGTAAGCGCCGTGCGGCGCTTCATGGAAGGACAGGGCTACCTGGAGGTGGAAACGCCCATGATGCAGCCCATCCCAGGTGGCGCCACGGCCCGGCCCTTCATCACGCACCACAATGCCCTGGACATGGACCTCTACCTTCGGATCGCGCCGGAACTGTATCTGAAGCGTCTCATCGTGGGCGGCTTCGAGAAGGTGTTCGAGATCAATCGCAGCTTCCGCAACGAAGGCATCAGCGTCCGGCATAATCCCGAATTCACCATGATGGAAATGTACGAGGCGGGCAGCGACCTGCGCGACATGATGGCCCTCACGGAGAAGCTGTTCGAGACCGTCACCCGTGATGTCATGGGTTCCCAGCAGCTGCCCTGGGGCGAGGCGATGATCTCCTACGCCGCACCCTTCCGGCGCCTCACCATGAAAGATGCCATCGCGGAGTACGGCGGCATCGAGCGGCGTCTCCTGGAGGATGGGGATTGCGTGCGCAGCCTGGCCAAGGCCGTGCACATCGAGGACGTGGACAAGAAGACCGTGGGCACCCTGCTGGGCGACCTCTTCGAGCACCACGCCGAGAAGCAGCTCATCCAGCCCACCTTCATCACCGACTACCCCATCGAGCTGTCGCCCCTGACCAAGACACTGGAAGGCGACGACCGCTTCGTGGACCGCTTCGAGCTGTTCATCGGCGGCATGGAACTGGCCAACGCCTACTCAGAGTTGAACGATCCCGTCGACCAGATGGGCCGCTTCCAGGCCCAGATGGATGAACGGGAGGCAGGCAACGACGAAGCCATGCTGCTGGATCAGGACTTTGTCACCAGCCTGGAGCATGGCCTGCCCCCCACCGGTGGTGAAGGCATCGGCATCGATCGCCTGGTCATGCTGCTCACCAACAGCGCCAGCATCCGCGACGTCATCCTGTTCCCGCTCATGCGGCCCATGAAACCCAGCGAAACGCCTGACGCGGAAGATTGAACTGCTCACCACCAAAGTCTTGGTGGTGAGCCTTTTATCCCTGGTGCTCGTTCGTGCCGATGTGACGGAATCTCGCTTGACCCGCTGGCATACTTGAACACCGAATTTGGAGGCACCCATGCCTGTCCCGATGCTTGAGCTCGCCCCGCAGAACGCCGCCGTCAAGACGAAGGTGCTGGAGGGCCTCACGGGCCTCATCGATCGCTCGGCCTTCATCCTCGGTGAGAATGTCAAGGGCCTGGAGGCGGAGATCTCCGCCTACGCGGGCGCAGCCCATGCGGTGGCCATGTCCAGCGGCACCGATGCCCAGCTCGTGGCCCTCATGGCCCTGGGTGTGGGACACGGCGACGAGGTGATTGTTCCCAGCTTCACCTTCTTCGCCACGGCGGGTGTGGTGTCGCGCTTGGGTGCCAAGCCGGTCTTCATCGATCTGGAACCAGCGACTTTCAACGCCACGGGCGCCCTGGTGGAGGCGGCCATCACGCCCCGCACGAAGGCCATCATGCCCGTGCACCTCTTCGGGCAGCTGGCGGACATGCCGAGCATTCTGGCCGTGGCCCAGAAGCACGGCATCCCGGTGGTGGAGGACGCCTGTCAGAGCCTGGGCGCCAAGGGCTGGGGCAAGTCCGCCGGGCAGTTCGGTGATCTGACGGCCTACAGTTTCTATCCCACCAAGAACCTGGGCGCTTTCGGTGATGCAGGCATGACCGCCATCCGCGATGACGCGGCGCTGGCGAGCCGGGTGCGCCGCATGCGCGTGCACGGCATGGAACCCGTCTATGTGCACCATGAGGTGGGCATGAACGGGCGCATGGACGAATTCCAGGCCCTGGTGCTCCGCGCCAAGCTGCCCATGCTCGATGGTTGGCATGAGGGCCGCCGCGCCCACGCCAAGTGGTACCTCGAGCGCATGAAGGGCCTGACCGCCGATGAGGTGCTGCTGCCCCTGGAGGTGGTGCCCGATGGCCGCCACATCTACAACCAGTTCACCATCCGCGTGAAGGGCGGCAAGCGTGATGCGCTGCAGGCCCACCTCAAGGAGCGCGGCATCGGCAGTGCCATCTACTACCCCATCTGCCTGCACGAGCAGCCCTGCTTCAAGGATCTGGGTTACAAGGCCGGCCAGCTGCCGGAATCCGAGCGAGCCGCCAAGGAAGTGCTGAGTCTGCCTGTCTACCCCGAGATGACGGAGGCCATGCGGGAGGAAGTGGCCGCGGCGATCTTGGGCTTCTTCGGCAAGAAGTAGCGTCCTTCTGTCCAAGGCCCGGCCTCTCAAGGCCGGGCCTTCGCTTGCAATCAGAAGCCGCCCTTTCCGGTCCGTGGTGAAATGGGGGATCTCCAGGAACCCGCCATGACCAAGCCCACCCAGCAGGCCGCCACCATCCGCATCCGCATCGCCTATGGAGAGAACATCGCCATCGGGCAAGGCAAGGCGGATCTGCTTGAAGCCATCAGCCGCGTGGGTTCCATTTCCGCAGCCGCCCGCGAACTGGACATGAGCTACCGCAAGGCGTGGATGCTCGTGGACGAGATGAATCAGAGTTTCAAGTCACCGGTGGTGGTGGCAGTCAAGGGCGGGCTACAGGGCGGCGGCGCCCAGGTGACGCCTTTGGGCCAGGAGGCCCTGGCCCGGTTCCGGGTCATCCAGGCCAAGGCCTCTGAAGCCATCGCTGAGGATGTGAAGGCGTTCCGGAAACGCCTCTTCTCCTGATGTGACATTCCGCAAAACAAATCACACCGTTTAACACTCACCGTTGTGTTCCTGCAAAACTATCGACCGGAGGTCAACATGCAGCGATCCACGCTCAAACGCTGGAGCATTTCCCTGGCCTCCGCCATGGCGTCGCTCCTTCTGGCTGCCGCACCGCCGACCCAGGCGAAGGTCGCCCAGCCCACAGTGATCCTGGCCACCACCACCAGCACTCAGGATTCGGGCCTGCTGGATGAACTCATCCCACTCTTCGAGAAGCAGACGGGCTACCAGATCAAGACCATCGCGGTGGGCTCTGGCCAGGCCATCGCCATGGGCAAGCGCGGTGAGGCCGATGTGCTGCTGGTCCATTCCCCCGACGCCGAAAAGGGCCTGGTGGCCGATGGTGCGGGCATCAACCGCCGCATCGTCATGCACAACGATTTCGTGCTGCTCGGCACTCCCGCCGATCCCGCAGGCGTGGCCAAACACACCGCCCAGGAGAGCTTTCAGCGCATCGCTGCCGCGAAGGCGCTCTTCATCTCCCGTGGCGACAACTCCGGCACCCACGCCATGGAGCTGAAGCTCTGGAAGGCCGCAGGCGTCGCCGTGGAGGGCCAGGCCTGGTACCAGCAGACGGGCCAGGGCATGGGGCAGACCCTGGCCGTGGCCGCGGAAAAGAAGGCTTACACATTGTCAGATCGGGGCACTTTTCTCGCCCTGCGAAAAAACCTTGGGCTAGCCATTCTGCATGAAGGCGATCCCTCCCTCAGGAATGTCTACCATGTCATCGAGCTAAACCCGACGCGCTTCCCCAAGGTGAACAGCGCCGGAGGCCGCGCCTTTGCTGACTTCCTGGTGTCAAAAGCTGTCCAGGCACGGATCAAAGAATTCGGAATCAAGCTTTATGGATCGCCGTTATTCTTTCCCGATGCCGACGTTCCGGAAGTGGACGCCGGAAGGAGATAGAACCCATGTCAAACGCGATCTTCAGCCTGCCCGAGTCCCATAACGAGGCGATCCTGTCCTACGCGCCGGGATCGAAAGAGCGGGCGCTCCTCAAGGCTGAGCTGGAGCGGCAGTTCAATCAGGAAATCGAGATCCCGCTCATCATCGGCGGCAAGGAAGTGCGGACGGGCAAGATCCAGAAGGCCGTCTGCCCCCACGACCACCAGCACGTGCTGGCCCGCTACCACGAGGCGGGCGAGGCGGAGATCCGCCTGGCCATCGACGCCGCCCTGGCCGCGAAAAAGGACTGGGAGGCCACGCCCTGGCAGGATCGCGCCGCCATCTTCCACAAGATGGCCAGCCTGATTTCCGGCAAGTACCGCTACATCCTGAACGCTGCCACCATGCTCAACCAGTCGAAGAGTGCCTACCAGGCCGAGATCGACGCCACCTGCGAGACCGCCGACTTCCTCCGCTTCAATGCGAAGTTCATGGAGGACATCTATAAGCAGCAGCCCATCTCTGATCCCCATGTGTGGAACCGCGTGGACTATCGGCCGCTGGAAGGCTTCGTGCTCGCCGTGACGCCTTTCAACTTCACGGCCATCGGCGCCAACCTGGCCACGGCGCCCGCCATCATGGGCAACACGGTGGTGTGGAAGCCCGCGTCCACCTCGGTGCTCTCCAACTACTACCTCATGCAGCTCTTCAAGGAGGCGGGCCTGCCGGATGGCGTGATCAACTTCATCCCCGGCCGAGGCTCCGTGATCGGCAAGATCGTGCTGGATGATCCGAACTTCGCGGGCCTGCACTTCACGGGTTCCACCGGCGTGTTCAACAGCATGTGGAAGACCATCGGCGATAATCTCTCCCGCTACAAGAGCTATCCCCGCCTCGTGGGCGAGACCGGTGGCAAGGACTACATCTTCATGCACGCCTCCGCCGACTTGGAGGAGACCACCGCGGCCATCGTCCGCGCGGGTTTTGAATACCAGGGCCAGAAGTGCTCGGCCTGTTCCCGCGTCTACATTCCGGCCTCCCGCTGGGCCGAGGTGAAGGAGCGCATCCTGGCCCTCCTGGCCGAGATCAAGATGGGTGACGTGCGCGACTTCCGCAATTTCTTCAACGCCGTCATCGACGAGGCCGCGTTTGATCAGACCATGAAGTACATCGAGCTGGCCAGGAACGCCAAGGACGCCGAGATCATTGCCGGCGGCAAGGGCGACAAGAGCAAGGGCTACTTCATCGAACCCACGGTGGTCGTCACCACGGACCCCAAGTTCGTGACCATGGAGGAGGAGATCTTCGCGCCCGTCGTCACCATCTACGTCTACGACGACGCCAAACTGGAAGAGACGCTGCAGCTGCTGGACCAAACCTCGCCCTACGCCCTCACTGGCGCCATCTTCGCCCGGGACCGCTACACCATCAACCAGCTGACGAAGGCCTTGGCGAACACCGCCGGGAACTTCTACATCAATGACAAGTGCACCGGCGCGGTGGTGGGCCATCAGCCCTTCGGCGGCGCCCGCGCTTCCGGAACCAACGACAAGGCGGGCAGCCTGCTGAACTTGATCCGCTGGACGTCGCCGCGCACCATCAAGGAAAGCTTCACGCCGCCGCGGGACATCAAGTTCCCCTTCCTTGAAGCTGAGTAGCCTTAGCAAACCCACCACGGAGACACGGAGTGCACAGAGACATACACGGAGGAGGGCACAGGGGGAATCCTCCGCGGAGCAAGATGGCTCCGTGCTTTTCTCTAAGTGTGATCTCTGGGACTTCCGTGTCTCCGTGGTGAATTCTTTTTGAATGGCCGCTAAATGGATCTGATCTGGGAGGGCTTGAGGAAGGCGATTGATCTGCTGCTCACGCTGGATCCTGAGGTCCTCCGGATCACCCTGCTCTCGCTGAAGGTATCGGGCATCGCGACCGCTTTGAGCGTCATCCTCGGGTTGGGTTTGGCCCTGGGGGTGGCGCTCAATGAGTTTCCCGGCAAACGCCTGGTCATCGCCCTGGTGAACACAGGCATGGGGCTGCCGCCCGTGGTGGTGGGCTTGTTTGTCACTGTCATGCTTTGGCGCAACGGGCCCTTCGGCTTCCTTGGCATCCTCTACACGCCCGCCGCCATCATCCTGGCCCAGGCCGTGATTGCCACGCCGATCATCGCGGGGCTGGGCCTGGCGGCGCTGCAGCACCTGCCACCGGGACTGCGCCTGCAGATCCTCTCCCTGGGCGCCAGCCGTCCGCAGATGATCTGGCTGCTGTTGCGGGAGGCGCGGCTCCCCCTGCTGGCAGCGGTCATGGCGGGCTTCGGCGGGGTCATCTCCGAAGTGGGCGCCTCCATCATGGTGGGCGGCAACCTCAAAGGCAGCACCCGAGTGCTGACCACGGCCACGGTGATGGAAACCAGCCGCGGCAACTTCGACGTGGCCTTCGCCCTCAGCTTCATCCTGCTGCTCCTGGCCCTTGGCGTGAACGCGCTGCTCACCCATCTGCAGCAGCGGAGCCGCCCACGATGAGCCGCCCTTCGGTCCTTCAAGCACGCGGGATTCGGGTTCGCCGGGGGGGCGCCCAGGTGCTGGAGGTGCCGAGCCTCGATCTCCGCGCCGGTGAAGTGCTCGCCCTCATGGGGCCCAATGGCGCCGGCAAGAGCACCCTGATGCTCACCTTGGCAGGTCTGCTTCAACCGGCTGAAGGCACGCTGCACTTCCATGGCACCGACCTCAGTGCTCGCGCCGAGCGCGAGGTTTTCCGGCGCCGCATCACCATGGTGTTCCAGGATCCGCTGCTCTTCGACGCCACCGTGGCCGAGAACATCGCCACGGGTCTGAGACTGCGCGGCCTACCCAAATCTGAGCGGCTGCCCCGTGTGCAGGAGTGGGCCGGGCGGCTGGGGCTCGGGAATCTGCTGGATCGATCCGCCAAGCACCTGTCCGGCGGTGAAGCCCAGCGCACAGCCTTGGCCCGGGCCTTTGTTCTGCAACCGGAAATCCTTTTCCTGGATGAGCCGTTCTCGTCCCTGGATGCCCCGACGCGGGAGGAACTCATCGGAGATCTGGGTCGGCTGTTGGCGGAAACCGAAACCACCGCTGTGATTGCCACCCACGACCAGGGCAAGGCGGCCCGACTGGCGCATCGCCTGGCAGTGATGAGGGAGGGCCGCATCGTGCAGCTGGGTGGCCTGCGGGAGGTGATGAACCACCCGGAGGATCCCTTTGTGGCCTCCTTCATGGGCATGGAGACTCTGCTCAAGGGGCAGGTGGTGACCTGCCAGGACGGCCTGGTCTCGCTTCGCCTCCGCAAGGTTCTGGGGGACCGGGAAGTTCAGGCCATCGGTGAGGCCCAGCCCGGCCAAACCGTTCTCATCGGGGTGCGCCCTGAGCACGTGGCCCTGTCTTTACAGACCGATATCAGCAGCAGCGTGCGCAATGCCTTCCCCGGAGCTGTGACCAAGGTCATACCCCGGGGCCCTTTCTACAAGATCGAACTGGATTGCGGATTCTTTCTGACGGCCTTCGTGACCGCCCAATCCCTGTCAGAACTGGAGCTTCAGCCGGGGCGGGCGGTGGTGGCCTCCTTCAAGGCCACGGCCGTCCATCTCATCCGCAAGGAGGGCCTCGAACCGGAAGTGTGACCGCTGTCCATTGCGTGGATAACGCCTCGGGAATAGCCTCACCTGTGGGTCGGCTTTGCCTGCCCTGTGTGGTGTTGACCAAACCCGTCCGGAGGCGCCTTCGCCATGAAACAGCTGGTGATCGATTTCCAGAAGTGCGACGCAGGGCGCAACTGCAATCACGAATGTGAGCTGGAGTGCGCGGTCCGGGTGTTCAAGGTCGATGACCCCAAACAGGCCGCCCTCCAGATCAAGGCCTACGAGGATGGCGGCGGCCATGCGGTGCTCTGCGACCAGTGTGGCGACTGTGTGGTGGTCTGCCCCACGGAGGCACTGAAGCGCAACAAGCTCGGCGTCGTCATGATCGACAAGAAGGTCTGCGTGGGCTGCTACATGTGCATCGGCTTCTGCGAGAAGGAGGCCTTCATGCGGAATTCCGATTGGATCACACCCCACAAGTGCACTTCCTGCGGCATCTGCGTGAAGGTGTGCCCCCACGGTGCGCTTTCCATCCAGGAAGTCCCCGAGCCGCCTGTCCGCATCATCTGAGCGCTAAAAATCCACCACGGAGACACGGAGGGCACCGGGAAAAGCGCACGGAGAAAAACGGTCAAGAGCATTTGACTCCGTGAAATCCTCCGTGTTCTCTGTGTCTCCGTGGTGAATCCCTTCCAAGAAGAGGAACCGTCATGAGCCAGCTCGTTTTCGATCCCAGCAAAGTGATGGACATCGACTACACCAAGCGCACCGAGTACCTCGACGGGCTCGAGGCCATCAAGGCGGCGCACAGGGTGCTGAAGGAGATCACCTACACACCCAGCCTGCCGGACAAGGGCTACACCAACCGCAGCCTCTATGTGAACGTGGACACGCTGGAGATCACGGAGAAGCCTGTCACCCAGCAGATGAAGGATGTTTTCATCGGCGGGCGCGGCTTCGGCCTCTGGCACCTCTGGAATGCGGTGAAGCCCACCACCCGGTGGAACGATCCCGAGAACGAGATCATCATCAGCCCCGGTCCCGTGTCGGGCATGACGCAATACGCGGGCACGGGCAAGTCCCTGGTGGTGAGCCTCTCGCCCCAGACGGACATTCCCATCGATTCCAACGTGGGCGGCTTCTATGGCCCCCTGCTGAAGTTCTCGGGCTTCGACGCCCTCGAACTGCAGGGTAAGTCCGACAAGGACGTCATCCTGTTCATCGATGGCCAGAAGGGCATCATCCGCATCGAAGAGGCGCCCACGGATCCCGTGGACAGCCATGTGCTGGCGGAAATCCTGACGCACATGTACGCCGAGAACGAAGCGGACCTGCCGAACATCTCGGTGGTATCCACCGGCGCGGCCGCCGAGCACAGCCTCATCGGCATGCTGAACTTCTCGTTCTACGACCGCCGCCGCAAGTGCGTGCGCTTCAAGCAGGCCGGCCGGGGCGGCATCGGCACCGTGTTCCGGGACAAGCGCATCCGAGCCCTTGTCATCCGCGGGCCCAAGGTGGCTGGCGACATGAACCACCCCGCGGATCCCGAGACCATCGCCAAGACGGGCGTGAAGTACCACAAGGAAATCCGCGAGAACGACGGCTCCCAGTGCATGATGCGCCGCAATGGCACTGCGCACATCGTCGAGATCATGGATGCCTACGACCTGCTGCCGGTCCACAACTTCCAGTTCGGCTCACACCCCGATACCCACAAGATCGATTCGGAGTACTGGCAGCACCGCTGCACCCAGCACACGGTGGACGGCTGCTGGTACGGCTGCTCCATGGCCTGCGCCAAGGGCGCCGATGGCCTCGTGCTGAAGACCGGCCCCTACAAGGGCGACATGGTGACGGTGGATGGTCCCGAGTACGAAAACGCCGCGGGTCTGGGCTCCAACTGCGGCATCTTCGACCCCGACTACCTGCTGGAACTGAACTTCTACTGCGACACCTACGGCATCTGCACCATCACCTACGGCACCCTCTGCGCCTTCGTCATGGAGTGCTACCAGCGCGGCATCCTGAACAAGGAGCGAACGGGCGGACTGGAGATGGTCTGGGGCAACGCCGAGGCCAGCCTCGAGATGATGCACCAGATGGCCCGGGGCGAAGGCTTCGGCAAGGTCGCCGGACAAGGCGTGAAGAAGATGAAGGAACTGTTCATCAGGAACGCCTGGGGCGATCCGCAGCTCATCACCGACATCGGGATGGAGAACAAGGGCCTCGAATACTCCCAGTACCTGTCCAAGGAATCCCTGGCCCAGCAAGGCGGCTACGCGCTCACCAACAAGGGCCCGCAGCACGATGAGGCCTGGGTGATCTTCATGGACATGGTGAACAAGCAGCTGCCCACGTTTGAGGACAAGGCGGAGGCGCTCTACTATTTCCCCCTGTTCCGCACCTGGTTCGGCCTCAACGGTTTCTGCAAGCTGCCCTGGAACGACGTGGCGCCCAAGAACAACAGTTCCCAGCCCGAGGCGCACAAGATTCCCGAGCACGTGCAGAACTATGTGGATCTCTTCAGCGCCACCACGGGCATCCAGATCGACAAGGAAGAGCTCATCCACCAGTCGGCCAAGGTCTACAACTTCCAGCGCGTGTTCAACATCCGCATGGGCAAGGGCCTGCGCCTGCACGACGCGGCGCCCTACCGTTCCATGGGCCCCGTCACGAAGGAGGAATACGAATCCCGCGCCGAGCGCTACGACAAGCAGATCGTGGAAGAGATGGGTCTCGACCCCGTGGGCAAATCCACCGAGAAGAAGATGGCTCTGCACCGTGAATGGCGCACGGGACGCTTCTCCAAGCTCATGGACAGCGTCTACACGCGCCGTGGCTGGACTCTGGATGGCGTGCCCACCTTGGCACGGCTCAAGGAACTGGGTCTCGACGTCTTCCCCGAAGTGGTCGAGGTCGTGAAACAGCATTTGTAGGTTTTTAGAAAAGATTCACCACCAAGACACGAAGACACCAAGAACTGAAAACAACTTTCATCTTTCTTGGTGTCTTCGTGTCTTGGTGGTGAGCCGTTCTCTTAAGATTCCGATACGATGCAGGATCGAGGCCCAGCGATGATCACGGTGAATGAGGAACCCCTTGCTTGGCACGAGGGCATGACCGTACGCGATGTCCTTACAGCCAGGAACTACCGCTTTCCCATGCTGGTCA
The DNA here is from genome assembly GCF_030758935.1 of Geothrix sp. PMB-07. Classification (NCBI taxonomy): domain Bacteria; kingdom Pseudomonadati; phylum Acidobacteriota; class Holophagae; order Holophagales; family Holophagaceae; genus Geothrix; species Geothrix sp. PMB-07. The sequence goes on from NZ_CP132333.1 coordinate 516,151, forward strand.
TCCATGTGGACGACGCCTTGATTCAGAAAGCGGACTACGACTCCACCACCATCCCGGACGGCGCGGTGGTCAAGGTCATCCACCTCATCAGCGGGGGCTGAGCGCTCCATCGGGCAGGCGCGGGACCAGGATGCGGAACCGGGTGCCCTGGCCAGGCGCGCTTTCCACCTCCAGGCGGCCACCGCCTTCTTCCACCATGGCCTTGAGTGAAGAGAGGCCCAGCCCCGTACCCTTCCCCGGAGCCTTGGTGGTGAAGAAGGGATCGAAGATTCGGGCCAGCACCTCGGCCGTCATTCCCACGCCGGAATCCATCACCTCAATCATGGCTTCGTCCAGGTCCGATCCCGCATGATCCACTCGGATGCGGAGGATGCCGCCGCCCGGCATGGCATCACCGGCGTTCGCCACCAGGTTCACCAGCATCTGTTCCAGGCGGATGCGCGACGTCAGCACCGTCAGCGGGCCCTGCGTGGGCATTTGCATGAGGAAGGCCACGGACTTGGGCAGCAGCAGACGCAGGGTGGCCTCCATCTCCTGCACGGCCGGGCCCAGGTCCATGGGCAGCAATTCCTCCTTCTCCCTTCGGGCGAATTCCATGAGCCGACGGGTGAGCAGGGAAGCCCGTTCCGCCGCCATGGCAATGCGCTCCAGTTCGTCCTTGCGGGGCGCGAGGCCGTCTTCCAGGTTCATCACCGCCAGATCCGCAGAGCCCTTCACGGCGCCCAGCAGGTTGTTCAGGTCATGGGCCAGGCCCGCGCCCATCAGGGCCAGGGTGTTCATGCGCTCGGTGCGCAGCATGGCTTCCTGGGCCTGCTCCAGGGCGAGGGTCCGCTGCTGCACCCGCTCGGCGAGGGTTTGGCGGGCGGCCTGGAGATCCTGGATGGCCTGGAACTGGCGCAGCAGAAGCAACATCACCATGGCCAGGAAGATGGCATAGGCCTCCCGGTTCACCTGCTGGGGCGCCCAGGCGAGCAGGGCGGCGAGCACCGCCACGGCGATGCTGACGGGCAGGTAGGAGAGCAGCCCGGCGAGGCGTCCACCCACCTCCGCCTCGGGCAGGCTGTCCTCCACGGATTTTGTCGACCACGCGGCGAGGCCCTGGAAGAGGGGAATGGCGCCCGCGATGATGATCCAGCTCTGCCTGGCGACGACTGGGGGCAGGCCCATCAAGGTCCAACAGGAGATGGCCCCGAGCCAGGCCAGGGCCGAGGCGCCGAGCCATCCCAGGGGCCCGCGAATGCAATCGGGATGGTAGGAGGTCATGAACACCAGCCCGCCGCCGAGGAGCGCCACGTTCAGGTAGGCCGAGAAGACGCGCAGGCCCATGCCCCGGCCCGCCATCTGAAGGGAGGCATGGATCCCCATGACCCAGAGCAGGAAGAGCAGGGCCGCCGCGAAGACCAGGCTGTCCAGCACCCGGCGCCGGAACAGGCCGCCCCGCTTCTGCCCCACGGGAAAGCTGAGGATGCCCGCCAGCACGAGCATGCCCGTGGTCAGGGACAGGTAGCTGGTGGCGCCCACCACCCAGGCGGGGAGCAGCCCTCGGTAGTGCAGGGCGGTCAACAGCAGGTTGGGCACCTCCAGCAGGGCCGAGGCAGCCACCAATCCCCAAGCTACGCGCGTGCGCCCCACCGACTTGGCGGCCCGATAGGCGAGGCTCAATCCAGCCAGGGCTTCCAGGGCGAGGTAGGACAGGGGCCAGGTCAGCAGGCGCTGCTCGGCACGCAGAAACACGTGAACGACCGCTGCCACCAACCAGACACCCACCAGGATGCCTCTGGGAAGCCAAAGGGATTCCGAGGCCGGGGGCTGCCCCTGGTTCACAGCGGATTCTGGCTTCAGAGTGGAAAGCGTTGGCCCATTCAAGGAGGGCCTCATAGGTGGTTTATCCACGAGCTTAGCGGAAGCGCCAAATGACTTCGCAACGGAATTGATCCTGGCAACGACGAAATCCTGAACAAGGTCATGAATGAGAAAGAGGGGGACGCATCCCCCTCTTTTCTTCGGCGGCCAGTGGCTCGCCCTCAAATCTCGAGGGTGATGCCCTGGGCCAGCTCCACCTGGCCGCTGAAGTTGATGGCGCTGGTCTGGCGGCGCATGTAGGCCTTCCAGGCATCGCTGCCGCTCTCCCGGCCGCCGCCCGTCTCCTTCTCGCCGCCAAAGGCCCCGCCGATTTCGGCGCCGCTGGTGCCGGTGTTCACGTTGGCCAGCCCGCAATCGCTGCCTGCCGCCGAGAGGAACAGCTCGCTCTCGCGCTGATCGTTGGTGATGATGGCGCTGGAGAGGCCCTGGCTCACGCCGTTCTGAAGGGCGATGGCTTCTTCGATGGTGCGGTAGGGCATGAGGTAGAGCACCGGTGCGAAGGTTTCCTCCTTCACGATGTCGAGGTTGCCGGGAACTTCCACCAGGCAGGGCGTGATGTAGCAGCCGCCCGGGTTGGCCAGTTTCTCGCCGCCATGGAGGACCTTGCCGCCCTGCGCCTTCACGGTGGCGATGGCCGCCAGCATGGTTGCCACGGCCTCCTGATCCACCAGCGGCCCCATGAGGTGCTTGTTCTCCCGGGGATCGCCGATGGGGGTCTTGCGATAGAGCTCCAACAGACGCTCACGGAAGGCGGGCAGCACGGATTCCTGCACGATGACACGGCGGGTGGAGGTGCAGCGCTGGCCCGAAGTGCCGATGGCACCGAAATAGATGGAGCGCAGGGCAATGTCCAGATCGGCCTTGTCGCTGACGATCACCGCGCCATTGCCGCCCAGTTCGAGGATGTGGCGGCCGAAACGCTGCTGCACCAGGCTGCCCACGTGGCGGCCACCGGGCACTGAGCCCGTGTAGGACACCAGGGCCACGCGGGGGTCGGTGTTGATGAGGTCGCCGATGTCACTGCCCTTGCCGATGGCCAGGCTGCAGATGGCGGGGTCGAAGCCGAAGTCGCGCAGCACCTTCTCGGCGATCTTCGTGCAGGCGATGGCCGTCAGCGGTGTTTTCGACGAGGGCTTCCACAGCACCGTGTCGCCGCAAACGAGGGCCAGGGCCGTGTTCCAGCTCCACACGGCCACGGGGAAATTGAAGGCCGTGATGACGCCCACCACGCCGAGGGGATGCCACTGTTCCTGCAGGCGGTGCTGCTTGCGTTCGCTGGGCATGGTCAGGCCGTAAAGCTGGCGCGAGAGGCCCACGGCGAAATCGCAGATGTCGATCATCTCCTGCACCTCGCCCAGGCCTTCGCGCAACGTCTTGCCCATCTCCAACGTGACCAGTTCGGCGAGGGCGGCCTTGTGCTTGCGCAGCTCATCGCCCAGGGCCTTCACCACCTCGCCGCGCTTGGGGGCGGGCACCAGGCGCCACGTCTGGAAGGCCGCGTGGGTTTTGGCCAGGATGGCCTCGAACTCCTGGGGCGTGACATTGGTGACGGTGGCCAAGGTCTCGCCCTGAATGGGAGAGATGATCCGCTGCGCTTTCCCGCTGCCCGTCCATGTGCCGGAGAACCCTCCAGGGTTCACTTCGGAAAGGCCCAGAGCGCTCAAAATCTTCTGCATGTCATCCTCCTGTTTTCATTAGTACTGGTTTTTGTTTTAATAACGAAATTCATTCGGTTCACATCATTCATGAGTACTATTCATGAATGGATGCCCTGCTCGATCTGCCCCAGCTCCGCACCTTCTATACACTGGCGCAGTCCGGCAGCTTCACGGACTGCGCCCGCAAGCTGAACCGGACCCAATCCGCCGTGAGCCATGCCATGGCCAAGCTGGAGGAACTGGCGGGCGTGCCTTTGCTGTCCAGGAAGGGGCGGGAGCTGGGGCTGACGGAGGAGGGGCGTCGGCTCTACGCCGCTTGCGAGCAGGCCTTCGCCACCCTGGACGCCGCGGCCGAGGATCTCCGCCGACATCAAAGCCTCGGCCGAGGGCGGTTGCGCGTGGGCACCACGGTGGAGTTCGGCACCAGCATCCTCATGAAGCACATGCAGCCCTTTTTGACAGAGCACCCGGGCCTGGAGGTCGACTTCACGCTCAGCCACGACCTGCTCGCTCCCCTGCTGCGCGACGACCTCGATCTCGTCATCGATTGCCAGGAACATCCGCTGCCCGCGCTGAAAAAGGTGCCTCTGTTCCGGGAAACCTACGTGGTGGCCTGCTCCAGGGCCTTCAAGAGAGCCCACCGGCTGAAGGTGCCCGCCGATCTCTCCGGCTGCCCGGTGTTGTCGCTCGACAAGGCCGGTGCCTGGTGGAACCGCTTCCTCATGGCCGTGCCCGACCGCGAGCAGCCGCAGTTGGACCGGGTGATCGCGGTGAACCACATCCGGGCCATGATCCACGCCGCCGCCGTGGGCATGGGAGCCGCGCTGGTGCCGCGCTACAGCGTGCTGGAAGAGTTGGAGCGGGGCGATCTCGTGGCCCTGTTCCCAGACATCCGTCCCACGGAGGACCGCTTCTCGATCTATCAAAAGAAGGTCAAGGCCACCCACGAAAAGCAGCGGCTGCTCACCCAGTACCTTCAGTCCCTGAGCCCGGCGGAATTCGGTTCCTGAGCGGTATCAGGCTGGATTGTGACAATAATCATATTGAGACTTAATCTCAATATGTCAAACTGCCTCTGAACCCGAGCCCAGCTCGTGCCGCCTTCCTTCCGTCGGCGGTATCCGTGAAGAGGAGATCCGATGATCCGCATTCGTGGTCCCGTGGGAACGCTCCGTGTCCTGATGCTGCCCGGCGAAACGGAACCCACCTGGCGGGAAGACGGAACCCCAGACACGGTGGCTGGTCCCGAGTTTTCCAGGAAGGAGCCTGGTCCCGCAGGGGAGGCGCGCCATGACCAATGAAGGGCTTTGGATCGCCTCGTTCCATGGCCGCCCGCAAGCCTCGGCGCAGCAGGGCGCGTCCGACCTTGAGCGCCTCCGGCGGCGGAAGGATGTGCGTCTCCTGCCGCTGCAGCGGCAGGCTCGGGCGATTCTGGAGGCGCTGCCGGGCCTGGGCTCCGCCGACTACACCACGGGCAACGGTTCGGCCTCTTGCACACTGCGCGAACAGGTCAGGGACGTCCGCCCCTGCCCCGAGGGCACCGCGATCTTTGGGGACCAGGGGGGCTTGCGATGGTTGGACGACTCCTGGCGCCATTCCGTGGCCGTTCTGAACCGGGGTCAGGACTTCACGGATACGCCGCCCTGCCTTTTGCTCTACGGGGAAACGGGTCAGCTGGCACACCAGATCACCCTCTGGGATCCCAGCACCTGGGAGGGCTTCATCGATCTCATCTGCCGCCACCGGGGCTGTTGGAACTGCCTTGAAACCAGACAGGAGCTCCCGGAAGGGCCAGGGAGTGAGGCGTGCCCGGCCTGGCTGTTACGGGAGGCTTGGAACGAGGCTCGCTCGGAACGGGACCTGGACCTCCGCCTGGAGCCCCTTGGCCTGAAACGGGTGATGGCCCTCCGAGCCATGGAGGGGCTGCACACCATCATGATCGACCTCGACTGTCTGGCGTCGCTCCTCGATGACATCGCCGAGGCGGGGCTGCCCCTCCATGTGCGGCTGGGCAACCAGCACTGCACCCAGGCGCTGGAAGCCGACATCAGCGCTTTCGACAAGGGGCCCCGAGCATGGGAGATCCAGATGGCCCAGACGGTTCTCACCCTGAACCCCGGGAGCATCGCCAGCATCTGGCTCGTGGCGCAACCGGCGGCCAAGTCCGAGCGGTTGCGCTTCGAGTGCTACGACCAGAAGGATGACCAGGTGTTGACCCTCTCGGGACCGGAGGATCCCTGTCCCCTGGTTCAGCAGGGCTGGCAACACCTCATCGGGCGCTTCGAGGCGCAACGATTCCACTAACAGCGCGACCCGCGCAGAGTTACACTCCCATCCCATCAAGGAGGCACCATGATCAGCCAGACCATGCAGCATGCGCTGAACGCGCAGATCAACCTGGAGCAGTATTCAGCTCAGCTCTACCTGGCCATGAGCGCCCACTGCATCGGAAAAAGCTTCAAGGGCTTCGGCCAGTGGCTCAAGGTGCAGGCTTCCGAGGAGACGGCGCACGCGGCGAGGCTCATCGATTTCGTGCTCGACCGCGGCGGCAAGCTGGAGCTTCAGGCCTTGGAGGCGCCTCCCACCGAATTCGGCGGAGTCATCCAGGTCTTCGAGGCCATCCTTGCCCATGAGAAGGGCATCACGGGACGGATCAATGCGCTGTTTGAATTGGCACGGGCCGAAAAGGATTACGCCAGCGAGATCGCGCTCCAGTGGTACGTGACAGAGCAGGTGGAAGAGGAGGCCCGCGTCGGCGAGATCGTGGACCATCTCCACGCCGTGGGCGATCAGGGGGGCGCCATCTGGTACCTGGATTCCAAGATGGGGAAACGCTCAGTTCAGTAGCGGAGGACGCCGGGCGCAAAACCCACCGCCTCGCGCCGAGGCTGCCATCGCGAGGTGCCGGGGGCTGAACCCGGCAAGGCCGCTTTGGCACTGCTAGGGTGGGATCATGACCGCAACCGCCTCGGAGGCCACCCGCCACGAGTACGCTGCCCGCATGAACCGGGTGGTGGATCACATCCAGTCCCACTTGGCTGAGCCCCTGAACCTTGAGCGGCTGGCCGCCATTGCCTGCTTCAGCCCCTTCCACTTCCACCGGCTCTTCTCGGCCTGGATGGGAGAGACCTTGCAGGCGCATGTTCAGCGGCTGCGCCTGGAGCGCGCCGCCAAGCTGCTGAGCTTCGACCGCCGCAAAACCATCACTGAGGTGGCCCTTGATTGCGGCTTCTCCAGCTCCAGCGCTTTCGCCCGCGCCTTCAAGCAGGCTTACGGCCTTTCGGGCAGCGAATGGCGAAAGCGCAAGATCTGTCAAACGAACCGCAAGTCGTGGGAAGCAGAGCAGGAGGCCATTCTCCGATCCTCTGCGGAGCCGGGCCCGATGGCCCGCCCATCGGAGCTCCCCATGGCACGCTTCCCCATCCACGTTCAGGTGCGTCATCTTGAACCTGCCACCCTGGCCTACATCCGGCACATCGGCTCGTACAAAGGCAACGCCGCGCTATTCCGCCGACTGTTCGACCAGCTTTTCGCCTGGGCCGGACCGCGCGGCCTCATGGGCCCAGAGGCTCGCTACCTCAGCCTCTTCCAGGACAATCCCAACCTCACACCGGCCGCGAAGCAGCGCCTGGAAGTGGCGCTCACGGTACCCCCGGGAACGGCCCCGGACGGGCCCATCGGCATCAAGCCCTTGGAAGGTGGTCTCTATGCCATTGCGAGGGTCCGTGTGCTCCCTCACGAGTACGCTGATCCCTGGGAAACCCTCGTCGGAGCGTGGCTTCCTGCCAGCGGTTACCAACCCGATGGGCGACCGGCTCTGGAAATCTATCTGAACAACCCTGACACCGATCCTGAAGGACGCTTCGAGCTGGAGATCTGCTTTCCGGTGAGGCCTCTGTAGCTTTTCTTCCTGAACGACGAAGGCCGCCTTTCGGCGGCCTTCTGCTTGCGTGGCATAACCTCCGCGCCGGGTCCCGACTCCGAACGCGCCACAGGCGCGTCTTCCGTCACCCGGCGGTCGGTTACATCTGGTCCTTGAGGCCCTTGGCCGTCTTGAAGACGACTTTGCGGCCGGCGGGGATCTGGATGCTTTCGCCGGTCTTGGGGTTGCGGCCCATCTTCTCCTTGGTGGCGCGCACTTCGAAGGTGCCGAGACCGAAGAGGTTCACCCGGTTGCCAGCGAGCAGGGTCTCGACGATGTGATCACGGACGCCGTCCAGGATGGCCTTGGCGCGGGCCTTGGAAAGGTCCTGGGCCTCGGCGAGGTTGGCGGCGAGTTCAGCGATGCCGAGGGTGTCGGGCTTGGAAGAGGTCTTGGCCATGGATGGACTCCTTGGAATGGAATGGACGGGATTCCCGGCTGCGCGCGAATCCCGTGGACCGGCGCCCCGCGGCGCCGGCCGGATGGGAACAGTGCAGGTGGCTTTTATTCAGCGGCCGCGGCGGCGCTGACTTCGAGGTTGACCTTGGCGTGAACGCCGCTGTAGAGGCGCACATCCACGACATAGGTGCCCGCATCCTTGATGTGGGGCACGGTGATGTCGCGGCGATCCAGTGTGAAGCCCTTGCCCTTGAAGAGCTCGGCCACATCGGCGTTGGTGACGGAACCGAAGAGGTGGCCGTTCTCGCCGGCCTTCTTGGCCACGGCGAGGCTGATGGCTTCCAGCTTCTCGGCCAGGCTCTTGGCATCGGCCAGTTCCTTGGCGCGCAGCTTCTCGGCGCGGACCTTTTCCAGCTCGATCTGGCGCTTGTTGCCGGCGGTGACGGGCAGGGCCATCTTGCGGGGCAGCAGGAAGTTGCGGGCGTAGCCGTCCTTGACGTTCACGACATCGCCGCGGACGCCGAGGTGGGTGACGTTCTCGATCAGAAGGATTTCCATGGGTTCTCCCAAAGGGATGTGAGGTTGGGTCCGGCCAGCGCTGAGGTGCTCGCGTTGTCCCCGCGTGGGTGAGACGGCGTCCTGCGCCGTCAGGGCCGGGTCCTGGGAACCCGCCCTGTCCCCCGGTGGGTTCAGGCCGATCAGAAAATCCAGTCTATCCTGGGAGCATCCGATACCCAAGCATGGATTTCCCCGCGTGTGGAGTCTGAATGAGCACCTTTGCCGATCGACGCGATACTCGCCGGATCATCGTCGGCCCTGAATTCGGCATCTCCTTCACCTTGAAGGGACATGCCTATCAGGAGGTCCGCATCACCAACCTGAGCACCGGAGGCTGCTTCGCCCTGGTGGGAGTGCGGGACGCGCGTCTGTTCGAGCGGGGCGCGGTCCTGGAGAGCCTGGTGCTGCTCCACCCAGAGCTCCCCAAGCAGCCCATCATTGCCGCCGTCTCCTACGTCCTGGGCGGTCGCCTCACGGCGGACCCCCTGGAAATGGTGGGCATCGGCATTCAGTTCCTGGGCATGGATGACGACGCCCAGGCCTCCCTGGACACCTGGGTCACGGCTTCTGTGGCTTCGCAGCAGAATTAGCCAGCATCCAACCTGAAGCGCGAGTTTCCAAGTCGTGGGATGTGTGGGATAACAACCTCTCATTCCAGGCCATGGAGGTTCCATGAAACTCCGCAGCATGCTGACCGCAGCCCTGGGCCTGTGGCTGAGTTTGGGCGGGCCGCTCCGAGCCCAGGGCGCGCCCACGCCCCTGGCCATCGCCGCGGCCGGGGATCTGCGGGGCGTGCTGGAGGACTTCAAGGGCCGCTTCGAGGCGGGCCGCCCCGGCGCCCAGCTGCAGCTCACCTTTGGCGCCTCCGGCAGCCTCACGGCGCAGATCCAGCAGGGCGCCCCCTTTGATGTTTTCCTTGCCGCTGACACGGGGTTTCCCGAGCAGTTGCAGAAGGCCGGGCTGGTGACGTCGGAGGGACTCTTTCCCTATGCCACCGGCGCCCTGACCCTTTGGGTACGAAAGGACCTGGGGCTCGATCCTTCAAAGGAAGGCCTCAAGCTGCTCCTCGATGGCCGGGTGAAGAAAATCGCCACGGCCAATCCCCAGGTGGCGCCCTACGGTCGCGCGGGGGAGGCGGCCCTCCGCCAGGCGGACCTCTATGACGCCGTGAAACCCCGGCTGGTCTTCGCTGACAACATCGCCCAGGCGGCTCAGTTTCTTCAGGCTGGCGCAGCGGAGGCCGGGCTCATCTCCTTCTCCCAGGCCAACCATGCAGCCCTGCGCCAGACAGGCCAGGCCTGGAAGGTGCCCAGTGGAGCCTATCCTCCCCTGCGCCAGGCAGGCGTGATCCTGAAGCGCACCGGCAATCCAGAACTGGCCCGGGCCTTCATGGCCTTCCTCGTGGGCGCCGAGGGCCAGGCCCTGCTGGCCAAGCATGGCTTCGGAGCGCCCTGATGGATTGGGAGGCCATCCGCCTCAGCCTGCGGCTGGCGGCCCTTTCCGTGGGGCTGCTGGTGCCGCTGGGCATCGCCCTGGCCTGGCCCCTGGCTTTCGGGCGCTTCCGCGGCAAGGTGCTGCTGGAGGCTTTGACCTCGCTGCCTCTGATCCTGCCGCCCACGGTGCTGGGCTTCTACCTCATCGTGGCCCTGGGCCCCCGCAGCCCCATCGGCCAGGTCTGGGAGGCCCTCACGGGAGCCCGGCTGGTGTTCACCTTCCAGGGGCTGCTGCTGGCCCAGGTGGTCACGAACCTGCCCTTCTTCCTGCAGCCCCTGGTGGCCTCCCTCGGCAGTGTGGACCGGCGCTTGCTGGAAGCGGCCAGCACCCTCGGCTCGCGGCCCCTGGGCGTCTACCTGCGGGTGGCCCTGCCCCTGGCCTGGCGGGGCCTGCTTTCGGCCATGATCCTCAGCTTCGCGCATGCCATCGGCGAGTTCGGCGTGGTGCTGATGGTGGGTGGCAGTCTGCCGGGCAGGACACGTACGGCTTCCATCGCGCTCTTCGATCAGGTGCAGTCCTTCGACATGGCCGGTGCCAACCGCACGGCGCTGTTGCTGCTCGCCTTCGCGCTGCTGGTGCTCATGGGCATCGCGTGGCTGCGCTCCCGGGAGCGGGCGTGGAGCTGAAGGCGGCGTTCTCGAAGACCTTTCCGGGTGGCCCCACGATCCAGGCCGCTTTTCAGGTGCCGCTGGAGGCCTTCGGCCTCACGGTGATCTTTGGCCCTTCCGGTTGCGGCAAGACCACGGTGCTGCGCTGCCTGGCGGGCCTGGAGGCACCGGATGCGGGCCTCATCCAGGCAGGCGGGGAGGCATGGTTCCAGCATGGCCGCGCCGTGCTTCCCGCCTCGGGCCGAAGCATCGGCTTCGTTTCCCAGGATTCCGCGCTGTTCCCCCACCTCAGCGTGGCGGGCAACATCGCCTACGGCATCCGGGGCTGCTCCCGCGCCGAGGGCCGGGCACGCGTGGCCGAGCTGATCGCCTTCATGGGGCTGGAGGGCTTGGCGGAACGTCGCCCCGCCGAGCTTTCCGGCGGGCAGAAGCAGCGGGTGGCCCTGGCCCGGGCCCTGGCGCCCCGGCCCCGCCTGGTGCTGTTGGACGAGCCCTTCGTGTCCCTGGATCGCGCCGCTGCGGAGCAGCTGCGGCACACCCTCCGGAAGCTGCTCCAGGAGCTGCGTGTGCCCTGCCTCCTGGTGACTCACGATCCCCTGGAGGCCCTGGCTCTGGGGGATCGCATGCTGCGCATGGCCGAGGGCCGCATCGTGGAGGAGGGTGAGCCTGCCCGACTGCTCTCGCGCCACGATGGCGCCGCTGGTGATCCCTTGGACGGGCAAATGGGAGTGGTGGTGCGCACCCGGGTGCTGGGCCGCGTGGAAGGCCTGCTGCGGCTGGGAGCTGGCAGCGCGGAGCTGCTGGCGCCGGATCCCGGCGGGGACTTCGACGAGGCCTTCGCCTGCATTCGCGGAGAGGGCGTGGCGCTGGAGCATGGGCCCCACGGCCCTCAGACTCCGCGCAACCGCCTGGTGGCGGAGATCGTGGGCCTCGAGCCCCTGGGCGGCCTCACCCGCATCCACCTCGATGCGGGCTTTTCCTTCGAGGCCCTCATCACCACCTGGGCCTGCCAGGACCTGAAGCTGGCCCAGGGACAGACCATCCACGCCCTCATCAAGGCCAGTGCCATCGGGGTCATCCCCATCCGGGGCTGAGCGGCCGGCCCGGCCTCGGTGCATCTACACTGATGCAGAGGCTGGCTTCCCATGGCGACGGCGCAGACAACACGGCATTCCCTGCGGAGCCTGCTCCTGCCGGACCAGCCGCGCTCGTTTGCCTGGGCCCGGCCCGCGCAGCTGGCGCTGCGCAGCCTCCATATCGCGGTCATGGCCCTGGTGGTGGGTGGCCTGCCCTTCGGCGCGGATTTCCACCGCCTGCGGATCGCCATTCTGATGACGGTGGCCAGCGGCGTGCTGCTCATGGCCATCGACCTGGCCAAGGATGCGGCCTTTCTGCTCCAGGGCAGCGGGGTGGCGCTGCTGGTGAAGCTGGCGCTGCTGGGCCTGGGCCTGCTGCAGCCCGAAGCGCGCCTGCCTTGGTATCTGGCCGCCACCCTGGTGGCTTCCATCGGCTCGCACATGCCCGGGGCATGGCGGCATTACTCCTTCCTCACAGGGAAGTCTGCGAAGGAATCGCACTGATGCCCACGCCCGCCGAAGCCCTGCACCTCATCCTCGCGGCCATGCCGCCGTTGCCACCCGTGTCGGCGCCACTGGCGGACAGCCTGGGGCTGGCTCTCGCGGCCGATGTCTACTCTGCAGCCACGGTGCCCCCCTTCACCAACTCCGCCATGGATGGCTACGCCGTGCAGGCGGCGGATCTCGACGCGGCCTCGGCGGAGCGTCCCGTGCGCCTGCGTGTGCTGGGCGACTTGGCCGCGGGTGGTGTGTCGTACCATGTGCTGCATCCCGGTTCAGCCCTTCGGATCATGACCGGCGCGGCGCTTCCCGAGGGTGCCGATGCGGTGGTGCCGGTGGAGGACACCACCCGGGGCGAGGACGCGGATGGCGATTGGGTGGAGCTGGGTCGGCCCATCCGCCGGGGCATCCACATCCGCCTCGCGGGAGAGGATCTGCAGCAGGGCCAACTGCTGGTGAAGGCCGGACAGGGCCTGCGGCCCGGCGATCTGGGCGTGCTGGCCGCAGCGGGCATTCCTGCGGTGTCTGTTTATCCACGCGCGCGGGTGGCCGTGCTCACCACGGGTGATGAATTGGTGGATGTGTCCGAAGAACCGGGGCCGGGCCGCATCCGGGATGCGAACATCCATGCGGTTTGCGCGCAGGTCCGCGCTTGCGGCGCCATTCCCGTTCCCTACGCCCGCGTGCCGGATGACCGCGAGGCGTTGATGCACACGCTGAAGCTGGCGCTCGAGGCAGATGTGGTGCTCACCACCGGCGGCATCTCCGTGGGCGACTACGACCACATGAAAGCCATGCTTGAAGAGCTGGGCGCCCGGCGGGCCTTCTGGAAGGTGGCGCAGAAGCCGGGTGGCCCCCTGGGTTTCTGGCGGCTCGGCACCAAGCCCATCTTCGGCATTCCGGGCAATCCCGTGGCGGCCATGCTCATGGTGGAAGAGTACGTGCGGCCGGCGCTGCGGAAGCGGATGGGTTTCGCCAAGCTGCATCGCCCCGTGGTGGAAGCGCGTTTAGAGGACGGCTGGAGCGGCCGGGTCGGCGATGGCCGAACCACTTTCCTGAGAGTGGTGGCCGTGAAGGAAGGCGGCGGATATTGCGCGCGGCTCACGGGGCCTCAGGGCTCCGCCATCCTGTCCTCCATGCTCAGCGCCAATGCCCTGGCGGTGATTCCCGCGGGCGTCGATCAGGTGGCACCGGGCGGGCCCGTGCTGCTTCGCCTCACGGAAGAGGCCGAGGATCACTGATAGAGACTTGAATTCAAAGAATAAGGAACACCACCAAGACGCCAAGACACCAAGAAAAAACAAAGCCACCATTCATGAAGCTCTTGGTGTCTTGGTGGTGAAAGTCCTTTTCTATTGCACTGAACGTAACTTGGTATGGCACCAGACCGGATCCGATCCAACCCGTTCACCACACAAAACACGGAGCCCCCGAGTCATCCCGGCGGGCTCCGTGTTTTGTGCGGTCATTCTAGTGTTAATCGACGGTGGTGGTGTGGAAGGCGGTTGCCCACTCTTGGGGCGCCGGTTCTTCGGGGAGGTAGGTCGGCGTCCACATGGCCTGGGCCACGGCGGAGGGGATGTCCTTCGCGTCGATGTGGCGTCGGGCGACGCCGCAGGCGATGGCATCCTTCACCACGGCTTCGGCCACGGCGGCGGTCACTTCGCGAATCCGTTCCGCAGAGGGGAAGAGGCTGCCGGATTCCAGTTCGTCGGTGTGAATGGTGTTCGCGAGGCTGCGGGCCGCCGCGGAGAACATGCTGGTGGTGACTTCCTTGGCTTCGCACACCAGGGCGCCCAGCCCCACGCCGGGGAAGATGTAGACATTGTTGCCCTGGCCGATGACGTGCATCCGTCCGTTCATGGGCACGGGCTCGAAGGGGCTGCCCGTGGCGATGAGGGCCCGGCCCTCGGTCCAGCGCAGCACGTCCGCGGGCTTCGCTTCGCTCATGCTGGTGGGGTTGGACATGGGGAACACCAGGGGGCGTTCCACATGCTTGCCCATTTCGCGGATGGCTTCTTCCGTGAACGCGCCGGGCTCTCCGGACGTTCCAATGAGCATGGTGGGGTGCAGGGCGCGGATCACGGCCAGCAGGTCGCGGGGCTGGCCCTTCCCGAGACCCGCCTTCTCCGCCATGGCTGCGGGCCAGGCGAAGTCGCGTTTGTGCACGTCATTGATGGGCTCGTCATCCACCAGGAGGCCTTTGCTGTCGAGGTTCACGGTGGCCTGGGTCAGCGCATCGCCGCTCAGACCCTCCTGGCGCAGGGTTTCGCGGATCAGCCGCGCGATGCCCACGCCCGCGGCGCCCGCGCCGAGAATCACCACCCGCTGCTGCTGCAGGGGGATGCCGGTGACCCGGGCACCGGCGATCATGCCCGCCACGCCCACGGCGGCCGTGCCCTGGATGTCGTCGTTGAAGCTGGTGATCTGCTTCTGGTAGCGATCCAGCAGGCGGAAGGCGTTGTTCTTCTTGAAGTCCTCCCACTGGAGCAGGGCCTTGGGGAAGCGCTTCTTCACGGCCTGGACGAACTCTTCCACGAGGGAATCGTACTCAGGGCCACGCAGCCGCGGAGCCCGCCAGCCGAGGTAGAGTTCATCGGCCAGGAGGGTCTGGTTGTCGGTGCCCACATCCAGGCTGATGGGAAGGGTCTGCCAGGGGGGAATGCCCGCCGCCGCGGTGTAGAGCGCCAGCTTGCCGATGGGGATGCCCATGCCGCCCGCACCCTGGTCGCCCAGGCCGAGGATGCGCTCGTTGTCTGTGACCACAATGAGGCGCACATCGTCATAGGGCGCGTTGCCCAGCACATCGTAGATCCGGCCCCGGTGTTCTGGCGTGATCCAGATGCCCCGGCCGCGGCGGAAGATATGGCTGAATTCCTGGCAGGCCTGACCCACGGTGGGGGTGTAGACGATGGGCAGGAATTCCTGGATGTGATCGAGGAGCACCCGGTAGAACAGATACTCGTTGCGATCCTGCAGCGAGGCGAGGCCGATGAATTTCTCCAGGGGATCCTGCTTGCGGCTGATGTTGTTGTAGACGCGCAGGGATTGCTGCTCCAGGGTGCTCACCGTGTGGGGAAGCAGGCCATCCAAGCCGAAAGCCTGCCGCTCCTCTGCTGTGAAGGCCGTGCCCTTGGAATACATGGGGTGGCTTAATAGGCGCATGCCCCGGTACGGAACGGCCGCATGGGGCCTCCCGTTCTTGTCGACTGTCAGGCCGTAGCGTTCCATATCGCACTCTCCGTTGCAGGGGGCAGGGGCCCCAGGTTCGTACACAGGACATCCCCTCCGCCCGTTCGGGCAGGGGCGGGGACTGGCCTCGAAAAGAACATGCCGAACTCCTCGGAGTTGGTTGGGCACTGACGCACGCCCAGACCTCAGCCCAGCGGCATACCGCACCAATATGGGTTGGTACGTTAATGATGTCCAGGTTGTTAATGCATTCAGCGCAGACCAGCGCTTCCTTTTCCCGCCAGTGAGCCCGGATCTCTCTGGAACAAGTCAGCGGGCCAGCGTCGGCCGGTGCTTGGATCCTTCAGGGTGCGTTTGAGCACGACATCGAAGAGCAGTGGGTTCCGCTTCCAGATTTCATTGAGGGCCTGGCGCTCGTTCGGCGTGAGCATCCCCAGCTTCACCAGCTGCCGCGTCCAGATGACGAGATCCACGCCGGGCAGCGGATAGTCGCTGCCGTTGAGCAGACGGCCATCAAACTCAGGATGGGCCAGCAGATGTTGAAGAGGGGCAGGCAGCCGGTTGATCTGGGTGATGGCGGAGAGGTCGCCGAAGAGGTGGCCCTGGTACCGCGGTTCGTTCATGAGGCGCAGGAACAGCTCGAAGTTCGGGGCTGCTGTCCCGGGATGGTCCAGATCCTCGTTGCGCCCGAGGCTGGCGCAGTGGGCCACGATCACCGTGACCCCCAGATCCAGCGGGCGGCGCAGGCGCAGGGGATTACCCAGGGCCTGGGCCCCCTTTACGGCCACGGCCTTTTCCTCGCCCGCATGGGTGAGCAGCACCACGCCCAGTTCCTTCATGCGGCGGTAGAAAGGATCGAAGGCGGGATTGGCCGGATCGATGGCCTGGGCGTTGGGCAGCCACTTCATCAGGCGAGCGCCCCGGGCGGCGCAGGCCTCCAGTTCCTGGATGGCATCTTTTCGGGCCGGGTGGATGGAGATGACCGGCGTGATCAGATCGGGGTGCCGAGCAGCGAGGTCGAGCACGTAGGCGTTGGGTACGTGGAATTCGGTGCGGATGGGATCGGGCGTGCCATCCGGCTTGTAGGCGCGGTCCATGGCCAGCAGGTGGATTCGCACGGGACGCGGGAAGGCCCGGGCCCGGGCCAGCAGAACCTCGACATAGTCCCGGTCGAAATGATCGAGGCCCTTCACGCCGGTGGCCTTCAGGTAGAGGCCCGTCTCCAGGCGCTTGAGCGGGTGCCGGGCGCTGAGCTTCTCAGGGTTCACGAACGTGCCGTCGCCATCCTGACCGAGACCCAGCGCATGCACATGCACATCGATCAGGGGGCGGGCTGGATCCAGATCCGAGAAAGCGCGGTCGATGAGGGCCTGGGCGGCGGGGGAGAAGGGCGCTGAAGGCGGTAGGCCCGCGATTACGGCAGTACTGAGGCAGAGGCCCAGCGCGAGGAGAAGCCATCGGGTTGAAGTCGGGAACATCGAACCGTTTTAGCAGGAACGGCTCGGCGGCGCTGGCATCAGGCTCAGGGTGTCACCACCACCTGCACCGTGCGGCTGACGCTGCCGTAGGGCCCCTGGGCGGTCAAGGTGTACGTGGTGGTGGTGGCGGGCTTCACCGTGGCACTGCCACCCGTGGCCCAGCCCACTTCCGGCGAGATGAACCAGCGGGTGGCGTTGGCGCTGGTCCAGGTGAGTTGGACGGTGCTTCCGGCCTTGATGCTGGTGGGGGCGGCGCCGAAGCCATTGAGGGTGGGCGCTGGGCCCGTGGGATCGCTGGTGTACACGGTGCCCATCTGCACCACTTCGAGATCAGAGCCCTTGATGCCCGAGAGCCGCGACAGCTGGTCGTTGTCCCAGCGGTCATCGGGCGCGCCCGAGATGTACCAGGCGCTGCCGTTGTCGGCCAGGATCATGCCATAGCGCTTGAGGGCCGCCAGCACCAGCCGGGCCTGGGTCGGATAGCCACTGATGTCGACGCCAGCCTTCAGGCGAACCCGCAGGCCCATGGGCGGCGCATTGGGGTTGGTGTTGCTGGAGGCCCAGTGGGTGGCGGGCAGCACGTAGGCTTTCCGCGAGGTGGGCACCGTGAAGCGCAGGGCATGGGTGATGGCGCCGGCAGCCACTTCGTCGTAGCGGGCCAGGCCCGGGAAGATGGGCAGGCCTGCCGCATCGGCGCTGGTCCAGCCGTAGGGGCGCAGGGTGTTGCTCTTCAGATCCCACACCGCCGTGCCATCCGCCTGCCAAGTGCCATTGGCTTGCGGGAAGGCCCGGTACAGTTCGTAGAGCAGGCAGGTGTCTCGGTCCATGACCAGCACGTGCCGATCACCGTTGGAACTGCTGCCGCCTTCGACGGGCGCGGTGGCGGGAATGGGCATGGGGCCTGGGTCGCCCTCGGTGGGATAACCGTTGGGTCCGAACGCCACCGCCACCTTCGGCTGGGCCGCCGAGGAAACCACGATATACGGGATGCCGATGGGGCTGCCGTTGTACAGACCCGCCCCGAAATCCGGATGCAGGCCCGTACCGGCCCCGATGAAGGCGATGATGGCGGCGCTGTTGGGATCCACAGGGGCCGCGGAGATGTCCTGGTTCCAGGCGTTGTCAGCGGGGAAGGGGGTGAAGCCCTGCAGGCCGGCCCCCACACCCAGGGCTGCACCGTTGCAGGCTCCCGCGGGCGGTTGAACGGATACCGTGATGGCGGCCTGGGCGGAGAGGGTCGGATCCGCCACGCTCGTGGCTTTCACGTGGAAGCTGCCTGCGCCAGCCGGTGCCGTGTAGAGGCCTGCGGCGCTCACGGTGCCGCCGCCGGTTTCCACCACGCTCCAGGTCACGGCGGGATTGGCGGTGCCGGTGACGGTGGCGGTGAAGGTTTGGGTGCCGCTGGTCCAGAGGTTGGCGCTCGGGGGTGAAAGGCTGACACCGGGGCTTGGTGCGGGAGGCGCACCGGCAGGGGTGGCGGAACCCTTGCCGCCTCCGCAGGCCAGGAGGGTCCCCAGGATCGCGGCGAGCATCCAGATGGGGTTGCGCATGGTGATCTCCAAGGGCCAAAGGAACCTTCGAGTGTTGTCTGAGTGTCGCGGAAGTCAATTAGACCGGAAGGGCTATGGCACACTAAACAGACCATGAGGTAATCATGACTTCAGAGCCCACGTTTCGAGAGAAGTACAGCTTTCCAGCCTCCTTCTGGAACGCGAACCTCACCGAGCTCTTCGAGCGGGCCGCCTACTACTCCATGGCCAGCTTCATCGTCATCTACTTGGGGCGGCTGGGGCTGGGCGACTACTGGCCCAGCACCCTCAACAGCGTGCTGTGGTTCCTGGTCTACTTCCTGCCCATCCTCAGCGGCACCATCGCCGATCAGATCGGCTTCCGCCGCAGTCTCCTCATGGCCTGTGTGCTGTTGGTGGGCGGTTACTTCCTCATGGGGTATCCGGTCTGGTTCGGTGGCCAGACGCTGGCACCGCAGGCAGGCCGGGATGTCACGGCGGGCATGGGCGTCATGCTGCCCGTGGCGGCAGCCATTCTGCTCATTGGCATCGGTGCCTCCTTCGTGAAGCCCTGCATCGCGGGCACGGTACAGCGCACCCACCTGGGCAAGGCCACCCTGGCCTTCGGCATCTTCTATACCGTGATCAACGTGGGCAGCGTGTTCGGACGCCTCACGGCCTTCTTCGTGCGCACCAAGCTCGGCAAGCTCGACACCATCTTCATCGTCTCCATGATCGCCTCTGTGCTGGCGTTCCTGGTGGTGACGCTCCTGTACCGCGATCCCGAGGCGGCGGTGGATCTCAGCAAGCCCAAGCGCAGCCTCGGCGAGATCTTCATCGGGATGTTCAAGGTGCTCGGCAACGGCCGCTTCGCCATGTTCCTGCTGGTGAGCAGCGGTTTCTACTTCATCTACAACCAGGTCTACAACGTGCTGCCGCTTTACGTCTCGAAGACGGTCGAGCTGGGCCCGCGCATGGATCTCTACACCCTGGCCAATCCCCTCACCATCGTGTTGTTCCAGCTGGTCATCACCAAGGTCTTCGGCAAGCTCCCCCCCATCAAATCCATCATCGTGGGCACGGTCATCATCGGCCTGGCCATGCTGATCAACGTGGCGCCCCTGTTCATGGCGGGCGGCGTGACCATGCGGGTGTGGCTGCCCTTGGGCAGCCTCTTCGTGGTGATGACCGTGGCGCTCATTGCGTTCGGCGAACTCTTCGCCGCCAGCCGCCTCTACGAATACATCGGATCCCTGGCGCCCAAGGGCCAGGAGGGCCTGTTCCTGGGCTATGCCAACCTGCCCATGGCCATCGGCAGCCTGGTGGGGGGCCCTGCGGGGGCCTGGCTCTTCAACAAGGTCATGTGCGCGGGAGCGGTGAAGCAGTCCAGCGGCCTCCTGCAACTCGACCCCAAAGCCGCGGCCAGCGGTTGGATCATCCTCACCCTCTTCGGCCTGGGCAGCGCCCTCAGCCTGTGGGTCTACAACCGCTGGCTGCAGAAGCAGGGCTAGGGTTACGTCCCAACCATCTTCGGCGATGATGTTCAGAAGGGGGCCCTTCTGAACCTGCTGACCATGCTTCGTCTTCAATGGGTGGCCGGATGGGCCTCGCCTTGGAAGCGGCGCGAGGATCCGCGGCTGCTCCTCCGGCGTTCCTGGGGGAAGGAGGTGGTCAGGGAGCGGTTTACGTTCCAACTGGCTCGGTACCACGAACGGAAGGTGGGACTGTGCCCCACGGTGGACGAGGGCACCTGGCATGACCTGGCTATGGACCAGGTGTTTGCAAAGGTGGATCGGACCCTCGGCTTCCCCGGGCGCCAGGTGCTCTACCACCAGTTGCGAACCTATGAAGAGGATGATGCCGTCTTGGCTGAGCGCGACCGGCAGCGGCGCGTTCTCCGTACGGATGCGAGCCTTCGGGAGGACGTTCAACTCAGCCTGGCCGGGCTGGACGGGGATGATGCTGCCTGGCTGACGCCATTGCTGATGGACGACCTTCCTCCCAAGCCAAGATGGGCTTGGGTCCTGCACGTTTGCGGGCTGGCACCCTTGGCCTGTTTGCTCGGTATGGCGGCATGGCCGATCCTGCTTATCCCCGGGGTGCTGCTGGCCTGTCTGAACCTCCTCATCAACGAAACCTATGGGCGGAAGCTCTCGCCGCATTTCGCAGGGTTGTCGCAGATCTACAAGCTGCAAAAGGTGGCCGGTCGGGTGGCGAATCTTTCCGGCGCGGACCGGCTGCCACAGGTCGCGACCTTGCGCCAAAGCGTCTGGGTGCGGACCCAGCTCCAGAGACGCCTGTTCTGGTTGGCGGTGGATCGGGAACGGCTCAACGAGTTGATCCTCTCCCTGATCTCCTACATCAATTTGTTCTTCCTGGTGGATATCCAAACCTACTTTGCTTCCTTGAACCTGCTTCGCCGTCATCAGGCGGAATGGGTGGCGATGCTGGAAGCCGTTGGAACCCTGGATGCAGCCCTTTCCGTGGCTTCCTTTGCCGATGGGCTGTCGCAGAGCTGCACGCCCACGCGGGCCAAGGGGCGTCGCCTGGAGGCCCAGGGGCTCTATCATCCGCTGCTTCCCGCGCCAGTCGGGAATCCCATTCACTGCGAAGGGCGGTCCGTCCTCATCACGGGTTCCAACATGGCAGGGAAGACTACCTTTATCCGCACGGTGGGTATCAACGTCATTCTGGCTCGGACACTGAATCTCTGTTTGGCAGAACGAGCCACGATTCCTGCGGCTCAAGTTCGCTCCTCCATCCGCCGGGAGGATCGGCTGGCTCAGGGCGACAGCTACTACCTGGCCGAGCTGGAGAGGGTTCGGGAGATGCTTCAGGATGCAGAAGGCGGAAACCTCTGGCTGTTTCTCATTGATGAAATTTTCCGAGGCACCAATACGCTAGAGCGGGTTTCCGCCGCCACTGCGGTGCTTCACCATCTGGGCCGGGCCCACCTCACCATGGTGACCACCCACGACTTGGAGCTGCAGGATCTGCTGTCCGACACCTTCGACATGTTTCATTTCAGCGAGCAGATCGTGGACGGGAAATACGGGTTCAACTACCGCATCCAGGCGGGCCCCACCACCGGGCGCAATGCCATCCGCTTGCTGGAACTCCGAGGTTATCCGGAAACCATCACACGCGAAGCCCGACAACTGGCTGACCGGGTGGTAGCTCGAAACTTGGCATGAATTTGTGGTGATACAAGGATATGAGCCACAGATGAACACGGATGAACTCAGATAAAGACCGGGGGTCTTTCATCCGTGTTGATCTGTGTTCATCTGTGGCAAAAGCAAGTGATTTTCAGATCACGCCACGCCGCTGCTGGTCGCGTTCGATGGAGCGGAACAGGGCAGTGAAGTTGCCTTCTCCGAAGCCCAGGTCGTTCTCGCGCTGGATGATCTCGATGAAGATGGGGCCGATGATGTTCTTGGTGAAGATCTGCAGCAGGTAGCCGTGCTCGTTGCCGTCCACCAGCACCTTGTGGGCTTCGATGCGCTTGGGGTCTTCGCGCACGCCGGGCACGCGCTGAAAGACTTCCTGGTAGTAGTCGGGATCGATGTCCAGGGTCTCGATGGGGGATCCGGCCATGGCATCCAGGGAGGCCAGGATGTCGCGGGTGGCGAAGGCCAGGTGCTGCACGCCGGGGCCGTCGTATTCGCGCAGGTATTCCGCGATCTGATCCTTGTCGGACTTGGGCTGGTTGATGGGGATGCAGAAGCTGCCATCGGGGCTGCGCAGGGCGTACGAGGTGAGGCCCGTTTTCATGCCCTTGATGTCGAAGTAGCGCACTTCGAAAAAGCCGAAGACGTTCTTGTAGAAGTCGGCCCACTGTTCCATGGTGCCCGGATGCACGTTGTTGGTGAGGTGGTCCACGGTGAGGAAGCCCTTGTCGGGCTGGAGGAGCGGATCCGCGTGGGGCACGAAGTCCGCCTCGAGGATGCTGCCCTTGGCGCCGAAGCGGTCGATGAAGTAGATGAGGCTGTCGCCGATGCCGTGGATGGCGGGGTAGGGGAGATCCTGGCGGGTGGCGGCCTTGGCGCCTCGGCGCAGGGCCTCGGTGTGGGCGAAGGCGGCGTCATCCACGCGCCAGCCCATGCTGGAGATGGCGGGGCCATGGGCCTTGGCGAAATCGCGGGAGAAGCCCGTGTGGCCATCGTTCAGCAGGAAGGTGATGTCGTGCTGCTGGTAGGCGGCGATGGGCAGGGTGGCGTGCTGGCGCGTGCGGGAAAAGCCGAAGGCCAGGAAGAGCTTCTCCAGGTCCGCGGTGCTGGGCCCGCAGAATTCGGTGAAGTCGATGCCGCGCAGGCCGAGGGGATTGGGATGGGTGGTCATCTTGGACTCCTCCTTACATCCAGCTCTTCCAGTAGTCCGCCATGGCGACGCTGCGGCCGGCCTCGGTGAGCTGGAGGGGGTTGCGGGTGTCGATCATCACGGCCTTCTCATTGGTGAAGGTCTTGGACTTGGCGGCTTCGATGGCCTTGGGGTGGGGGCCGTGGTGGATGCCCTGGGCGTGGAAGGTGACCATGCCGGGTTCGATGCCCGCGCGGCTGAAGAACTCGCCGTCGTGGTAGAAGAGCACTTCGTCGAAGTCGATGTTGCTGTGGAAGAAAGGCACCTTCATGGCGCCGGGATCGCCGTTCTCCAGGCTGCGGGGCAGGAAGGAGCAGATGACGGCATCGCGCATGATCCAGGTGGAGTGCGCGGAGGGCGGCAGGTGGTAGCGCTCGCTCATGACGGGGCGGATGTCACGGATGTTCAGCTGCCACACGGTGAGATCGCCCTTCCAGCCCACGGTGTTGATGGGGTTGAAGGGGTAGGTGACCGTGGTGATGCGGTTCAGCCGCTTGATCTCCAGCGTGAAGGGGCCGCCCTCGCGGGGGGAGGGCGAGGGCGTCTTGATCACATCCGTGTCGAAGAGCGCGTGGCGGCCCAGCATGCCCCGGTCGGGGATGCTCACCTCGCTGAAGGCCTCGACGATCAGCAGCGACGTGCTTGAGCTTGGGGAGTAGCGGTAGACGGTGCCGCGGGGGATGACGAGGTAGTCGCCCACCTCGTAGGTGAGGGGGCCGAAGTCTGTTTCCAGCTGGCCCGCGCCCTTGTGGACGAAGTGGACCTCGTCGCCGTCGGCGTTGCGCACGTAGCTGGGCATGGGTTCGGTGAGGGTGGTGAGGGCGATGACGATGTCCTGGTTCTCCAGGAAGGCCACCCGGCCCTGCCAGTAGCTGCCCTGGCCCAGGCCCGCCAGCTCCAGCACCTTGAGCGCCTCGGGTCGCAGGTCGCCCTCGATGTGCGTCCAGCCGACCGGTGGCTGGCTGCGGTAGAGGTGGCTGGTGCGGCCGAAGAAGCCGTTGCGGGCGTATTCCTCTTCATACAGGCCGACCGGCACATCGACATGCGCCTGCGTGGTGGTGGGCCCCTTGCGGAACGTCATGAAGCAACTCCCTGGCATGTGGTGGGTGGATCCAGGGTGAGCGGGAAGAATGGTCAAAAATAGAACAAGATTTGGGTGATCATGATCAAAAAAGGAGATGATCTTGAGCCTCGACCTGGACGCCCTGCGGGCCCTCGAAGCAGTGGTGAAGGAGGGCGGCTTCGCCAAGGCGGCCCTGGCCCTGAACAAGGCGCAGAGCGCCGTGAGCTACCAGGTTCGCAAGCTGGAGCAGAGCCTGGGCGTGGCCCTGCTGGATCGCAGCGCCTACCGGGCCACGCTCACCCCGGCGGGCGAGACCATCCTGGCCGAGGGGCGGCGAATTCTCGCCCGCACCCAGCATCTGGAGGATCTGGCCCACCAGTTCGCCACTGGCTGGGAACCGCGGATGTCCCTGGTCATTGACGGCATCCTGCCGCTGGAACCCATCATGACGGCCCTCAAGCGCATCGCCGACGACCAGGTGCCCACGCGCATCCAAGTGAAGGTGGAGTTCCTCCGGGGCGTGCAGTACCGCTTCGACAAGGAGGAGGCGGACCTCATGCTGGTGAAGGACTACGTGCCCAACCCCAGGCTATGCGCCACGGCGCTGCCGGAAGTGGAGTGCGTGCTCTGCGCGGCTCCCGGCCATCCGCTGGCGAAGGGAAAGGTGCACCTCACGGATCTGCAGCGCCATGTGGAGCTCTCGGTGCAGGATTCTTCCGACCATGGCGATGACCGCCACATGTTCGGCGGGGAGCGGGTGTTCTACCTCTCGGGCTTCGTGTTGAAGAAGCAGGCGCTGCGCATGGGCCTGGGCTTCGGCTGGATGCCCCTCTACCTGATCGAGCGCGAGCTGGCGTTCAGGAAGCTGGTGGAGCTGAACTACGCGGGCGGTTCCCGGTACCGCTTTACGCCCCATCTGGTGACCCGCCGCGACCGGCCCCTGGGCCGCACCGGAAAGCTGCTGGCGGATCATCTGAGCCAGGCCATCACGGAGACGGTGGGGTGACCTGGACAAGAACGAATCTTGAGCCACAGATGAACACGGATGAAGGAGCGCGGGCTTTATCTGCGTTCATCCGTGTCCATCTGTGGCAAATCCTGGTTTCTTCCCTGGCCTCGGCTCGTTTCTCCTTGCGGCATTGAAACTTTTTTTGGTGATAATGAATGCCCCTGAGGTTGTCATGTTCAAAAAGGAAACGCCCCTCTTTCCCCTGCGCAAGGGCCTGCACACACGCCAGGCCCATGTCGATCTGCCCGTCGGCACCTTTGAGGAGGAGCATGCGCGCCAGGGATTTTTCGGGCGCACCACGCATCTCTACCGTCTCCACCCGGTCACGGACTGGACTCGCATCGAAGGGCCACTGCGGCCCCACAGCTACGATCTGAACAACTTGAAGCCTTCCGCCGACGAGGCGATCCGGGCTTCGATGTTCGGCTCCACCGAAGCCGCCTACGCGCCCATCTGCATCCTGCACAACAGCGATGTGGCATTGCACTGGGTGGCGCCTTCGGCCATGGATTTCTTCTACCGCAACGCCGATGGTGACGATGTCTACTACATCCACGCGGGCGGAGGAAAGCTGGAGACCACCTTCGGCGCGCTCACCTATGCCACCGGCGACTACCTGGTGATCCCCCGCGGCACCACGTACCGGTTCCTTCCCGACGATGCGGCCCAGCGCTACCTGCTCATCGAAAGCTTCAGCGAAGTCACCATCCCGGATCGCAACCAGCTCGGCCCCAACGCCATTTTCGATCCGGCCATGATCGACACCCCGGAGCTGGAGGCCTACGACGCCACGCCCAGAGAATGGGGCGTTCACATCAAGCGCGAGAATCAGATCACCAAAGTCTATTACCCGTTCAATCCGCTCGATGTCGTCGGCTGGAAGGGCGACCTCACGGTGTGGCGCATCAATGTGAAGGATATCCGGCCGGTCATCAGCGCCCGCTACCACCTGCCGCCCAGTGCCCACTCCACGTTCATCGGAACCAACTTCGTCATCTGCAGCTTCCTACCCCGGCCCTTCGAGGAGGAGGAAGGTGCCGTGCGGGTGCCCTTCTTCCACAGCAACATCGATTTCGACGAGGTGCTGTTCTACTCGGCGGGGCATTTCTTCAGCCGCGATGGCATCGGCGCGGGCATGGTGACCTGGCATCCCCAGGGCATTCACCATGGACCCCACCCCAAGGCCATCCCCCTCAGCCGCACCAAGGAGCGCACCGATGAGGTGGCGGTCATGGTGGACACCTACCGACCCCTCAAGGCCACACCCGCCGCCGGGTTGGTGGAGAACCTGAACTACTGGGCATCCTGGAAGTAATCCTTAAAAGGAGGTCATGCCATGAAATGGGTCGTCATCATCGTCCGCAGCCTGATGGGACTGTTGTTCCTCTTCGCCTCCATCACCTTCCTGTTCAAGCTCTTCACGCCGCCTCCACTCACGGGCGCCATGAAGACCTTCAACGATGGCTTGGTGGCGTCGGTCTACCTCATGCCCACCGTGAAGGTCATCGAGCTGCTCTGTGGCCTGGCCTTCTTATCGGGCCGCTTCGTGCCCTTGGCCACGGTGCTGATCGCGCCCATCATCCTGAACATCCTGGGCGTGCACCTGTTCCTCGGCCACGAAGGACTGCCCGTGGCCATCTTCCTGGTGCTGGCCAACGGCCTTCTCGCCTGGCACCACCGGGAGAGCTACAGGCCCTTGTTCCGAGCCTAGGGGATATCGCGACCTTTCGCTGGACGCCGAGGGATGAGCACACACCGTCCGGGCTCAGCCGACGTGGAGGTAGCGGCGCAGGAACGCTTTCAGGTCCATGTAGAGAAACCGGAAGGGGCCCCGGTGTTTGCGGCGGTCAAGGCGATCAATGGCGATCCGGCTCATGGCACCTCCTGCGGGGCTGGGGGAAGGTCCGGGATGGAATGACATGATGATGCTCCTGATTCCGTATTTGACAAGTGGTGAATGGTAAAATAACGGCATAAAATGTTTTGATATAGGCTGATTTCTAGCCCTGGAGCGGGATCGGATTCAGCCCGGTGGCTGCCCGGGCCGAGGTGGCGTTTTGCTAGGGTGGAGGTTGGAGACAAGCATGGAACGACTCGCAGGCATGGCAGGCATGGCGCAGACTCCCGAGTGGGTGAAAGAGTTCCTGGCCCGCATGGAAGGCACGGGCTGGTCCCGCCTGGTGCACCTGCTGCTGGTCGCGGCGGCCTGCATCGCCATCCTGGGCGCCGTGAAGCTGGTGACGCGGGCCGTGCGGCGGGCAGTGGACGATGGCAACGAAGAGGTGACCTCCGATGCCGAGCGCCGTGCCGAAACCCTGGGCGCGGTGCTCACCAACGCGGCCCGCGTGGTGGTGGTGGCCTTCTTCCTGCTGATGACGCTGCAGGAATTCGGCGTGAACATCGGGCCCCTGGTGGCAGGCGCGGGCATCGCGGGCGTGGCCGTGGGCTTCGGAGCGCAGAGCCTGGTGAAGGATGTCATCAGCGGGTTCTTTCTGCTCATGGAAAACCAGTTCGGCGTGGGCGACATCATCAACATCGACGACAAGCACACGGGCACCGTGGAGCGCATGACCCTCCGCATCACCCAGCTGCGGGATTCGGAAGGGCGGGCCCACTACGTGCCCAACGGCTCCATCATTCGCGTGGTGGTGCTGTCGAAGGATTTCGCCCGGGCCCTGGTGGATGTGGAAGTGGGCTACGACACCGATCCTGACCGGGCCTTTGAGGTGCTCCGTCAGACTGGGAAGAGCCTGCATGACGACAAGCCGGAACTGGCTGTCGAGCCGCTGGAAGTGAAGGGCATCGAAACGCTCGGGGCCAACGGCTTCGTCATCCGCACGCTGACGAAGACGGCCCCCGGGGCTCAGTGGGAGGTGGCCCGGGAACTGCGGCGGCGCATCCTGCTGGCCTTCCGGGAAGCCGGCATTGAAATCCCCTACGCCCAGCGGGTGGTGCACCATCGCGGCGAGGGCGTCGGCGGCGAGGATTGAGGGGTCTGGCCGCGTTCTAGGTGCTCAGTGCCTGCTGCACAGCGGCTCGGAGGGCTTCCAGCGTGTAAGGCTTCTGGAGGAATCCCGCCAGCCCTTTGCCGGCGAGGGACTGGATGGATTCAATCTCGTTGTAGCCGCTGCTGAGGACCACCCTCGCATCGGGCCGGAGGCGGCGCATGGCCTGGTAGGCGTCACGGCCGTCCATGCGGGGCATGGTGAGGTCCATGAGCACCAGATCGATGGACGCGGGATCCGCCCTGAAGGCATCCACGGCCTCCTGGCCATCCCGCGCCAGAATGACGCGAAGGCCCAGGGCTTCGAGGGCGGGCCCAATGGCATCGAGGATGGTGGCCTCGTCATCGACGAGCAGCACCCTGCCCTGCAGGGCCATGGGGGTGGAGCTGGCCGGGAGGCCCGAAGCGAGGGCCTGCCCCGCCACCGCTGGGAAGTAGGTCTTGAAACAGGAACCCTTGCCCTCTTCGCTGTAGATTCTCAGGCCCGCCTTGTGGGCCCGCAGGATGCCCAGCATGGCGGCCAGCCCCAGACCGCGACCGGTGGGCTTGGTGGTGAAGAAGGGGTCAAAGATGCGGGCCATGGTTTCCGGGCTCATGCCATGGCCGGTGTCGCTGACTTCGAGCGTCACATAGAGGCCTGGCGCCAGGGCCTCGGTGGGGAAGGTGGAGGAGATGAAATCGGAATCCAGCTCCGTGGCGCCGGTGCTGATGCTGATAAAGCCCTCCTGGTCGCCCAGGGCATCCGAGGCGTTGGTCACCAGGTTCATGACCACCTGCTGCAGCTGCGCGCCATCGGCCTCCACGGCGGGCAGGCCCTCGGCCAAGTTCAGGCGGAGGAAGGCCTTCTTCGAGATGGACACCTGGAGTAAGTGCACCATCTCGGACACGGCTTCGTTGATGTTGTGGAGCTTGACCACGAAGCGGCCCTTGCCTGAATAGGCGAGCATCTGCTTGGTGAGGTCCGAGGCCTTCAGCACCGTCCGTTCAGCGTTTTCCAGGTAGGGCACCACGGGCGATTCCGGGCTCAGCTTGAAGCGGGCCAGGTTCAGGTTGCCCAGCACCGCCGTGAGGAGGTTGTTGAAATCGTGAGCGATGCCCCCCGCCAGAACACCCAGGCTTTCCAGTTTCTGAGCCTGCTGGAACTGCGCCTCAAGGGCGCGGCGCTGGGCCTCTGCCCGCTTGGCCTCGGTGCGGTCCCGCCAGGTGGTGTGGAGGATCTGTTTGCCCTTCCAGGGGATGGCCGTGAGCATCACTTCCACGGGGAATTCGGTGCCATCCAGTTTCTTGTGGATCCACTCGAATTGGTGGCTGCCGTGCTCGAAGGCCAGGGCGATCATCTCATCGGCTTTCTCTTTGGAGGGGCGCCCGTCGGGTTGGAAGGGCGGGGACAGCTCGGAGGGATGGGTGCCTAGCACGGAGGCCGTGTCGGGTGCGCCGAGGATGGCCACGGTGGCCTGGTTGCAGTCCACAAAGCGGCTGTCGTCGATGAGCAAATTGGCATCACCGGAGCGGTCGAAGAGCAGGCGGAACAGGCGCTCTTGCTCCAGGTTTTCCGCCGCGACCCGCTTCCGTTCAGTGATGTCCGTGCTGATGCCTGCGATGCGGTGGAACCGCCCTTTTGAATTGCGGAGGGGCACCAGCAGGGTGAGGTAGGTCCGCAGGCCGCTGCCGATATCGGCGATTTCCTCGTATTCGATGGGTGCGCCGGCCTCCAGGCAGCGCCGGTAGTTGGCGCTCAGGTGTTCGACAAGCTCTTCGGATAGCCAGTCCTTCAGGGGTTTCCCCACGAAGGCGGCGCGTGGAAGACCGAGAGAAGCCTCCTGGGCCGGATTGGCATCCTCGATGAAAAAGGGGCCCTCCTCCGGCACACCAATCCAGAAGATGGCATCGGGCGAATTCAGGAAGA
Organism: Geothrix sp. PMB-07; assembly: GCF_030758935.1. Classification (NCBI taxonomy): domain Bacteria; kingdom Pseudomonadati; phylum Acidobacteriota; class Holophagae; order Holophagales; family Holophagaceae; genus Geothrix; species Geothrix sp. PMB-07. The sequence continues at coordinate 545,749 of NZ_CP132333.1, forward strand.
GGCCCAGGTAGCGCTCCTCTGCGTCGCGCCGGGCGGCTTCTTCGGCTTTGCGGGTGTCGATGTCCCGCACGGCCACCAGCAGCCGCTCGATGCCCCCCACCAGGGAACGGCGCATGTTCACTTCCACCCAGAAGCAGCGGCCGGAGCGGTGCCGGGCCCGCCACTCAAAGACTTGGGGCGACCCCTTGGCCGCCTGCTCCATCCAGGCGTGGGCTTTCGCCTGGGCGTAGGGCGGGAGGTTCTCGCTGAGGGCGGCCACATCCAGGCCCAGCAGTTCGGCCCGGGAATACCCGTACATGTCGAGGGCGCGCAGGTTCACATCCAGGATGGCGCCGGTGTCCAGATCGTGGACAAAGAGGGCGTCGCCCACTGCATCGAACAGATCACGGGTGGCCTGTCGGTGCTGCCTCAGCAGATCCTCTGTCGGGCGATCATGGGATTCATGGGGAAGGGGCATGGGGCCTCGGCTCGCTCCAGCTTATCGGCCGAGTCTGCTGCGACGGTAGTCGTGCCTCAGGTCCGGAGCCGCAGGCCCACCAAGCGCCAGGCTTCGGCCACATCGCCCAGGGCCAGGGCGTTGCGGATGGCATGGTCCAGCCCTGCGGGCGCGATGGGATCGCCCGGCTTGCGGGCCATGGCTGCCAGATCGGGCAGTGCCGCGCTGTTGGCCAGGAGGCCCAGATCATTGCCCGTGAGGATGTGGCTCTGCTTCAGGGCCTCAGGCAGGGCGTCGTAACCCAGAGGTTTTCCTGCGGGCTTGGGCACCTGAAAGACGGCACCGCCACTGGCCCGGGTGTAGAAGGCGCCGCCGTTGCGGCCCACCAGATCCAGGGCATCGGGATGCAGGATGCCGTCCACGAAGCAATCCTCGCGCACATGGAAGGCGAGTACCTCGCCGATGAGCATGAGGCCAGATCCAGGGCCGCTGCCCAGTTCCACCACCTGCTGGAGGCGGCATTCCATCTGGAAAGGGCTTTCGCCCACCAGGGCGGGCTTCACGTGCAGCGCGGGAATGGGTGTGAGCCCGCACTTGGGAAACTCATCGACGCCATCGGGCCACTCGGCGCTGGCCACGTTCATCTGGTGCAGCATGGCGTGGCTCACGGCGGCGATGACGAATTCCTGGGTGGCCACGGCGTTCAGGTAGGTGTGCTTCACGGTGCCGTCGCGGCCGCGGCGGTTGGGCGCGAAAGCCACGGTGGGCGGGTTCGAGCCGAAGGCGTTGAAGAAGCTGAAGGGGGAGAGGTTCTTCAGGCCGTCGGTGCTGACCGTACTGGCCAGGGCGATGGGGCGCGGCGCCACGCCGCCGCAGAGCAGGGCGTTGGTCTCGATGGGGTTCAGATCCGCAGGGAGGATGGTGCGGTGGCTCATGGCTGGTTGAACCTCACGGTGGAGCGCCCCGCATCCGTCTCTTTCAGAAAGCGGATGAGGCCCAGGTTGTAGGTGGCCTGGTCATCCCACATGGCCATGTGGCTGCCCTTGGGGCAGAGCAGGAAGCTGCCATGTTTCACCTGACTTGCCACCCACTTCATGTGTGCGGGGTCCATGGTGTCGTGGGTGGCGCCGATGACCAGGGTCGGCATGGCAAGCTTGGGCAGGTCGGCCTTGCGGCTCCACTGCTCCAGGCGGCCCGAGACGCCGAACTCGCTGGGGCCCTGCATGAGCACGTAGATGTCCTTGTTGGCTCGGGCGGAGGCGCGGCTGATGGCGTCGGGCAATTCCGGCAGGCGGCATAAGTGCTTCGCATAGAAATTCGGAATGAGCAGCTCCATGTAGCGCAGATTCTCGTACTGACCCTTGGCCTCCAGTTCCTTGACTTCCTTCACCACGGCGGGATCCATGCCCTTGGCGAGCACGTCGTCGGCATAGCGGTTGTAGTCGGGGATGCTCATCATCATGTTCGAGATGATCAGCCCCTTCAGGTTCGCACCGTATTTCAGCGCGTATTCCACGGCCAAGATGCCGCCCCAGGAGTGGCCCAGCAGGTAGAAGTTGTCCTTGTTCAGGCCAAGGGCCAGGCGCACCTGCTCGACCTCTTCGACGAAACGCTCAGTGGTCCACAGATCCTTGTCCTTGGGCTGATCCGAAAAGGCGCTGCCCAGCTGGTCGTAGTAGATGAACTCGATGCCCTCGGCGGGCAGGTAGCCTTCCAGTGCCTCGAAGTACTCGTGGGTGAAGCCGGGCCCGCCATGGAGCAGCAGCAGCTTGATGCGGGGGTTGCTGCCGAAACGTTTCGTCCAGACCTTGAACGCCCCCTTGGGCGTCTGGATGGGGATGAGCTTGACGCCGCCCTCGCGCACCTTGGCGCTGTCGGCGAAGTAGGCCCGCAGGGTGGGCGGAGCCTGCTGGGCGCTGAGGGGCAGGAACAGGAGTGAAGCACAAAGCAGGTTCAGGATGCGACGCATGGGACCTCTGCCGGGAAACCTACGAGAAGGGGGACTGGAGGCTGCTCAGGGCTCCTGCCGGATGACCACGCCGCCCTTGAGGACGGTCTTGAGGTGCTGCAGTGCCGAGATGTCTTTGAGGGGGTCCCCGGTCAGCGCGATGAGATCCGCATGGGCTCCGGGTTCCAGGTTGCCCAGATCCTTCATGCCCAGCAGGTCTGCTGCCACCACGGTGCCGGCCTGGATGGCCTGGAGGGGCGTCATGCCCCGGTCCACCATGAGGGCCAGTTCTTTGGCGGGATTCTCGGTCCAGGGGAAGGCGCCTGCATCGCCGCCCAGGGCGATTCTCACCCCTTTGGCCAGGCCCTTGCGGAAAGCCACGGCCAGGATCTTCGGGAACTCATGCCCCAGGGGGCCACGCCCATCCGCCACCCAGAGGCCCGCATAGATGGTGGGGCACCAGAAGGTGCCCTGCTTCACAGCGCGGTCGAGCAGGTCGTCCGTGAAGCCATCGGCGTGCTCCAGGGTGTCAAACCCTGCGGTGAGCGCCGCGTCGATGCCATCCCAACCCTTCACGTGGGCAGAAGTGCGCTTGCCCAGGCGGTGGGCCTCCTCCACGAAGGCCTTCAGTTCCTCAGGGCGGTAGTTGGTCTGGGTCCGTAAGCGGCCATCGCTGCCGAGGTACGCGGCGCGATCCACATAGACCTTCACCCAGTCGGCGCCGCGGCGCACTTCATCCCGCACGGCCACCCGGATGGCCTCCACCCCGTCCACCACGCGCACGCCCGAGGGCAGATCCAGCTCCCAGGCGTATTCCTGCAGCGGGTACGTGCCCGTGGCCGAAAAGGCCTTGCCGGCCACGAAGAGCCGCGGCCCTGGCACCACACCATCCTCGATGGCCTTTTTCAGATCCACATCGGCGTAGCCCGCCCCTTCGGTGCCGAGGTCGCGCAGGGTGGTGAAGCCCCACATCAGCGCGGAACGGGCAGCGGCGGCGGCCCGCAGGGTGCGGGTGGGGATGCTCTCTTTGAGGATCTGGTCGGCATAGTCCTGTTTGAAGCGGTTCCCCTGCAGCAGCACGTGGGTGTGGGCCTCGATGAGCCCGGGCAGCACCAACTGGTCGGACAGATCGAGGATGCGAGCCTCCTTGGGAGCCATCGCTGAGACCTGGCTCCAGGCGCCCGTGGCGGCGATGCGGCCTCCCTTCACCAGCAGGCCCTGGTCCGTCTGGACCTTCCCGGTGCGCACGTCCAGCAGCCGGCCCGCATGGATGAGTGAAGGTTCCTGGGCCGCGAGGCCCCTTGCTAGGAACAGGGCGGCCAGGAGGGCGATACCAAGACGGCGCATGGGCGCTCCTAGTGGTGATCCATTCCGCGGGGGCCTGCGGAGACGAGGGAATCCGCGACTTCGGGACCGGCCACGCGGACCACGCGGTTGACGAGGCGGCCCAGGCCCTCGATGGCCATGACCACTTCGTCGCCCTCCTTCAGCCACAGGTTCTGGGTGACCTTCGAGCCGTTCAGCTCCAGCAGGCAGCCCGTTCCCACGGTGCCGCTGCCGATGACCTCGCCCGCGTGCATCTGGATGCCATAGCTGGTGCGCTGGAGGATCTGGGCGAAGGTCCAGTTCATGCTGGCCGCGTCGCCTTTGGACAGCAGCTGTCCGTTCACTTCGCAGGTCATGGTCGCCTTCAGCACCTCGCCCTGGGGCGTCCTCTCCAGGGGCAGCTCGTCCTTGGTGACCAGCCAGGGGCCCAGGCTGGTGGCGAAGTCCTTGCCCTTGCAGGGGCCGAGGGAGAGCTTCATCTCCTCCATCTGCAGGTGGCGGGCGCTCCAATCGTTCATCACCAGGTAGCCGAAGATGGCGGCGTCCGCCTCTTCCAACGTGGCATTGCGCAGGGGGCGGCCGGTGACGATGGCCACTTCCAGCTCGTAGTCCAGCCGCGTGAGGTGGTGCTCCTGCACCTGAAGGTCGCCGGGGCCCGTCACCGCGAGGTGGTTCGTGAAGTAGGTGACGGGGAAGAGGTCGAACTCGGGGATCATGTCGAGCCCGCGGTTGCGCCGGGCGGTGGAGACATGCTGGCGGAAGGCGTAACCATCGCGCATGGAGACGGGGCGGGGGATGGGGGCCAGCAGCTGCACGGAGGCGGCTTCGATCACGGCTGCGGCCGGAGGCGCGGCGACCAGCGCCTTGGCCAGGGGCAGCAGCTCATCCTGGCGGCGGATGAGGGTGAGCATGTCCACGGCCAGGCGGGGCTCGGCGGCGGCGAAATCGAGGATGCGGCCATCGGCCAGGACAGCGCCGATCTTCTCCGATCCGGTTTGCAGGAAGGTCACCAACTTCATGTCGTGCTCCACAGTAGGGGGCCAGTATAGGGCGGCTGGAACATCACTCCGGCGTCGTCATTCCTGCCACGAAGGGGTGCCGGGTACACTGCGTCCATGCGCCTTCCATTCATCGCCAGCTTCCTCCTCTGCGGGATCGCCCTGTCACAGCCTGCCGTGACCTCCACCCCTGTTCCGCTGAAGCCGATCCAGGTGGGTCAGCTGAAGGTCTGGGCCCTGCGGGACGGCCTCATCTCCCTGGAGGGCTCGCTGCTTTCCGGCATCACGCCCACCGAGGTGCGCCGGCTGCTGGGCGGAAAGGACGCCGCCGCCACGCCGGTGAACACATTCCTGGTGAAGCTGCCCGGGAAAACCGTGCTTGTGGACACGGGCATCGGCAAGGATCCCGAGGAGGACTCGGGCCACCTGTCGGAAGGTCTGGCCGCCGCGGGGGTCACCCCCACGGACATCGACCTGATCGTCATCACGCACTACCACTTCGACCACATCGGCGGCCTGCTGAAAGCCGATGGCAGCCGGGCCTTTCCCAAGGCGCGGCTCTGCGTGCCGCGCAGCGAGCAGGCCTTCTGGTTCGAGGACGAGGCGAAGCTGCCGGAGCGCCTGCGGGGCCGCATCCCAAAGCTCAAGGCCATCTTCGCTGCCTATGAAGCCGCCGGGGCATTCCTGGTCTTCGAGGATGGCGCCGAGTTGACGCCGGGCCTGCGATCGGTGAGCGCCCATGGGCACACCGGCGGCCACACGGTGTACGCCTTCACGTCTGGCGGACGCGAACTCTGGTGCATCGGCGACCTCATCCACTTCGGCGCGGTGCAGATCGAGCACCCCGAGGTGGGCATCAGCTTCGACCTGGCGGGTGCGAAGGCGATCCAGGTCCGCCAGGATTTGTTTCGGAAGGCCGCCCAAGCCAAGGTGGTGCTGGCGGGGGCCCACCTGCCGGAGCTGGTACAGCTGGAGGCCAAGGGCACTGGTTTCGTGGCCACGCCCGTTCGCTGAGCGGGCCGCTCAGCCGTTGAGGAGCGCGAGGAGTGTCTCCGCGGCCTCGGCGATGCGCGCTGGTGGGGTGCTCAGCGGCGGCAGCAGGTAGAGGCAGTCGCCGATGGGACGGGCCAGCAGACCTTGGTCGAGGGCGCGGCGATGCAGACGCCAACCGAAGCGCGCTTCGGGATCGTGTGCCCGGCCTGTCTTTGGATCCACCAGGCGACAGGCGCCGATGGTGCCCAGCACGCGGGCCTGGCGGATGGCCGGGTGGCTGGCGAGGGTGGTGAAGGCCTCCGTCATGGCCGCGTTCAGCGCCTGGGCCTGGGCCAGCACCGGCTCTTCGTCGAAAAGGGCCAGGCTGGCGCAGGCCACGGCGCAGGCGGTGGGGTTGGCCGTGTAGCTGTGGCCGTGGAGGAAGGCGCGGCCCGAGGTGGGCTCACCCCAGAAGTGGCTGTAGATGGCCTCGGTGGCCCAGGTCATCGACAGCGGCAGCGTGCCGCCCGTGAGGCCCTTCGAGAGGCAGAGCAGGTCGGGCGCCACACCCGCCTGCTCGCAGGCCAGGAAGGTGCCGGTGCGGCCGAAGCCCGTGGCCACTTCATCGAGGATGAGGTACACGCCATGGGCATCGCACTGGGCGCGCAGTTCCTGCAGGCACTCCGGGGGCCACATGCGCATGCCGCCCGCGCACTGGATGAGGGGCTCGGCGATGAAGGCGGCCAGCCGCGCGCCGTGCTCGGTGAAGAAGGCGCGGATCTGCTGGCGGGAGGCCTCCAACCGCTCCGGCCAGCCGCTGAGGTCGGGCTGCAGCTCACGGCGCGGATCCTCGGGCACATCCAGGCGCTCGCAGGCCAGCAGCAGCGGGCTGAAGAGCCCGGTCATGAAGTTCTCCAGTTCACCCACGCCCACGGCGCCCAGGGTGTCGCCGTGGTAGCCGCCGCGCAGGGCGCCGAAGCGGGCGCGGCCGTTCTCGCCGCGCTGCAGCTGGGCCTGGAAGGCCATCTTGAGGGCCACTTCCACAGCGGTGCTGCCGTTGTCCGAGAAGAAGGCGCGGGTGAGGTTCGCGGGCAGCTTGGGGCGCAGCCGCGTCACCAGCTCAAGGGCGGGTTCGTGGGTGAAGCCCGCGAACATCACGTGATCGAGCTTCGCGGCCTGGCGCTCCAGTGCGCTCACCAGGCGCGGGTGGCCATGGCCGTGGAGACAGGTCCACCAGCTGGAGATGCCGTCCAGCACGCGCTCGCCATTGGCCAGCAGCAGGTCGCAGCCCTCGCCGCCGATGACGGGCACGGGCGGATCGGCCTCATGCACCTTCATCTGGGTGAAGGGGTGCCACAGGTGGGCCCGGTCCAGGGCGAGGCGATCGGTCCAGTCGGGGGGCAGGGGGCTCGGCATGCCCTCAGTCTAGGACCACCACCGGCATGGGGAGGAAACCCCGCAGCACCGAGGCGTTCACCGCGGCGGCTTCCCGGCTGCAGCCGTCAGCGCCGGGATTCAGCAGCACGGCTTCGATGCGCCAGCCCCGCAGCATGAGGGCCTCGGCGGAGAGCAGCGTGTGGTTGAGGGTGCCCAGCCCGCCCAGAGCCACCAGCACGCAGGGGATCTTCAGCTCCGTGGCCCAGGCCAGGAAGTGCGTGCTTGGCGCCAGCGGCACCATGAGCCCGCCCACGCCTTCCAGCAGGATGCGGCCTTCAGCCGGTCGCTGGCACCAGTGCGCGGCGTCCGCCAGATCGAGCGTTTTTCCCTCCAGCTGGGCCGCTGCCAGCGGAGACAGCGGTGCCCGCAACAGGGTGTGGTTCTCTGCGGTAATGCCGGGACCGCTTACCGCGCTGGCATCGGCCTCGGGATGGTCGGCCCGGTCCACGCCAGTCTGGAAGGGCTTGCGGTACACGACGGGCCCCGACTGGGCCCAGGTCCGGGCGATCCGCGACGACACATGCGTCTTGCCCACGCCGGTGCCGGTGCCAAGCACCCAGAGGGGGCTGGGAAGGGTGGTGAAGTCCAAAGGCTGGGCTACTTCTTCAGCTGGCTCAGCATCTGCCGGGCCTGGGCGGCCTGGTCGCTGTTGGGCGCGGTGGTGAGGATCTTGTTCCAGGCCTTGGCGGCCTCGTCGGGCTTGTTCAGATCGTTGGCGTAGACCACGCCGATGTTGAACAGGCTCTGGACGTGGGTGGGGTCCAGCTTGTTGGCCTTCTGGAAATTGGCCAGAGCCTTGTCGTACTGGCCCATGGCCCGGTACATGACGCCCTGGTCGGTGAGCACGTTGGGATCCACCGGTTTCAGGGCCAGGGCCTTGGCATAGGCATCCACGGCCTTCTGGGGCTGGTGGGAATCGAAGTATTCGTTGCCCAGGGCCGCCCAGGCATCATGGTTTTTGGGGTCGGCCAGCACGGCGGCCTCGATGCGCGCGATGCGGGCCTGCACTTCGGCGGAGGGCGGTGCGAGGGGCATGGCGCCTTGGGCGGGAGCCGCCGGCAGGGCACCGCCAAGGGAGGGGGCGGGCAGAACAGCTGTGGTGGGCGCGGCGACCACAGGGGCGCTTTCATCCTTGGAGGGGCTGAACACGAAGTAGCCTGCGATGAAACCGGCGACCAGACCTCCTGCCAGGGCGAGCATGATGTTGCGATTCAAGCGGCACCTCCTGAAGACCCTTCGGTCCATTGGAATTCTCCCACAGGTCAGGCTTTGAGGTTCCCGTGTCGATGAAATAGGCGGCGATGATTCCCTCGGGAGGAACCGCCTGCGAGCATGGAGTTCGCCCTTAATAAAGAAGATGCCTTTGCCACCTACCATCTCGGGACCACCCTCTCCACCGTCGCTATGGCGGCGCCTCCGCACCCTTTCAGTGCTGCTGGTGGGTTTGGGGCTCTCCCTGGGTGGATTCTTCCTGACCCGGGATTCCTACCGGCGCCAGGTGGAGGCACAGTTCCAGGCCGCGGCGCGGGACCGCGCCGAAAGCGTGGTGCAGGGCATGCAGAACGGCTTCGATGACGTGGTCGTGCTCCGAGGTTTTTACGAGGCCAGTGACCAGGTGACGCGCGAGGATTTCCGCACCTTCCTGGAACCGGTGATTGCCCGCCATCCCTACATCCAGGCGCTGCAGTGGCTGCCCCGCGTCAGTCCCGCCAATCGGGCGGCCCTGGAGGCCGAAGCGCGGAAGGGTTATCCGGATTTCCGCTTCTTCTTCAGGGAGGCGGACGGGGCGATCCATGAAATCCCACCCGGGACGATCTTCCACGCGGTGCAGTTCGTGGCTCCGCTCAAGGGGAATGAAGTCACGCTCGGTTTTTCGGCGGAGAACCTTTCAACCCGGCAGGAGGCGCTGCAGCGGGCTCTGCGCACGGGTGAGCTGGCCGCCAGCGGGCGCGTGCGCCTCATCCAGGAAACAGGCAATCAGGCTGGTGTGTTGGTGATGATCCCCGTGCGGGACGCCAAAGGCCAGAACCTGGGCGTGGTTCAAGGCGTCTTCCGCATGGGGGATCTGGTCCAGAAATCCCTGGCCTTCCTGGAGCCCAAGGGGGTCGAGGTGCGATTGATTGATGCCAGTGCACCGGCGGCCGAAGGGCTCCTGCACGAAGAACCCTCGCCCTTGCCTGCTCTGGGCCAGACGCGCGAAGAAGGGCTTCGCCTGGTGCGCACCTTCAAGTTGGCGGGGCGCACCTGGACGGTGGCGGTGAACCCCGCGCCAGGACACTACCTCCTGGGCACGCCCACCCGCGCCTGGGCGGTGCTGGCAGCGGGCTTCGCCTTCTCCCTGCTGCTGTCGGTCTACGTGAGCACCCTGCTGGCCAGCGAGGCGAAAGTTCGGGTTCAGGTGGAGGTTCGCACCCGGGAACTGCTGGAGGAAACCGAAAGCCATCGGCGGGATGCCCAGGCCCTGCGGGAAAGCGAGTCGCGTTTCCGCCGTTTGATCGAGGTGATGGGCGATGGCCTTTGGGTGGTGGATGCCAGTGGCATCACGACCTTCGTGAACCGCCGGATGTCCGAGATGCTCGGCCACGAGCCGGAGGAACTGGCCGGCCGTCCCTTCCTCGACTTCGTGGCCGAATCCGACCAGATGGAGGTCAAGCGGAACCTGACTGAGCGCCAGGAAGGCCTGAGCGCCCAGCACGATGTCCGCTTCCGCCGCCGTGATGGCAGCGACCTCTGGACCATCGTCACGGGCACGCCGGTGCTGGATGAGCAGGGCCAGGTGGTGAGCATCATGGGCGTGGTCACGGACATCACCGAACGGCGGCGCCAGGAACAGGCCCAGCTTCAAAGCCAGAAACTGGAGAGCCTCGGCGTCCTGGCCGGCGGCATCGCCCACGACTTCAACAACCTGCTGACGGCCATCCTGGGGAACATCAGCCTGGCCCAGCTCTGCATCCCCAAGCTGTCTCCGGCCTGGCCCTACCTTGAGAACATGGAACGCACGGTCCACCGCGCCACGAACCTCACGCGGCAGATGCTGGCCTACTCAGGCAAGGGCCGATTCACGGTGGCGCCCCTGGACTTGAACCAGGCGGTGGAGGAGATGTCACACCTGCTGAGCGTATCCATCTCCAAGAAGGTGGCCCTCCGGTATCACCTGCAGTCGGGGCTGCCCGTCCTCGTGGCTGAGGCTTCGCAAATCCAGCAGGTGGTGATGAACCTCGTCACCAATGCCTCAGAGGCCATCGGGGAGGGCGAGGGCATCGTGGCCATCCGCACCGGCTCCATGACCTACGACTCCGAGGCCCTGGCGCGGGACTTCCCCGGTCAGCCCATCGAGCCGGGCCTCTTCCTCACGCTGGAAGTCTCCGACACGGGACAGGGCATGACGCCCGAGGTGCAGGCGCGCATCTTCGAGCCCTTCTTCACCACCAAGTTTACGGGCCGGGGCCTGGGGCTGTCGGCCATGCAGGGCATCGTGCGGGGGCACCGGGGTGGCATCCGGCTCTACAGCGAGGCGGGGAAGGGCACCACCTTCAAACTCATCTTCCCGGCGGGCAGCGGCGATCCAGCGAAGAAGGAGCGGCCCCGCGATTCTGAGGATTGGAGCGGAAGCGGCACCATCCTGGTGGTCGATGATGAAGAGGGCGTGCGGAACGTGGCCGCGGACATCTTGCGCTCCGCAGGCTTCGACGTGGTGACGGCCCACGACGGCCTGCAGGCCCTGGAACGCTTCCGTGAAGGGGCCGGATCCATCCGCGCCGTGCTCATGGACCTCACCATGCCCCACTTGGATGGGGCGGAAAGCTTTCGCGAACTGAGGCGCCTTGATCCGGGATGCCGGGTGGTGCTCACCAGCGGCTACAACGAGCAGGAGGCCATCCAGGATTTCCTGGGCAAGGGCCTGGCGGCCTTCGTGCAGAAACCCTTCGTGCGGGAGGATCTGCTGCGGGCCATGCGCAAGGCCCTGGAGGCGTGATCAGCGGTTTGCCCGAAGCTGATGGAGAGCTGCGATGAGTCCATCCAGTTCCGCATCCGTCAGGTGTGCCCCCGTGGTGATGCGCAGGCGGGCGGAGCCTTCCGGCACGGTGGGCGGGCGCACCGCGCGCACATCGTAGCCGAGTTCCTGCAGCGCCTTCGCCAGGCGGACGGCCTCGATGTCTGCCCCCACGGGTACGGGAACGATGGCCGAGGTCTGATCCGGCTGGCCCAAAGCCTGCCGCAGGCGATGGGCGAGGCCCAGGGCCCGCTCCCGCCGCCAGGACTCGGCCCGTGCAATGCGGATGCCTTCCAAGGCGGCGCCTAGCACGGGGGGAGGCAGGGCGGTCGAGAAGATGAACCCTCTGGCCGTGTTGAGAAGGTGCTCCCTCAGCAGCCGATCACCGCACACGAAGGCGCCGAAGGCGCCCAAGGCCTTGCCCAGGGTGCCCATGACCAGGGGGATGCGCCCGTGGACGCCCTGCTGCTGGGCCAGTCCGGTGCCATCGCAGCCCAGAATCCCCGTGGCGTGGGCCTCATCCACCAGCAGCAGGGCGCCGTGCCGCTCGCAGAGCGCGAGGAGAGACGGAAGGTCGGCGACATCGCCATCCATGCTGAACACCGCGTCTGTGGCCACCAAGGCCAGGGCCTCAAGGGGCGAGGCGGAGCGCCAGGCGACGAGTTGGGCCTCCAGATCAGCGAGGTTCAGATGCCGGTAGATCCCCACCTGGGCGCCTCCGGCCCGGGCCAAGCGGCAACCATCCACCAGGGAGGCGTGGTTGAGGGCATCGGAAAACACCGCGTCGCCGCGGCCGACCAGAGCCGGGATCAGGGCGGCATTGGCCTGGTAGCCGGTGTTGAAAAGCAGGCAGGCCTCTTGGCCTTTCCACTGGGCCAGGGTCGCCTCCAGAGCCTCATGGAGTTCGCAGGTGCCGCGCAGCAGCCGCGCTGCACCTGCCCCGGCGCCATGCCGGTGGGCGGCCCGGGCCGCTGCCTCGGCCAGGCGGGGATCGCGCCGCAGGCCCAGGTAGTCGTTGGAACAAACATCCACCCCGGCAGCCGGATGGATGCTTCGATCCCGGCCCAAGGTTTGACGGTGTTGGGCCTGCAGGTGGAGACGGGCTTGCCAGGGGGGAGGGATCACGGAACCTCGGGGAGGGTCACGGCAGGGATAAGGTGGGGGAATGTTAGGATCTGAGTGGGATCCGCGTTCGGATCTCCCTTGGAGCGTGGCATGGATCTTCAGCAGTCGTGGCAGGGAGCTTCGGAAGGGACCCGGTCCCGCATTGATTTTGTCCGAAGCGTCTATCTGTGGCTCATGGGTGGGTTCGCTGTGGCGGCCCTGGGGGCGTTGAGTGCGCCCGTGGTCGGGAAGGCCCTGATTTCGGTGGCCGGAGGGTTTTGGCACTGGATCCTCTTCGGTGTCCAGTTCGGATCGCTGATGTTCGCGTCGGCAGTCAGCCGTCGGCGGCCCCTGAACCGCCTGGCCTATGGGTTGTTTACCTACATTTCGGGCACCATCGCGGGCATCGTGGCCCTCATCGTGGCTCAGGGTGCGGGATTCACGCCGGTGTTCATGGCCTTTGGCCTTACGGGCGTGGTCTTCATGACCCTGACCATCACGGTCTTCGTCTCGAAGAAGGATTTCAGCTTCCTGCGCAACTTCGTCATCGTGGGCATCGCCGTGATGTTCTTCGGTGGGCTGGCGGCGGCCATCTTCCATCTCGAGACCTTCGGTCTGGTCATTTCCGGCGTGGCGGTGATCGCCTGCTCAGCCAAGCTGCTGTGGGATACGTCGGCCATGCTTCGCACCAACGATTTTGGCGATCCCGCCGGATTCGCGCTGTCCCTCTTCGTCAGCCTCTACAACATCTTCCTCTCCCTGATGAACCTGCTCGGCGGACGGCGCCGTTAGGGGCCGTCCGGAACCGTCCTAAGCTTTTGAGGGCGGTTCCGGCTACGGCCCCTTATGCCGCCGACATGCGATTCTGATAGATAACTAAAAAATGACGGCCTAGCGCCCACTGAACCAAGGAAAACCATGCTTCGTGTCTCTCTGATTTCCCTTCTCGCCCTCGGTGTCGTCGCCCAGGAACCGGCGAAAACGGCCACCAAGGCGCCCGCCAAGGCCGCCGCCAAAGTCAAGGCCAAGGCTGAGGCTGGCGCGAAGGCAGCGCCCGCCCCTTCTGCGGACAAGTCCCCCGTGCTGGCCCGCGTGGGTGGTGAAGTGATCACCGAAGAGGATTTCCAGGCCGCCTTCCGCCTGCTGGGGCAGCAGGAGCAGATGCAGCTCCTCATGTTCCAGGGCGGCAAGGAGGAGTTCGTCAAGCGCATGGCCGAAAGCAAGCTCCTGTCTGTGAAGGCCAAGCGCCTGGGCCTGGACAAGACACCCAGCTACATCCGGGGTCTGGACCGGGCCAAGGATGACCTGCTGGCCCGGGAATTCCTCACCAAGGAGGGTGAGGGCCTGCAGAAGAAGCTGGTGGTGGCCGAGGCCGACGTGAAGGCCTACTACGACAAGCACCCCGAGCGCTTCAAGCAGCCGGACCTGGTGTCGGTGCGGCACATCCTGGTGTCTGTGAAGCAGGGCGAAGGTCAGCCCGGCCTGACGGATGAAGAGGCCAAGGCCCGCATCGCCAAGGTGCAGGACGAGCTGAAGGGCGGCGCCAAGTTCGAGGAGCTGGCCAAGACCTACAGCGATGACCCGGGCAGCAAGGATAACGGCGGCCTCTACGCCGATGGGGATCCCTCGAAATGGGTGGCGGAATTTGGAGCTGCGGCCCGCAACCAGCCCATTGGCGAAGTGGGTGCCCCCGTGAAGACTCAGTTCGGCTACCACCTGATCAAGGTGGAAGGCCGCAAGCCCTCCCGCCAGGTGCCCTTCGAGGAAGCCAAGCAGGGCGCCGAAAAGATGGCCCAGCAGGAACGCCAGGCCACCGTGTGGAACGAGCTGATGGATGGGCTCCGCAAGGAGATACCCTTCGAGCTGGTGAAACCCGCGGCGCCCAAGGCCCAACCCGCCAAGGCGCCTGAGGCGAAACCCGCCACGGCGCCCGAGGCCGCCAAGGCGCCGGATGCAGGGAAGGGAGGTGCTCAGTGAGGGCGCTGTTCCTGCTACCCCTGCTTCTTGCGGTGCCCATGGCCTGCAGGAAGCCCGCCGTGAAGCCTGCGGTCAAAACAGAAACCAAGGCCGAAACGACGACTGATACCAAATCTGACACCAAGGTCGATGCTGGTTCGGCCGCCAAGTCCGATGGCAAGCCCGATGTCCGCGAGGAGATCCTGGTGGTGGTGAACAAGCACATCATCTCCCGCCGGAGCCTGGGCCAGGCGGTGGAGCAACAGCACGCCGCCCTCTACCGGCAGTTCTCGGGCAAAGAGCTCGATGAAAAACTGCGCGATGCCCGTGAGAAAACCCTCACGGGGCTCGTGGATGCCTTCCTGCTGGAAGACAAGGGCACTGAGCTGGGCTCGCCCGTCACCGATGAATATGTCCGCGCCAGCATCGACGGCATCAAAAAAGAGAACAATTTCGCCACGGATGCCGACTTGGAGCGAGCCCTCAAGGGCAGCCTGGGCATCGGCCTCCCCGAGTTCATGAAGCGCCAGAAGCAGCAGGCCATCCAGCAGTTCGTGCTGCAGCGGGAAGTGTTCTCCAAGGTGGCAGTGGAAGACAACGAGCTGCGCGCCTACTACGAGGATCATAAGGATGAGTACCGGCTGCCCAGCCGTTTCCGCATCCGCGAGCTGGTGATCGCCAAGGGCGCCACGCCCGAGGAACTCGCCGAGGCCCGGAAGCAGGTGGAAGCCATTCAGGCGGAGCTGAAGGGCGGCAAATCCTTCGAGGAGCTGGCCCGCCTCCATTCCACCAGCCCCAGCAAGGCCACCGGCGGTGACCTGGGTTGGATGAACCTGGGTTTCCTCCGAGCCAGCATTGAAGGCACGGCTCTGAAAATGAAACCCGATGAAATCTCGGCGCCCATCGAGACGGACAAGGACATCTACCTGATCCAGCTCATCTCGCTGGAGGATGCTCCCGTGAAGGCCTTTGCTGACGTGAAGGCCAAGATCCTGGAAAAACTGCAGGAGCCCAAGGCCCAGAACGCCATCGAGCAGTACCTGTCCAACCTGCGCATGCGGGCCAACATCCGCTACCTGGTGCCCAAGGACGAGATTCTGAAAGGCTGAGGCATGCGTCTTGACGCCTTTTTGAAAAAGAGCCTGCTCATCAAGCGGCGCGAGCTGGCCAATCAGCTCTGCGACGAGGGGATGGTCCGGGTGAACGGCGTTCCCCGCAAGGCCAGCCAGGACGTGAAGGCCGAGGATGAGCTGGAATTCCCGCTCTACAACCGGGTGCTGAAGGTCCGGGTGCTGGCGCTGCCCGACGGCAACGTGAAGAAGGCTGACCAGTGGTCGCTTTTCGAGGTGCTGGAAGACAAGCGCATCCCCCTGGAGCTGGGCTGGGGCGACGAGGATCCTTTCGCGCCGCCGCCCAAGGTTCCGCGCAACCATTAGACAGCGATTGTCGCCCCGCTGGGATTCATCCTGGAGGGGGCACCAGGAGTTTCCATGCCCGATCAGCCCCTCATCCGGAACCTCAAGGAAGGGGAGGCCTTCCAGGGCTTTCTCCTGGCCCAGGAAGCTGCCTACAAAGTCAGCGCCAAAGGCAGCGAGTATCTCGAATTGAAGCTGGCGGATGCCTCGGGCGACCTGAAGGCCTTCCTCTGGGATATCCGGGCCATTGAGGGCGACATGGACGCCATCCAGGCCGATGTCTTTCTGCGGGTGAAGGGTGCGGTGACCACCTACAACGGCCGTCTCCAGATGAAGCTGGACAAGGTCCGGTTCGCGGCGGATGCGGAGGTGGGGGATTTTTCGGCCTTCTTCCCCGTGAGCTCGCGGCCGGTGCCGGAGATGCTGGCAGAGCTGGACGGCCTGCTGGACTCGGTTCGGGATCCCTGGATCCAGGCCCTCCTGAAGGCGCTATTCATCGAAAATGGGAGCTTGCGGGCGGCCTTCGCCCTGGCGCCTGCTGCCAAATCCATGCACCACGCCTTTCTTGGCGGCCTGCTGGAGCACACCTTGTCGGTCCTGGGCATGGCGGAGCGGGCCTGCGCGCATTACCCCAGCCTGAACCGCGACCTGGTGATGGCGGGAGCCCTCCTGCACGATGTCGGCAAGACTGCCGAGCTGAGCTACCAGCGCAGCTTCGGCTACACGGACGCCGGCAACCTCCTGGGCCATATCGCCATGGAGGCGGAATGGATCAGCCGAGAGGTGGGCAAGATCCCCGGTTTCCCCGAGGAGCTCCGCCTGCACATCCTGCATATCGTGCTTAGTCACCATGGTCGTCTGGAATTCGGATCGCCTGTCCTCCCCAAGACACCGGAGGCATTGCTGGTCCATCATCTGGACGATCTGGATGGCAAGCTGGAAGTCATGTTCCGGGCTCTGCAGGACGACACGGGAACAGGGGCCTGGAGTCCCTACAGCCGAGCCTTGGACCGCGTGATTTACCGAAGGCGGTGGGCAGGGGTGGCAGCGGAGGATGGAGCTGTCCAAAACTGAACAGGTTTAATTCTGCCTGACCGTTTGTGGACGCACGCTGTGCCCTTTCTGGGGGGCCCTGGGCAGCTCTCGCTGGGCAAGGTGCGTGAGGAAGTGCTGACAAATCAAGGTCTGTACCCTTTTTTTGGGGGTAGAAAATTCCTGGCACGGCTCTGGCTCATATGAGTAGGTCTACTCGAGGTGCTCCATGAAGCTGTCCCGCAAAGCCAAGCGTTATGACGATTCTGTTCTTCCTGGCGAGTTTCAAGGGTTTGAAACCTTCCACCAAACGGATGTGGAGCTGGATGGCACCTTGGATGGCTTCCTTCGCCGCGAAGACAATGGCGTGCAGCTTGGCGAGATGGTGCTGGAGCGCAATGCCCCCAAGAAGCTAAGCTTCGCGAAGCTGAAGACCAAGGCCGAACGGCTTTCCGAGCAGGTGAACTACCTGCGGGAGCGCCTGGAGATCGTGGACCACGACCGCCGGGGGATGTACATCCAGCTCCGAAGCCTGCCGCCCTACAAGGACGACACCCAGATCCAGTTCAACGAGATCAGCATCGGCAAGAACAAGATCGTGGTGAAGCGGATCGCCTTCTACCGCAAGGATGAGGTCAAGCAGCAGGTGCCCCTTCAGCTCTCCGAACTGGAGCTGAAGCGCCTTCTGTTCGATATTCGACAGGCCATCGCCTAAGGGCTCGTAATTGCACGAAAACCACTGATGAGGCTTATTTTAAGCATGCAGTGGTGGGGCGCCGGGGGGCGCCCCCTGTGTTGTACGGTGGTCGGGTTCAGGCGTTGGCGAAATCGGGGCGCCTTAGAGCATCGCGAGCCAGCTGCCCGATTCACCACGGATGGGGCCTTCGGGAAGGTCGCTTTCCTTGAAGAGGAAGTGGCCGCTGTTCCAGCTGCCGCAGCTTTCGCAGCGGTCGGTGTAGTCCTGGGTGCGGTGGCCGCAGACAGCGCATTCATAGCGGAGCTTGAGCACGCCCAGGTTTCGGAGCAGCTGGCGGTACTCGTTCAGAGCGGCGTCCAGGCGGGCGCGGCGGCTGTGGATCTTGGCCATGAAGAAAAACAGGATGGGGCTGTAAACCACCTGGCTGCGGACTTCCTGGAAGAGATCCAAAGCCTCATCGAGGATCTCAAGACGGTAGAGCATCTTGCCCAGGAAGAACTTGGCGGTGGTGGCGTGTTTGGAGGTGGCGGCCACGCGGCGCAGCAGCGCCAGGCCGTCCTCGGGCCGGCCCAGCTGGATGAAGTAGTCCTCCATCTCCTGCAGGAAGGTGCCCTCGCCGGTCTTGCGGAAGCCTTCGAGAAGGATCTCCAGGCCCTGGGCCTCCTGGTCCTGCAGAATCATGCAGCGGCCCAGGCTGAGGTAGGCGGGCACGAAGTCCGGTTCATCCTTGATGACCTGCTGGAAGATCTGGGCGGCGTCCTTGAACTGGTCGGCCTCCACCTTGGCCATGCCCACTTGGTAGGTGAGCGCAGAACCCTGGGCCTTTTCGGCCTGCGACAGCTCACCTGGGAAGTTCGCCAGCAGCTTCTTATGGGCTTCGGAAGCCTCCTCCCAGCGTTGGGCTTCCATGTGCAAAGCACGGAGGCGCCGCCAGGCGCGCAGCGCTTTCTTGGGATGGTCGGCAGCCAGCTTCTTCAGCACTGCAACCGAGGCCTCGGGATTGCGGACGGACATGAAGGCCTCTGCCAGCTGATAGCGGGCCTCCACTTGGTCAGGCTCATCTTCGCAGAGGGCCTGGAAGAGCTTCACGGCCTCCTCGGCGCTGCCCGTTTTCATGAGAATCTCGCCCAGCAGCATGCGGGCCGGAATGTGTTCCCGGCGCTGCTCAAGGATGGTCTCCAGAATCTCCTTGGCTTCGCGCGGCAGGCCGTGAGCCACGAGGTCGCGGGCATCCTGCATGCGCTCTGAAATGCGCTTCACCAGGCGGTTGTCGGCGGAATCATTGAGTCCACGCACCAGCCGGATCACTTCCATGATGCCGGTGTAGAGCACGTTCAGGAGGAAGCCCAGCAGGAAGGTGATGAGGATGACGCTCTGCAGCTTGATGCTTTCACCGAACACCACCACTTCCTTCACCAGCAGATCGTGGTTCGTGAGATACAGGTTGCCTAGCACCATCAGAACCAGCAGCAGAAGCACGATGAAGAACACGTTGACAAGACGCATGGGCGGCCCTCGAAAGCTGCGCCTAGCATGACACAGGTCGGGATCCGGCTTCCGGCCCTCAGGCGCCTGCGGCCTTGTCGGCCCACTCCTTCGCGGCTTTAAGATCCTCCCAGACCGCGCGGCGCACATCCTGGGTGTACTGGCGCAGCACGTAGGCCGGGTGGAAGGTGGGCATGACAGGAATGTCGCGGCCCCCAATGTTCACGCGCTTCCACTGGCCCCGGACCCGGGTGATGCCCTCGGCGACGCCCACCAGCTCGCGCAGGGGCGTGGCGCCCAGGGTCACGATGACGCTGGGGCCGATGAGTTCGATCTGGCGACGCAGGTAGCCGAGGCAGGCATGGGCTTCTTCAGGCGTGGGGGTGCGGTTGTCGGGGGGGCGGCACTTCACCACGTTGGCGATGTAGACTTCCTCGCGCTTCAATCCGATGGCGCCGATCATCTTGTCCAGCAGTTCGCCCGCCTTGCCCACGAAGGGGCGGCCCTGCAGATCCTCGTCCCGGCCGGGCCCCTCGCCCACGAAGAGGAGGCGGGCCTTGGGATTTCCCTCGCCGAACACGAATTTCAATCGACCGGGCCCCAGGGGGCAGGCCAGGCAGCCCTGGATGGCGGCCTGAAGCTCCGACAGGGTTGATGTCGCTGCGACCACCTCCACCGGGGGACAGCCCTGGGCATCTGTGGGCGGGACGTAGGCTTTTGGGGGCTTGGCGGCGGGCGCTGGAGCTGGGACAGGGCGGGCCGGGGTTGGGCGGACTGAGGGGGAGCGAGAAGGGGCCGGTGGTTCAGCTTCGGCGGCCTGCACCGGCGTGCGTACAAGCCCGATGACCCCCAGTTCGTCCAGGGTGTCGCGCCAGGCTTGAAGCGGATGTTCCATCCCCTCCAGCGTAGCCGGAACCTAAGGCGGGTTCCTGGCATCCTAAGACGTCGGAGCCCATGCATGGCGCAACCCCAACCAGAGACCCCGTTCGGCACCCAGGAGGCGTTTCACGCGGCCTTCGCCGAACTTTATCCCAGGCTGGTGAGCTATGCCCGCCGTTACGGCGCCACGTTCCCCGAGGATATCGCTCAGGAGGCTTTCGTCATTCTGATGCAGCGGGAAGAGCGGGTGGAGCATCCCACCGCCTTCCTCTACGGCACGGTGCGCACCCTCTCACTGACTGAGCGTCGACCCATGAAGAACCAGAACATCAGCCTGGAAGCGGTTACGGAGCCGGGCCATGCCGGCGGTGCCGATGACCTGGTGCTGAATCAGGAGGTGCGGGAGCGCATGCGCCTGCTTTCGCCCACTTTCCGCGAAGCCCTGTGGCTGTTCGTGGTGGAGGGGCTCTCCATCCGGGAGATCGCCGACATTCTCGACATTCCCGAAGCCACTGTGAAAACCCGCATTCACCGGGCCAAGGCCCAACTCAAAGATCAGCTCAATCCTTCTGGAGGCGTGCATGTCCTGGTCTGATCCCGCCCGGCGATTTGAGCCCGCTGAAGATGTGCAATTGCGGGCCGAGCTCCGCGATCTCCTGGGCCTGGGGCCTGTGGTGGCCGCCAAGGCCGCCGAGCCCACTGCCGAATTGACCGCCCTGGCAGAGGACCTCCGCCGGGAGGCCCAGCGCCGCAGCCGCACCCAGCGGAAACGCCCCACCTGGGGTCTCCTCGCCGCAGCCGCCCTTCCCGTGCTGGCTGCTCTGGCTGGTCTGGGTTCTTGGGGCCTGCATCAGAAGGAGCGGGCAGATGGTCTTGCCGCCCAGGCCCAGCGCCAGGAGCAGGCCTTGACCCAGCTGGCCGCAGTTCACGCTTCGGAAGTGGCCAAGGAGCGTCAGGCCAAGGAAGAGGTGCAGCAGCAGTTGCAGCTGGCTTCCCGCAAAGGTGGGAAGAAAGCCGAACCCTACCTGGTGATTCCCGTGGAGAAGCCGGTCAAGGTGCTCAGTGACGATTACCAGCGCGTGAAGCAGCTGCCGAAGTAAGCCAAGGGTAAGCCTCCAATCGGCATGGTCTTGGCAACACCAGCGGCAAGGTGTGCCCATGGCAAGCAATCCCCTGCTTCTCCTCATCCTCCTGCTTTCGGCGCTGGCCACCATCCTGGCCGGGATGGGGGTGTTCGGAAACAGTCGCCCTCCCGATCCGCGTTTGAATTCCCTGCTGAATGACCTGGATGACATCAAGGGCATCCTGTCCCAGCTGCAGAAATCCGTACTCCAAACCGAGCGCAAGCTGGAAAAGGAGATCCAGGTCTCCCGGACGGAAAACCGTGAAGTGGTCGAGAAATTGGCAGAGGTCCTCGACAAGCGGCTGAAGGAACTGGTCGGCTAGGGCCGGACGAACCACCCGGGTCGGATTCTATTCGGGGTCGGCCAAAGTAGGAGCCCGGTTTGCGCGGGCGAGTGCGCGAGGCCTTCAGAGCATGTGCTAAGCGAAGCCCGGCTCTGCCGGGAAGAGCGCGGGGGGCCGGGGGTGTTCGCGCAGCGAGGAACCCCCGGAGATCATCATCCCGCCTGGCTGTGGTTCGCCGGCGTCCAGCCCCGCTCGTTCAGCAGCTTCACGCCCTGGATGCGGGTCAGCCGGAAGGCCATCTCCTCCTGGTGCAGGTGGCAGAAGGCCAGCAGGTGGTCCTCCTGGATGGTGCGGGGCGACACCCGCCGCAACTGGGTGCGGTGGGCGGCCGGGGGCAGGTAGGTGAGCTCCACCATGAGCGTGTGGCCTGCGGCGTATTCGAGGATGCGCTGCACCTCTTCGGCCAGCTGGTCCTCGCCGCCCAGGTGCAGCATGGGGATGCGGCGCTGCACTTCCTGGTAGAGGGCTGGATCTTCGTCGTGCAGCCGCTGGATGGCGGTGCGCACCATCTGCTGGACGGGCTCCAGGTGATGGTTCATGCCCTTCTCATCCACGAAGGCCAGGGCGGCCAGGGCCCAGAGGTAGAGCTTCTCGTCGCTGTCCACACTGAGGGCCAGGAACCGGCCGGGCTTGGGCATGAAGCCCGCCTGTTTGAGCAGCGCATGGGCATTGCCATCGCCACGCACCTCCAGGACCGTATCTGACAGCGAGCCCAGCTTGAGGGGCGCCAATTCAGGACGGAGCTTCAGTTCCTCGGCCAGGTGGGCCGTGCGGGCCCTGACGAGCCGTACCCCCTGCTGGACTTCCACCTCGCCCACACGGCGGGAAAGATCCTCCAGCAACTGAAGCAGGGGCTGGGGCAGGGTCTGCGTGGCGGCGCCCAGGCGCTGGGCCAGTTCTTCCAGAGGCACGCCCGCATCCAGCGCGCGCACCAGCGTGGCGTGGCTGACCCGGAAGGTGCCCATGGCATCCAGGGATTCCACATCCGCCAACTGGGCCAGTTGAAGAAGACGGTGGGGGCTCTGAAGCAG
The DNA here is from genome assembly GCF_030758935.1 of Geothrix sp. PMB-07. Taxonomy (NCBI): domain Bacteria; kingdom Pseudomonadati; phylum Acidobacteriota; class Holophagae; order Holophagales; family Holophagaceae; genus Geothrix; species Geothrix sp. PMB-07. Next base: position 567,926 of record NZ_CP132333.1, read on the forward strand.
GGGGGTCAGCAGTTCCAGGGTGGGCTGCATGATCATGGGCTGATCCTGGTCCAGCGGGGCCCAATGGGCGGCGGTGCCCTTCAGGTCGCGGAGCAGGTATTCGTGGGCCAGCGCTTCACCGTGTTCCGTGAGCCGCAGGTGGGCATAGCCCTCGTCGCCCTGGATGATGCCCATGCGGCCCAGGAAAGGCAGGAACACCGTACGGGTGCGCTCCTCATCCAGGGGGTGGAGGGTGCGGAGGAAGGCCAGGAAGGGGAGCACGGCCAGGGTCTGGCTGCGCCGCTCCAACAGGTGTTGCATGAGGAAGTGGCGGTCTTCCGCCGGGGGCATGCCCCAGGCTTTGAGATCGTGTTCCAGCAGGCTGGCAAAGGCGCGCTCAGCCACCCAGCGGGGCGGATGGCTGGTAACGGCGGGCAGCAGTGTTTCCACTCGGCCATCGCGGTTCCAGAGCAGGCCCAGGCGGTGCAGCAGGGTGAACAGCAGCGTGGCGTCCTGCTCTTCCAGGAGCATGGCGTTGCGCTGCATGAGCTGGCCCAGTTCCTTCTTGGCCGGCAGGCCGCCCTTGAGCACGCGCAGGCCCGCCACGCAGCGCAGCAGCACGGACGTGAGGGCCAGAGAAAAGCGGAACGGTTCGGCGGATTTCAGCTTGATGTCTGCGGGGGCCGCGAAGTTCAGGGCTCCATCGTCGAAATCTTCCAGGGCATCGGCCACCCGCTCGGCCACGGCCCAGTCGGATCCGGCGGGCAGGATCAGGCCCAGGTCGCGCAGGCTTTCCAGCTGCTTCGCTTCGGGCATCGTGCCCTCGTGGGCGAGGTGCTTGAGCGCCACCAGGGCCTCGCTGTCCAGATCGGCCAAGGTATCCGACAGGCGCTTATGATCCTCCAAATGGAAGACCATGGTCTTCAGCAGCCGCATGCGGCCATCGGCGCCGTCCTCGGAACGGATGGGAATGGGTAGCCGCCGTCGTTCGCAGATGGTTCGAAGCTGCTCATCCGAGCAGTTCGATAGTAGCTGGAAGTGCGTGTGCGTCATGAGCACCCGAGTACAGAGGATCTTTCAGTATCCCACGGAAACCAGAAACGCTCACGCGCAAAAAGTGTACGTCAGGGGGCTCCGCCCATCCGGGCCGCCAGCGGGAGGCCTGGATGGGCGGAGGGCGCCTTTTGTGGGAGAGGCGGAGGTTACTGGCCCGCTTCGAGGCGGTGGGTGGGGCCCGCCACGCCATCGCTGAGCACGACATCGAAGCGATGCCCGCTGGCGGGGATGGTGTGGCTTCCCCCGGTGAGGATGGCGATGACTTCGCCGGTGTCGGCATCGCGGACCATGGCCGTGGGGTGGATCGATGCATCCCAGCGGATCTGCATGCGGTCGCTGGCGATCCGGCGGGCCTCGGGCGCGCTGGTGACGATGCGCGCCATGGCACTGGCGGGGGAGGTCGCGGACCGCAGGCTTCCCTTGACCAAACCGCCTTTGAGGATATCCAGCCCGGCAACGGCATCCAGCACTGCCGTTCCCAGGGGGAGGGCCATGACGAAGTGGCGTTCGCCTTCGCGGGCTCCGCAACCCAGTTCCATCAGTTCCAGAGCGCCGCTGAAGACTGGCTTCCCTTTCTGGTCGAGGCAGTTCAGCGTGTAGTCGCCCGATTCCGGAACAGAAGATGGCAGGGCCCGGGTGCGGAAGGCAGGAAGGAACTCCACTTGCCCATCGCCGTGGACGATGCCCCGGACGATGAGGCATTCCTGCGGCTGGGCCAGCGCGCTGGGGAGAGCCGCATCCTCGGCAGTCACGGTCAGGAAGCCGCCAGTGGCGCCGCGGAAATCCAGGATCTTCTTGTAGACGTAGTCGCTCACCCAGTTGGGGGTGCAGTAACCCATGATGTCCTTATCGGTCGAAGGAGAGTGGAGCGTGTTCAGCACGCTGTCGTAGCCCCAGACGCCGATGCCACCACCGGCATAGGGATAGTTAGGGTCGGTATCCTTCGGAACATTGGTGCCGCTTGAGCAGGGGCTGTGGTTGCGGCCCATGTTGTGACCTGTCTCATGAGCGAAAACCTCGGGGAACATTCCCCCGTCTGCATAACCCGAGGCCTTATCCCAGCCGATGGCGGTTCGGTACCTGTAGCTGTCTGCCGAGGTGTTGGGAACATAGCCCAGCCCAGCGGTGCCCGAGCTGTAGCTGACGTTCAGGGCCCCGAAGTAGTAGCGGTCCGAAGCGCCATCCGCCAGGTGCTTGGCGGCCAGATCGGCGAGGACGGTGCTCCGGTGCTTGTCGGCATCCTGCGCATCGAGGGTCGAAACCGAGGGCGTGAAGGCGGTCCCCACTTGCACATCCAGGGTGGCCACCGGGTACATCTTGGCCAATCGGGCCACCCAGGCATCCTTGTTAGTGGCGGTAATGTTGCCGGTGCCACTGGCCAGGACGACCGGGAAGATGGTGGTCTTAAAGGTGGGCACTGTGGTGCCCCCGAAGGTGAAGCTGGTCTGGTTGTTGGTCCGGTCCGCTTCGGCAATGGCATTTGCAGGGTCCACCACGGCCTGAATGCTGTAACCGGTGCCTGTGGGGGTGGTGAGGTCGGCGGCGGGAATGGCCAGGTTCCAACTGCTTGCCAGGGAAGCCTCGTTCACTTTCAGGGGAACGCTGGTTTGGGTTGAGGTCACGAGTTTGGGGTAGCCGGGCACGGCCACGCCATTATTGAACAAGGTCACCTGCACAGAAGGGGTCGCGGTGTTGGTCTGATTGGCTAGGACAAACAACCTGAGCAGCCCGGCCTTGCCCGCCACGATGGGTACCGCGTTATCCAGGGTTTGGGTGCTTTGAGTGAGTTGGAGCTTCTCGATGTGGAGGTCCAGAGTGGTGCTGGCGCTGTTCACCGTGAAGGTGCGGGGTGGCAGTGAACCACCAGGAATGGTGACCACCACATTTCCGCTGGTGGCCCCGGCGGGGACGGTGAAGGCGATTTGATCCTGGGTGGCGGTGATGGGGGTGATGGCCACGCCGTTCAGCGTGACACCGATGCCTGAGCCTCCCAGGTTGGCTCCGGTGAGGACGACTGGGGTTCCCACGGGCCCCTGGGTGGGGTACATGCCCGTCACCGTGGGGGTGCCCAATGTCACGGTGAAATTGGTGGCAGAGGAACCGGTGCCTTGGGCGTTGGTCAGGCTGATGGGTGCGGCTCCTGGCGTAGCAGCGGCGGGAAGGGTGGCGGTGAGGCTGGTGCCATCCTTCAGGGTGTAGGTCGCGCTGGCGCCACCGAGCGTCAGGTTTGTGAGCCCGAAAAAATTCATTCCGCTGATCTGCACCGTGGCCAGGCCAGCCAGGCCGGTGTTGGGGGTGAAGCTGGTGATGGTCGGCTTTAGGTCGGTGGAACTGGACACGCCGACAGTGACGGTCACATCATCCAAGAGAAAAGCGGTGAGGGTTGTGCCAGCCTGCACACCTTTAAAGGAGAGACGCACCACCTTCCCTTTGAAAGGGAGAAGATCCACCGAGAAGGGGACGTAGGCACTTGGGCTGTGGGCATCAGCATTGGATTTCGTGAGGAGTAACCCATTGCTCATGAGGTTGCCGGAAGTGTCCAAGGCTGAGACCGTAAACAGATCCACCGCGGCAGAGCCCGTCTGGTTGGTGACAATTTTGAGGTAGAAATCGACCTTCGCTGATTGCGCCGTGGAGGGAATGAACACGTCCTGATAGATCTGGTCTGTGTTGGCGGTGGTGTAACCGTCCAGCCAGGCAAACTGACTCCCGCCATGAGCGGCGGAGTAGGTGATCGCAGGATCCGCAGATTGGATTACCGCTGTATCGCCTTGCCAGACGAGCGGCGAGTTGTCCTCAAAACCTCCATTCATCAGGACCTGTGCCGAGTAGGCCGCGGGAGGAGGTGTGGGGGGCGTGGTGGAGGAGGCGGAACTGCCACTCCCTCCGCCGCCACAGGCGGCCAAAGCGAAGAGGCTCAAGGCGGCGAGGCAACGCATGGCGGGAAAGGACATGGCGGCTCCGAAGCGGGCTCCCGAATCCGGGGCGATGGTGGATGGATTCCGGAAACCCCTACCTTAACCTGGGGCATCCAGCGCGGGGCGGCATTCAAAGGGGCTTAACAACTCTTAACGGCAACCGGGAACCCCGCTTGAGGAGGAGACCCGGAAAGCAGCCGCGGAAGGGGACCCCTGGTGGTCCTTCCGTTGACCCGCCTAGGCAGATCGAACTACGCTCAAAGGTTTGGGTCTGCCATCCCGTGATCGCCCTCCGCCCCGACAACCCCCTGATCGTCCAGAGCGATCGCACGCTGCTGCTTGAGGTGGCCCATCCTGCGTTCGAGCAGGTGCGCGATGAACTGGCGCGCTTCGCAGAGCTGGTGAAGAGCCCCGAGCACATCCACACCTACCGCATCACGCCCCTCAGCCTTTGGAACGCCTCGGCCTCCGGCGTGAGCTGCACGGACATGATCGAAACCCTGAACACCTGGTCGAAGTACCCGGTGCCGCAGAACCTGCTGCAGGAGATCGAGGATCACGGCACCCGCTACGGCAAGCTGCGCCTGGTGGCCAAGGGGGATCGCCTCGCGCTCGAAATGGATGATCGCGGCCTCTTCTGGGAGCTGGAAAACCAGAAGTCGCTGCAGGGCCTGCTGGCGGAGCCCTACCCAGATGAGAAGGGCATCTTCCTCAACACGGGCATGCGCGGCGAAGTGAAGCTGCAGCTCATTCGCCTGGGCCATCCCGTGCAGGACATGGCGGGCTACAAGCCCGGCGACCCGCTGCCCTTCGAGCTGGCCTCCACCACCAAGCAGAATGGCAAACCCTTTGGCCTGCGCCCCTACCAGCAGGCGGCGGTGGATGTCTTCCACGCCGGGGGCGGGCCCGATGGCGGCGCAGGGGTGCTGGTTCTGCCCTGTGGCGCAGGCAAAACCGTCATCGGCATCGGCTGCATGGGCAGCCTGCAAACGCACACGCTGGTGCTCACCACCAACGGCACGGCTGTGAAGCAGTGGAAGCAGGAGCTGCTCGACAAGACTTCCCTGACCGAGGATCAGATCGGCCTCTACACGGGCGACACCAAGGAGATCAAGCCGGTCACCATCGCCACCTATCAGATCCTCACCTACCGCCGCAGCAAGACCGGCCCCTTCGAGCACTTCACGCTGTTTGAAGCGGCCAACTGGGGTCTGGTGATCTACGACGAGGTGCACATGCTGCCGGCGCCGGTGTTCCGGGCCGTGGCCGAGCTGCAGGCCAAGCGGCGCCTGGGCCTCACCGCCACCCTGGTGCGCGAGGATGGCAAGGAAGAGGATGTCTTCAGCCTCATCGGCCCCAAGCGGGTGGACGTGCCCTGGAAGATGCTGGAGAAGGACGGCTTCATCGCCACCGCCCACTGCCTGGAAATCCGTGTGCCCCTGCCCACGGACGAGCGCATGGAATACGCGGTGGCGGATCAGCGCCTGCGCTTCCGCATCGCCTCCGAAAACAGCATGAAGATGGTGGTCATGGACGAGCTGCTGGCGGGCCATCCCAATGACAACATCCTCGTCATCGGCCAGTACCTGGAGCAGCTCCGCATCATCGGCGAACGCCTGAACGCTCCGGTGCTCACGGGCCAGACGCCAGAGAAAGAGCGCGAGTCGCTCTTCAGGCAGTTCCGCGAGGGCCAGCTGCGGGTGCTCATCGTGAGCAAGGTGGCCAACTTCGCCATCGATCTGCCGGATGCCTCCGTGGCCATCCAGGTGAGCGGCACCTTTGGTTCAAGGCAGGAGGAGGCGCAGCGCCTGGGCCGCATCCTGCGTCCCAAGGGCGACCGCAACGTGAGCTACTTCTATTCGCTCATCAGCAGCGAAACCACGGAGCAGGAATTCGCCCGCAACCGCCAGCTCTTCCTCACCGAGCAGGGCTACCGCTACATGATCGAGAGCCGCCGCTTCGACGAGCACGGCCGCCTGAACGAACCTTCGGTCTGGAAGCAGCTTCTGGCCGATACCGCGGGCTAGGGGAGCGCGGGGTCCAGATGGGCCACCGCCGCTTCCGCGCGGGCCAGGGCCTGGGCTGCCGAGGCCCCGCACACGGTGAGGTGTCCGACCTTGCGCCGGGGCCTGGGCTCCTTGCCATAGAGGTGCAGGGACACGCCCGGCACAGCGAGCACCGCCTCCATGGGGGGAGGCGATGTCAGCCAGAGGTCGCCCAGCAGGTTTATCAACACGGAGGCGCCCTGGGCTTCGGTGGAGCCCAGCGGCAGGCCGCAGATGGCCCGCACGAATTGTTCGAACTGACTGGTGGGGCAGGCCGCTCCGGCCGCGTGGAAGGTGTTGTGGGGGCGAGGCGACAGCTCGTTCACCAGGAGCCGGTCCGATTCGGTCACGAACAGCTCGACGGCGAGCAGCCCTTCCAGGCCCAGCGCCACCGCCAAGCTGGTCGCGAGGTCGGTGGCCTCCTTCGCCAGCCTCCGGGGGACCGGGGCGGGAAAGAGGGAACAGCCCAGCACCCCGTCGTCATGCCAATTGGCGGCCGGGGGATGCGCCACCACCTGACCCAGCGGTGACCGGGCCACCAGCACACTCAGTTCCTGACGCAGCCGCAGCTCCTGCTCGGCCACCGAGGGCCCGTTCAGCTCCTTCATGGCCTGGGCGGCCCCGCCGGGCCCTTCCACCCGGACCTGGGATCGGCCGTCGTAGCCGCCCTGGGTGCGTTTCACCCGGCAGGGACCGAACGCGGAGAGAGCCTGCCGCAGTTCTTCCTCGTTCGCCACTTCCCGCCAGGGGCCGACGGGGTATTGGTGATCCTCCAGCCAGCGCTTCTGCCGCGCCCGGTCCTGGATGCAGGACAGCACCTCGGCCCCGGGCCGGAGCAGCCCGGTCTCCGCCACCGCCTGTAGAACCGCCGGGGCGATGCGTTCGATCTCATAGGTCACCACAGCGGAGCGCCGGGCCAGTTCCCTTGCTGCCTCGGCGTCATCGAAGGCGGCTACGAGGACGGCGTCCGCCACGGGGGTGGCCGCGCAGTCCGCATGGGGATCGAGCACCACGACCCGGTACCCCATGCTGCGGGCCGCCAGGGCCGTCATGCGCCCCAGTTGCCCCCCGCCGAGCAGGCCGAGGGTGGCGCCCGGGAGGATGGGACCGGGCCTCGATTCCAGAGTCATGGAAGCACCTCCGCGAGGACGCCAGCCTCTGCCGAAGCCCGCAACTCCTGCAGGCGCCGCTGCAGGTCCGGGTTGTCCAGCGCCAGGATCTGGGCCGCGAGCAGCGCCGCGTTGCGGGCTCCGGCCTTGCCGATGGCGAGGGTTCCGACGGGCACGCCCCCGGGCATTTGAACAATGGAGAGCAGCGCATCCAGGCCGTTCAGCCCCGTGGCCGACACGGGTACGCCGAGCACCGGGACCAGGGTGTGCGCGGCGACCATGCCAGGCAGGTGCGCGGCACCCCCGGCCCCGGCGATGATGACCTTGAGGCCACGCGCGGCCGCCGTGCTGGCGTACTCGGCCATCCAGCGGGGGGTCCGGTGGGCGGAGACCACCCGGGCCTCGAAGGGGATGTCCAGCTGCTGGAGGGCTTCGCAGGCGTGGGACATCACCTCGAAGTCGCTGCGGCTTCCCATGATGACGCCGACCTGGGGCTGCATCAGCGACCTCCCAGGAAGCTGGCGAGGCGCCAGAAGAGGGGGATGCCGACGACCACATTGAAGGGGAACGTGATGCCCAGGGCGAGGGCCAGCGAGAAGGCGGGATTGGCCTCGGGAAGGGTGGCGCGCACCGCGGGGGGCGCGGCGATGTAGGAGGCGCTGGCGGCCATGGCGCCGAGCACCGTCGCGCCCGAAGGAGACAGGCCCGCCAGGTGGCCCAGCAGCACGCCCAGCGCGCCGTGGAACAGCGGGGCCAGCGTGCCGAAGGCCAGGAGGAAGGGGCCCACCTTGCGCAGCTCCCCGAGGCGTTCCGCCGCCAGCATGCCCATCTCCAGCAGGAAGAGCATCAGGGCGCCCTTGAAGCCCGTGTCGAAGAAGGGCGAGACCTGCTTCCAGCCGCTGTCGCCCATGAGCCAGCCCACCAGGAGGCCACCCACGAGCAGAACCATGGTGCGCCCCGTCAGGACTTCATGCAGAGAGGCCAGCAGAGAGGGAGGCACAGGCACCGGTTCAGGGCCAGAGCCGAGAGCTGCGGCGCCGCCTGCCGACATGGAAACTTCCACCGCCTCCGGGGCGGGGGCGGTCCTGGCCTTGGCGAGCACGCCGATCCCCAGGGCGATGTGGATGCCGGGGCTTTCCAGGAGGGCCAGCAGGGTCGGCATGAAGCTTTCAGGAGCCCCGCCCATGGCGCCCACGAACTGCTGCGCCGCGATGAAGGTCACCGCGGAAACCGAGCCGTAGTGGGCGGCGATGCCGGCCGAGTCGGCGGTGGAGAAGCGGCCGAGCCGCCGCAGGGCGAGGTAGGCGGTCAGGGGCGTGATGCAGCCCAGGAGTACCGTCACCGCCGCAGGCTTGGCCAGGCTGGCCCATCCGGCGTGGCCCAGCTCGTGGCCGCCCTTCAGGCCCAGGGCCAGAAGCAGGTAGATGGCCAGGCTGTTGTAGAGGGCCGGCGGGATGCGCAGCTCGCTGCGCAGCAGGCGGGCGGCCAGCCCCAGCCCGAAGGCCAGGACGATGGGGGAAAGGAGGTTGGCGCCAAGGAGATCAAGGGTGGACACGGTCTGGGCTCCGGAGGGGGCGGGGTTAAGATGACAAATAATACATGAAACAAAATTCATGTATATTGAGACATCGAAGGCCGCGAAAATGGAAGAATGAATCGCGCCGTGTCCAGAAAACCGTCAGGCAAGCCTGCGGCGGCCCCCTGGACGTTCCTGTCCAACCATGCCCACGTGCTGATCTGCCTGGCCCAGGATCCCTCCCTGCGCATCCAGGATCTGGCCGACCGCGTGGAGATCACCTACCGAGCTGTGCAGCGCATCCTGGATGACCTGGAGGCGGCGGGCTACCTGAAGCGCAGCCGGCGCCAGGACGACGCCCGGAGCAACGAGTACAAGGTGAACACCAGCCTGCCCCTGCGCCATCCCATCGAACAGCACCAGCGGGTCTCGGCCCTTCTGGCCCTCGGGAAGGTGCGCTGAAGGGTTATCCGCCCGTGGGCAGCACGTCGTCCATGACCCTTGCGAGGTCCGCCAGGCTGTAGGGTTTGGGCAAGATGGCTTTGAAACCGAAATCCTGGGGCCGGGCCATGACCGGATCCACGGAATAGCCGCTGGAGACGATCAGCCGTGCCTCGGGATGGAGCGCGAGGATGTGCGCCGCGGTCTCCCGGCCCCCCATGCCACCGGCAATGGTCAGATCCATGATGACGGCGGCAAAGGGAGAACCTGTCTGAAGAGCCCTGCTGTAGGCCTCAAGGGCCATCTCGCCAGTTGGACACGTCTGAGCCGTGAAGCCGGAGCGCTCCAGCATTTCAGCTGCAATTTCAACCAGAACGGCATCGTCTTCCATCACCAGCACCCGGCCTCGCCCTGGTGATGGCTCCTCTGGAGTGGGCGCGGCTGGGCGCAGGTCCAGCGCTTTCTCGGTGGCCGGAAGGTGCAGCACGAAGGTGGCCCCTTGGCCGAGCTCGGATTCGGCTGAGATGCTTCCGCCATGGGCCCGCATGATGTTGAAGCAGCTGGCGAGGCCCAGGCCGTTGCCCGCGGACTTGGTGGTGAAATAGGGTTCGAAGATGCGCGGCAGAATGGCCGGCGAAATGCCTGGCCCGGAATCCTGAAGCGCTACCCGCAGGTAGCGGCCCGGGCGCAGGTGCGGCAGCTCGCTCCCTTCCACCTGCAGGTTCTCGACCCGGATGCGGAGCCGCCCCTGGTTCTGCATCGCCTGGACCGCGTTGATGACGAGGTTGTGAACCACCTGGGAAACCAGGCCGTCATCCACCTCCGCGTTCCAGAGCCCCGGCTGCACCTCACAGCTGAAACTCACCCCAGTGCCATGGGTGGCGAACTCCGCGGCTTCACGGACCAGGGGAGCGAGATCCACCACCCGCCGGGCAGGGTCCCCGCCCTTGGCGAAGGTCAGAAGCTTCAAGGAGAGGGACCGGGCACGGTCGGTGGCCTTGATCGCTTCGTTCAGCCGATCCGCAGCCCTGCCAGCGGGAAGATCCTGGCGGGCCAGGGAGATGTTGCCGAGGATGGCAGACAGGTAGTTGTTGAAGTCGTGGGCGATGCCCCCAGCCAGCACGCCCAGGGATTCAATCTGGCGCACCCGGAGCAGCTCGGCCTCGGTTCGCAGTTGCGAGGTGATCTCGCGGAACACGATCACCTGCCCCGGCTGATCGCCCCATTCCCCAGGCAGAGGCGAGTGGCGCTCCTCAAAGGTGCGCACGGGTTGGCCGGGTCGGTGGAGTTCGGCCTGACCTTCGTGGGTTCCCGGGCTGTCTGGCCGCTGCACCGGATAGACCTGGCTGAGCGGCTGCCCCACGGCGGCCTGGGCCTCGACGCCCAGCAGCCACTCCGCGGCGAGGTTCAGGAAGGCCACGTTCCCGTCCCCGTCAGCGGCGATGATCCCATCGGGAATGGCGCGCAGGGTGGCGGCGGTCCGGCGCCGTTCATCCGAGAGCTCTGCCAGGGCCCGGCCCAGCGCCTGAACCGGGAGCAGCTGGAATGTGAGGAAGAGCCCCCAGCCAAGAAGGGCGCTGCCCAGGGCCACCACCAAGGTTTGGATGAGGTCCCTGCGGATCGAACGGCGCGCCTCCAGAAACCCCACCACGCGACCCGAATCATGGAAGGGAAGGGTGCAGCGAAGGGTGGGCCAGGGGGCTCGGAACGTGCTGTGCGCCAGTTCCACACCCTGCGAGGTACGCACCGCCCGATCCTCAGGCATTCCGCCCACCACCGGCTTGTCGATGAGCTCTTGGAGCCGGAGGAATTCGTAAGTCCACAAATCGGGACGCTGGATGACGATCTGCTCGAGGCTCCGGGCCACCTGGGATGTCTCGATCTCCAGCGCGCGCTGAGCCCCGCGGATGGTGAAACCAGCGAAGACCGCCGGGATGGCCACGGTCAGGCTCAGCGCCGCCAGGAAACCCAGACGGTTCAGGAAGCGCACCACCGCATGGCTGACAGAGGTTCGTCGGTTGGGCATGGCCTATCGTGCCCCTCTGGATGTTTCGGCCATGGGGCGGTAGCCAGCCTGGCTGAGGATCTGTCGCCCTTCTTTGGATTGGGCAAAGGCCATGAAGCTCTGCGCCGCGGCCGACCATTCGCTCCGCCGGAACACCATGCGGAGGGTGAGGGTGAAGGGATAGTCGGGGCTTGTGGGTTGGATGCCATCCACAGGCAGCGCCTTCACCTGACGCCCCTCGGAAACGATGAGCCCCAGCACCGCAGTTCCGAAGGAGCCTGGCGTCTGTTCCAGCTGGGTCAGTGCTTCCTGATCGGTGATGCCCACGCAGACGCCCGGCAGGGCATGAGCCTGATCCAGGGTGGCCTTCATGCCGGGGGTGAAGCCCGAAAGGTAGGCGTGGGCCGTATCCGATTTGGGACGAAGCACAAGGCGAATGGGTCGGCCGTCCTTCCAGGTGGCTTTCCGGCCCGCGTAGATGTCTTCCACCTCCTTCAGGGTGAGGGGGCCAGCGGCTGTATGGGCTGAGGTGGCAAAGACGAAGGCGGTGGTGGCCAAGCTCTGCGCCTCGAGGCCCAGGGATTCTTCCTCTTTCGTCATGGCCCTCGAGATGCAGCCCAGGTCCAGCTTCCGGTCGGCCACGGCGCGGATGCCGCCCGTGCTGCCGATGCTGGGAAGCACCTGGATGCTGTGATCCGGGTGGTGTCGCTCATAGGCCTTCGCCAGGGCCAGCAGCGCGCCTGAGCCGCTGCCTGTACCGCCCACCCGCACCACATCGCCCGCCTCGGCCCACTCGCCCAAACCAAAGCACAGGCCCATGGCCAGGACGACATTCGATGCCCTTGGCCGTTGCCTTTGCACCCGCGTTAGAAAGGTCATTGCCGGACGATTAAACGCCGGTCCGGCCCGTTTGACCATGGGCATGAATTGCGTGAGAGACCGTTCCTCCTGAATCTCAGCGGACTTGTTTGGGGTCTATGTGCGAATTTCAGCCCCGCCACAGCCCTGGGTGAAGCAGAGATTGTGCGCCCAGCCAGCGATCCAGTGGCCAAACGATCAGGGCGGCGAGCAGTCCCGCCAGCACATCGTCCATGACCACGCCCCACCCTCCAGGAAGGGATTGGGCGCGGTCCACCACACCGGGCTTCCAGATGTCGAAGAGCCGGAACAGCATGAAGGGCGCCACCAGGCGGGCGACCCAGAGGATTGCGGGCTGGGGCTGCAGCGTGACGGTGAAGAGCAGGGGGGTGAGCGCGAACCAGATGCCCGCCCACTCGTCGGCCACGATGAAGGAGGGATCCTTCTGGCCGGTTTCCTTCACCACGCGGTCGGCGGCCCACACCGCCACCAGGGTCAGCGCCAGCGGCGCGCTTAGGAGGAGCCAGGGGGCGAGAGTCCAGTGGCACCTCCCCATCGCCTGAACCAGACCCAGCCACGCCAGCAGTCCCGCCAGGGTGCCCCAGGTGCCGGGTGCGGGTTGGAGGTACCCGCTGCCGAATCCGGTGGCGATCCACCAGGCCAACCGGGGAGTTGGGGCGTTGGATTCCGCCGTCACAAAGAGCCTCCAAAGCGCATGCCCAGCTGGACCGAGCCCTCCCAGCGGGGCGCCATTTGCCGGAGGGCGCCGCGGGGGCCCTCTCCGCCCTGCTGCCAGAGGGGCACGGCGACTTCAATCCGGGTGAAGGGATGGGTGTAGCGGCCCCCCTGGGTGAGCCAGTGCAGGGCCTCCATGGCCGGGCTGGGCAGGGGAATCAGCAAGCCGCGGAAGCCCGCCTGGGCGCGCAGCCAGGGGCGCACCATCCAGGCCTGCGCGGAGGCCAGAGGTGAGGTTCCACCGGCCAGGCTGCTGTGGCCGGTGTAGCGCTCCAATCGCAGCTCGGCCCCCAGGGCGGCCTGAGCGCCATGCCGCTCGGTCCACCAGCTGCGCTGAGCGCCGAGGCCCGTCATGACGAACTGCACAGTCTCGCTGGAGCCGGACTGAGCCATGACTTGCCATTGGTCCATGCGCAGCTGAGAGGGCGACTGGTCCCAGCCCACCCTCAGTTGCAGCGCCGTGGTGTGGTCGCCCGAATGGGGGATGGCATTGCGCTGGGTCGGGCCCACGGCCACTGCGGCGGCGGCCTCAATCCCATCCGCCAAAAGAGGCGTGGCCAGCAGCAGAATCGAAACGCCGCCGCGAGCCATGGAGCGGATATGGGAGCTAGACATGGCGCAACGCCTCTACAATGCGAAGCCGCGCCGCCTTCAGGCCCGGGAAGAGGGCGCTGACCTGCAGGGTGAGCTGAAGTCCCACGGCCACGGCCAGGTAGACCCAGGGCACGAAGTGGATGTTCAGCTCGTAGCCGTGGCTGGTGCCCGGCGGGGCGGGCATCTGCAGGTGCAGGGCGTTGAGCCCGGCTCGGAGGAGCAGGGTGATCGTCAGACCCAGCGCACTGCCGAGAAGGCCCAGGAAGGCGCCCTCCCACTGCAGCAGGACGAGGAGTTGGCGCGGTTGGAGGCCCATGGCCCTTAGCACGCCGAACTCCCGCACCCGCTCCATGACGGACATGAGCAGGGTGTTGGCCGTGGCCAGCAGCACCACCAGGAAGAGCACCAGGCCCATGAAGCCGAAGATGGCGAAGTAGAGCAGCTTCACCTGACGGTAGAAGGAGGCCAGCTCGAACCAGGGTTTCACGGTGGTTCCGGGCAGCAGGGTCTGGAGGCGCGCCTGTTCTTTGGCTGTGTCCTGGGGCCGCTTGAGCACCACACTCAGGCGCGAACGCGCCGTGCCTGCATCCAGCAGCTGGCTGGCGGTGGCGAGACTCACCGTGAGGAAGCGATCATTCAATTCCCGCAGGCCCAGATCCTGAAGGCCCACCACATCGACATCCACGGCGTTCAGAGCCCCGTCCTTGGTGGTGGACATCAGGGTGAGCGAACTGCCCACTGAGGCCCCTAGGGCGCGGGCCAGGCCGGTGCCGAGGATCACCTCGCGGGCACCGGGTTCGGCGGAGAGCCAGCGGGATCCGGAACCCCCGGCGGCGAGGGCACCGCCCTTCAGGGCCTCGGCGCTGGCCATGTGGCGGGGTTCGAGGACGGGTTCCACCGCGGTGCCAAGAAAGGCCACGCTCTTCGCGCCGCTGGAGAGCAGGCCCATGAACTGGATGCGCGGCAGCACCTCGGCCACCGCGGGATCCTTGCGGAGCTGCGTGGCCAGGGCTTCGCCATCGGCCAGGGATTTCTCCAGGCTCTGGGCCTCATCGCCTTCCATGGCCCCGGGCGGGAGCACCTGCAGGTGCCCCAGGCCGCCGCGGATGGCGGCGTCCGACAGCCCCTGGAAAGTCTGGGCCATGAAGCCCCCGGCCAGGCTCAGGGCCAGGAAGCCCGCCACCACCACCATGAGCGTGAGCGCCGTGCGCCGCCGCTGGCGCAGCAGGTTGCGGAGGGCCAGGCGGGCGAGGATCATTCCGCTGCTCCACGGGAAGGCATCTGGTCCACAGATTTCACCGATTCGCACAGATTGGAAAGCGATGTCTTGGGGGTGGAGACTCGGCTGGAGGAACGCGAACATTCCCAAATCTGTGAAGTCTGTGAAATCTGTGGATTCATCTTTTCAGTCCTGCTGCACCAGCCGCCCGTCTAGCAGCCGGAACACACGGTGGGCGCGGCTGATGACGGAGGGGTCGTGGCTGGCCACCACGAAGGTGACGCCGCGTTCCGCGGCCAGTTCGCCCATGAGGTCCATGAGGGGGCCGCCGTGCGCATGGTCGAGGCTGGCGGTGGGTTCGTCCGCCAGCACCAGCCATGGTTCAGGCGCCAGGGCCCGGGCGATGGCCACGCGCTGTTGCTGGCCGCCGCTGAGCTGGCCGGGATGGTGGTGGGCGCGGTCAGAGAGGCCCACGCGGGCGAGGGCGGCTTCGGCGCGGGCCTGCGCTTCAGCTTCGGCGACGCCCTGGAGCTGCAAGGGGAGCATCACGTTTTCCAGCGCCGACAGCACCGGCACCAGGTTGAAGGCCTGGAAGACGAAGCCCAGTCGGCGCAGGCGCAAGTCGCAGCGCGCCTTTTCCGGCAGCGAGGAAACCGTTTCACCTTCGAGGCGCACTTCGCCTTCGTCGGGGGTGTCCAGCAGCCCGGCCAGTTGCAGCAGCGTGGTTTTGCCACTGCCGCTGGGGCCTGCCAGCACCGCCAGACAGCCCTTGGGCACGGTCAGCGACACGTCGAACACACCGGCGCGTTCGCCGCCGAGTTCGTAGGCGCGGGTCAGGTTTTTCAGCTCCAGCATCCGATCAGTGTAGCCGTGCCTCTAGAACTGCACCGCATAGGCCAGCTTGGCGAAGAGGCCCCGCTCCACCATATGCTCCGAGCCGATGGGCGCCAGGGGATCGCGGCGCCGCTGGCCGGACCAGCCCAGGTAGGCATTGGTGAAGGCGTTGGGCTGCCAGCCCAGGAACACCTTCAGGAACTTGTCCACGGCCTCCAGCTCCGACCCGTCGTAGCGCACCACGAAGGCCTGGGTTTTCGCGTAGAAAGCATGGGGGAACTGCCAGCTTCCGGTCAGCGTGAGTTCCCGGGCGCGGATGAGGCGCAGGTCGTCGGCCTCGCGATCCAGGTTCGACTGGAGGGCCTGGAGGTTGTAGGAGATGGACCCCACGGTGCCGTAGAGGAAGAGCGAGCCCGAGCGCAGCCTGGCCGGGTCGCCCGAGGCCAGGTCGATGGTGCGGGCCTGGGAGGCGTTCCAGCCGAACTGCGCCGGGGAATGCTTCCGCCAGTTTCCGCCGATGGTGAGGGCCCGGGCCGCCACGGATTGCCCATGGTCCTCGCCCCAGGTGCGGCCGGCCACATCCCAGTTGATGAAGAAGCTCAGGCGGCCGGCGGTTTCCAGGTAGCCGTCCAGCCCCACCACCCGGTCCATGGGGTCGCCGTTCCACCAGGTGAGGCGTCGCCCGCGCAGGGTGGCGTTGGCCTGGGAGAGCAGGCCCTCGTTCCAGTTGCCCCGCCACTGCAGGCCCGCGTTCTGGCGGCGGTAGCCCTGCAGATCGGTGAACCCCGAGAGCAGCACCAGGTCGGGGCTGGTGGCCTGATCCACCACCCAGGCGGACCAGTGGCGGGTGTTCCAATCCAGTTCACCGGAGAGCGCCGTGCCCCGCTGGGAGGACAGGGAACCGTCGGCCTGGGGCAGGTGGGCGGTGGCCGTTACGGCGCTGCCGATGACGTGAAATTCGGAACCCAAATACTGATCCAGGTAGATGCCGCCGCTCTGGCCGCCGGCGCGGGCCGGGCCGTCGAGAAGACTCTTGTCTGTGCCCAGGAAGGACAGTCCCGAGCCCCGGTCATCCAGCTGCAGCCTCATGGCGGCCGCGGTGTCGCGGGTGGCGCGGCCATCCACGCCCTCTGCGCCGTTGGATCCGAGCACCAAACCGCCATCCTGATCCTTGGCATGGAGCACGCTCCAGGTCGCGAAGGACGCCTGCCCCGAGGCCTTCACGCCATAGAGGGGGTTCTGGATGGCGCGGCTGAAGAACTGGCGCTGGGCGCCCTGCAGGCCCAGCAGATCCATCCCCTCCAGAAAGAAGGGCCGCCGCTCGGGGTAGAACACCTTGAAGCGGCTGTTGATTTGCAATGGGTCCACGTCCGCATCCGCCAGGGCGAAATCGGGCCGGTACGTGCCTTCCAGGGTCAGGGCCGAGGTGGCGTAGCGCAGGTCCATGCCCAGGCAGGCCTGGTTTTTGGATGACGCGCTGGGATCGGCGGCCAGGGATTGGGTGCGGTTGAAGGTGGTGAAGGGGATGACCAGGAAGGGCGAGCCGGGTTTGTCCACGGGCGCGCCGGACACCCGCGCCATCTGGCAGATGTCGCACTGGATGTCCTTGCTCATCCGGGGCCAGGAGATGCCGTAGCGGCGCTCGCGCGGGATGATGCGGAGGATGCGGAGCGCCCAGTCACCGGGCATGCGGCGCAGGCTGCTGTAGGGAATGCGCATCTTCACCACATAGCCCGTGGGGGTGAGCACGCCCGTGGAATCCCAGAGGCAGTCATAGGATGAATTTTCGCCGGTGCTGTCTGTGGCGATCTCGTCGATCTGCCCGCCCAGGGGCGTGACGAAGAAGCGGATGATGCTCTGGCCCTTGCCCGAGGGATCGAGGTCGATGCCCACGAAATCGAAATCCCCGCTGTTGTTGTCCCGCATGTGCCGGGCGGCGCGGATCTTCGAGGGTTCCGGGTCCATGGCCTCGATGGCCACGTAGAGGGCGTCCGGGCCCCAGCCCAGGTGGGTGGTGGTGGGCCAGCGGTTCTCGCCCTTGTCGTCTGGCATGATCATGCCGTAGTCGCGGATGTCGAGGGTTCCGCTCCAGGTGGAAAGATCCGCGTCCGCGGCCATGGAGGGCGCCTGGGCCAGCCTGGGAATGGCCACCTTGGGCGGGTTGGGGGTCTGCGAGGCCAGGACGGGCATGCAGACGAAGGCCAGGACGGAAAGGCGCATAGAATCCCCGGGCGGGTGAGTAACCTTGCCTACGAGAGTCTTCGCAGATCGGTTTAGTGCCCTAGGCTTGCCGGGTCCTGAAGGCCGCCTCATAGGCCGCGGTGCTGGCCTCCAGGCCACCCTCTTCCACTTCGCCGATGAGGTCGTAGGCGTGGGCCTTCACAATGCGCACGCGCTGGATGGTGTTCGCCTGGGGGGCGCCATCCACCAGCAGCACGTTGCCGTCGATGTCCGGGGCCTGGCCAGCGTGGCGGCCTTTCACGATGAGATCGGTTTCCTCGTGGGCGCCTTCCACCAGCACGTCGATGACCTGGCCGACCTTGGCCTGGTTCAGCTCCCGGGCGATCTTCTGCTGCAACTCCAGCAGGCGGCGCTTGCGGGCCTCCTTGGTGCGCTTCTGGATGGGATCGCCCAGGGCATAGGCCGAGGTGCCTTCTTCGGGGCTGTAGGTGAAGACGCCCACATGCTCGAAGCGGGCCTCCTTCACGAAGGCCTTCAGTTCCTCGAAGGCGGCTTCGTCCTCGCCGGGGAAGCCTACGATGAAGTTGGAGCGGATGGCGATGCCCGGCACGATGCGCCGCACCTTTTCGATGAGCTTCAGGAACTGGGCGCGACTGCCACCCCGGGCCATGGCCTTGAGGATGCCCGCATCGGCATGCTGCAGGGGCATGTCCAGGTAGCGGGCGCAGTTGGGTGTT
Organism: Geothrix sp. PMB-07; assembly: GCF_030758935.1. NCBI lineage: Bacteria > Pseudomonadati > Acidobacteriota > Holophagae > Holophagales > Holophagaceae > Geothrix > Geothrix sp. PMB-07. The sequence goes on from NZ_CP132333.1 coordinate 586,153, forward strand.
TCCGCCATGGCGTGGAGCAGGCCATCGGTGAGGCGGTTGGGGTAGGCGTAGTGGATGCGGAACCAGCGCAGGCCTTCGACAGTGCCCAGGGCCCGGACCAGCTTCTCCAGCGCGTCGGGATCGCCGAAGTCGCGGCCGTAGTCCGTGGTGTCTTGGCCCACGAGGCTGATCTCCAGCACGCCCTGGGCCACCAGGTTGCGGGCCTCCGCCACCACGCTCTCGATGCTGCGGCTGCGCTGGCCGCCGCGCAGCTGGGGGATGACGCAGAAGGCGCAGGCATGGTCGCAGCCCTCGCTGATCTTCAGATAGGCACTGGCCTTGGGGGTGGTCAGCATGCGCGGGCTGGCCTCGGTGTAGAGGTAGTCCGGATTGGGGTTCAGCTCAAAGCTGGCGCCCGCGCCGATGATTTCGGCGATCTGCTCGATGTCGCGGGTGCCCAGGCAGGCGTCGATCTCGGGCATCTCGGCCATGAGTTCATCCCGGTAGCGTTCCACCAGACACCCCGCCACGATGAGTTTCTCGCAGGCGCCTTCCTGCTTCATGGAGGCGGCCTGCAGAATGGCTTCGACGCTTTCGGCCTTGGCCGCGTCGATGAACCCGCAGGTGTTCACCACCAGCACCTGAGCCTCCTCCAGCACCGGGGTGATCTGGTAGCCCTTGAGGCGCAGGTGGCCCAGCATCACCTCGGAATCCACGAGGTTCTTGGGGCATCCCAGGGACATGAATCCGACTTTGGTCAACGGCACTCCAGAGCCCCGGCGGGGGGAACCTCATAGGATACAACGGGCCACCGATGACGTCTCTAGCGCGTGTTAAACTCAATCCCCTTCCGGACCGGCCATGAAACTCACCCTCCAGGTTGATGGTGCCCTGCATCCCGTGACGCTCACGGAAGAGGGCGTGACCATCGGCCGGGGGGACCAGGCCACCATCAAGATCCAGACGAACGCGGTCAGCCGCATCCATGCCCGGGTCTTCCTGAGGAACGGCCAGCCCCACGTCATGGACATGAAGTCCCTCAACGGGACCTCGCTCAACGGGTCGGTCCTGAACGAACCGGCCCTGCTGCATCCCGGTGACACCATTCTGCTGGGCGAAACCGCCGTGGTGTGGGTGCCGGAGGGCAGTCCGGCGCCCGCCGTGGGCCTGAACCAGGACCTGGCGCCCCGGGCGGTCATTTCCAAGATCGCTCTAGAGGATCGGGCCTTCGATGCCTCCGGCTCCATCCTGGTGCCCCACGCCAGCCTGGAGGCCATGCTGGCCCAGGCCAGCGGCCAGCACCCCTCGGGCGAAGCGGTGACGCTCTTCCAGCGCCTGGCCAGCATGGCGGGCACCCTGCTGCGGGCCGCGGGCCTCGCGGAGCTGCTGGAATCGGTGATGGGCCTGGTGACGGCCCAGATCCCCTGCCAGCGGGGCTTCATCCTGCTGGCAGATGCTGGGGGCGAGCTGGTGCCTGAGTTGGTTTGGGAGGAGGTGCCCGGCACCCACACGAACCCCATCAGCCGCACCATCGCCCGCACGGCCATGGACAACCGCGTGGCCATCCTCACCACCGATGCCCGCATGGACCCCCGCTTCAGCGCCGGGGAGAGCATCAAGATCCACAGCATCACCTCGGCCCTCTGCGCGCCGCTGATCGTGGAGGATCAGGCCCTGGGCGTGATCTACCTGGAGACCAGCCTCAACAAGGGCGGCTTCAAGCGCGAGGATGAACACCTGCTCAGCGCCATGGCCAACTTCGCCGCCGTGGGCATCCAGCGCGAGCGGGAGGCCAAGTTCCGCCAGCGCCTCGAGCGCTATCACAGCCCGCAGGTGGTGGATCAGATCCTCAAATCCAGCCAGAGCAAGGAGGCGCCTGCCCTCCAGGCCCAGCGCTGCCAGATCAGCGTGCTGTTCGCCGACATCTCGGGCTTCACGCGCATGAGCGAAGGGATGGAGCCGCTGGTGCTGGCGGGCATCCTCAACCGCACCTTTGAAGTGATGACCGATCAGATCTTCAGCCGCGGCGGCACCCTCGACAAGTACATCGGTGACGCCATCATGGCCTTCTTCGGCGCGCCCAATCCCGATCCCGACCACGCCAAGCACGCCATCGAGGCGGCCATCGCCATGCAGGACTGTCTCGCCACGCTCAACGCCGCCCGGCCCGCGGGCTATCCCGAATTGAAAATGCGAATCGGCATCAACAGTGGCGAGGCCTTCGCAGGCGACATCGGCTGCGAGAAGCGCATGGACTACACCGTGATGGGCAGTACGGTGAACCTGGCCTCGCGCCTGGAGAGCGGTGTGGCCAAGCCGGGCCAGATCGTGCTGGGGCCCCGTACCGCGGAGCTTTCGGGCCGGGCCGACCTCCGCCAGCTGGCGGGCTTTGCCCTCAAGGGCATTGAGCAGGAGGTGCGGCCCTTCGAGGTGCTGTGGACTCCGGATGCGCCGACGGGCGTGCACGGACTGAGGTGATGGGCCTCGTGCGGCCCGCGGCAGGTTCCTCTCTACCTTTGCGCGGCCTTCAGTCCTAGACTGACATCCACCCCCGATCCTTCCAGGCCAGGCTTCGCCAACCTGGACCCTTCCACGCCTTTCCAATGGGAGCCCTCATGGAACCTGTGACACCTCAGGACCAGACCTTCGGCCGCTTCGGCAAACACATCCTGATCGGGGCCCTGATCAGCGGTGTGGCCAGCGGCATCCCGCTGCTGAACATCCTCAACTGCTGTTTCTGTCTGCTCAACATGGGGGGCATCGTTCTGGCGCTGTCCATGTATCTGAAGAGCGCGCCCGGTGATTCGGTCTCCATGGGCGAGGCTGCGGGCTTCGGCGCGGCTGCTGGTGCTGGCGCCGGTGTGATCGCCGGGCTGCTCGGCCTGATCACCAGCCACATGATGGTCTCGCTGCTCTCCTCGGTGCTCAGCAGCGCCCCGCCCCAGCTGAAGTCACAGCTGGCGGCCTCCTCGGCCATGGGGGTGATGATGCTCCCCGTGAACGCCGTACTCTACGCGGCCTTCGGCGCCCTGGGCGGCATCCTCGGCATGGCCCTCTTCTTCAAGGATCGGAAGCGCGCCTGATGACCTGGACCCGGCCCCGCTGGGTCCTCGCGTTCAGAATCCTCCTCGGGGGCATCGGCCTGCTGCCATGGATCATGGCGGGTCACCGGTCGGTGCTCCTGGAGGCGGTCTTTGGCACCACCTGCCATCGCTTGGCGGAGCGCAGCCTTCTCTTGGGCGGCGTGCAAATGCTCGTATGCAGCCGCTGCGCGGGCATCTACCTGGGGCTCCTGACCGGGGCGCTGCTGCCCGCCGGTGCCTGGGCCGTGCGCCATGCCCGGACCCTCGCGTTGGGCGCGGCCCTGCCCATGGCGCTGGATGTCCTCACCCAGGATCTGGGCTGGCACCCCAGTTGGCACCCGGCCCGGCTGGCCACAGGGTGGTGGCTGGGCCTGGGCCTCATGGTGCTGGCGGTGGCCCACCTGCGCGATTGGGCGGAGGTCAACGCTCCCAATGAAAAACAGGCGTGAGGCCGGTTGGGCCAGGCACGCCTGTTTTCGGGAGGAGTATGGCTTAGCCCCTCTGGCCGCTGGGCCAGGTGCCGAAGGCCAGGATGCAGAGGACGATGATCATGCCGATGCCGGGGATGAGGCAGAGCAGGGCCATGGCGCCGCTGTAGCCCGCCTTGGAGAAGATCCGCCAGAAACAGAAGACGGGGAAGATGACCATGGCCAGCAGGATCACCAGCCAGACCATGCACCCGAGTGCGGCGATTCCCGCCAGGGCAGCGCCCTCGGGGTGGGACTGCAGGAGTCCGAATGTGGGAAGGGCGGCCAGCAGGGGCATGAATCACCTCAGGGTTGTGTTTGAGTGATTCTAGGTGATCACGCCCGGCACCACTACTCTTTGATGAAATCCTTCCAGAGCATGGACGGCTGGATGCCGGAGTTGCGCTGGTACTTGCCCGATTCGTAGCTGTCGTACTCGCCGCTGACGGTGTGGTAGAAGATCTGGCAGATGGCCACACCGGCGTAGATGCGCACGGGCTGGATGCAGCTGATCTCCAGCGTCCAGTAGCCGCAGAAGCCGATGTCGCCGAAGCCCGCGGTGACATGCACGAAGAGACCCAGGCGCCCCACGCTGCTGCGGCCTTCGAGCATGGGCACCATGCCGCGGGTTTCGGTGTATTCGAGGGTGCGGCCCAGGTAGAGCTTTCCGGGCTGCAGCAGCAGGCCTTCGGGCGGGATCTTGAGGAACTCGATGCCGTTGGGCCGGGCCATGTCGAGTTCATGGTCGGCGTAGACGGCCAGATCCTCGCCCAGGCGCAGGTTGTAGCTGTTGGGATTGAGCTGGCTGTCCTGCCAGGGCTCGATGCGGAGACGGCCCTCCGCCTTCGCCTCCAGGATCTGCCGTCCGGTGAGGATCATGGGGCCTCCAAACGGGAGGCGCCCGCCGAGGCGGGCGCCGGAACCGGGTTCAACTCTGAATCAACGGTCGACCTTGAGGACTTCGGACTTGGCGATCATGTCGCTCAGACTGATGCGCTCATCGCCCTTGATGGCCAAGACGATGAGGTTGAGCGCAAAGAAATTGCCGAATTGGCGAAGGATGGCCGGTCCGAAGCCGATTCGGCCGGTGGGATCGCCCTCGGGCACGACGCGCAGCTTCATCATCTTCTTGCCGATGCTCGCGCCGTATTTCGAGACGGTCCAGGGCACGAAGACCCAGAAATAGGCCAGCTGGGCGACAACGTTCAGGGGCAGGAGGATGCAGCCCAGGAATGGCACGACCGAGAGAACCATGAACGCGATGGAAATGACCACCGCGGGAACCACGTCGATCAGCACCGCGACCAACCGGCTGCCCAGGTCGCCACGTTCGCTCAGGATCACGGCCTCATCGGGGATGGAAGGCAGCAGAGATCCGAGGAAGGATTGCTGAGGGGTAACCGCAGGGGTCGGCCTGGGCGCGGGCGCCGGTGTCACGGGGGGGGCGACCGGGGGCAAGGGGGGCGCCTGGGGCGGAGTCGGAATGGCCACTGGGCCCGTGGCGATCTGATCGGGATTCTTGGGTTCCATGGGGGTCGGGGCGTTGCCCACATGGATCGCGGCCAGATCATCGGCGGACATGCGCACGGTGCCGATGGGCACGGCAGGGGCATCCTGGATGTTGAGGGCCACGGTGGCACCGGCTTCGGGGCGAGGGTCCTGGAACGTCAGCTGCACCTGGCCCAGGGTGATGCGGTCACCGTCCCGCAGTGGGGAGGACTGCACCCGATTGCCATTCACGAGCACGCCATTGCTGCTCTGGAGATCCTGGATCTCAAAACCGCCGCCGACCTTGCGGATCACGCAGTGGTGGCGGCTGATGCTGGGATCGGGCAGCCGGAGCGTGTTGTCCAGCTCACGGCCCATGTGGACCTCGTTATCAATGATCTCGAATTCGCGGGCTCCTGCGCTTTCGTGTACCAGCAGTTTGGCCATGGACATCCTCGGTTGGTGGGATGGGCCGAAGTGTAGCGCATCCTCGCGTCATGAGGATAGTCTGCGCATCTCGGTTCTTTCTTGACGGGTCGCAGCGGACCCGCCAATCTTCCCCCACGAGATGAAGGTGCATGCATGGTGCTTTTCAACGCGGCCACCAAGGAGTTGACGGCCAAGATCGTCTACTACGGCCCCGGCCTGTGCGGGAAGACGACCAATCTCCAGCATGTCTACGACACCCTGCCTGGCGATGGGCGCGGCAAGATGCTGTCCCTGGCCACCCAAACGGACCGCACCCTCTTCTTTGATTTCCTGCCCATCGAACTGGGCACCATCCGGGGCATGAAGACCCGCATCCAGCTCTACACAGTGCCTGGACAGGTCTTCTATGATGCCACCCGCAAGCTGGTGCTCCGGGGCGCTGATGCCGTGGTGTTCGTGGCCGATTCCCAGGCCCCTGCCTTGGAAAGCAACAAGGAGAGCTTCCAGAACCTCATCACCAACCTGAAGGACCAGGGCGCGGACCTGGAGAAGATCCCCCACGTCATCCAGTGGAACAAGCGGGATACTCCCAACGCCCTGCCCGTGGAGCAGTTGAACCGGGAGATCAACCTTTTCGGCGCCCCCACCTTCGAGGCCTGCGCCATGCGGGGCGAAGGCGTCAAGGAGACCCTCACGGGCGTGGCCAAGCTGGTGCTGAAGAGCCTTGCCGAAAAATACGGCGGCGGCGTGGTGGAAGAACCGGTTGTCATGCTGGGCGGTGCGCCCCCTCCGCCGCCTCCGCCCGCCAAGGAATCCACCAAGCCGCTGGAAGTGGAAGAATTGTCTGCAGGCGAACTCCTCGAGGAGATCGACGAGATCCCTTCCGAGACCAGCCATCCGGTCGCCGCCCCTGCCTCTTCCCACATGCCCCACAGCAGCGTGGTGGAAGTGCCCGTGGTGCTGGACCGCAGCCTCTTCAGCGGCGACTCCCCGGTGGAGATCCGGCTGAAGCTGTATATCAAGTAGGGCGAAAACGCGGTGCCTTTTCGTAATCGCGCGATCACCGATCGCGCGCTTGGGGCACACTGGAGGTTTGGATTCCGAGGGTTCCCATGTCCCGCCAGATCGTCACCCGCTTCGCCCCTTCGCCCACCGGCATGCTCCACATCGGGGGCGTGCGCACCGCCCTTTTCTGCTGGCTGTTTGCCCGCAAGCATGGCGGCCGCTTCATCCTCCGCATCGAAGACACCGATCTCTCCCGCAGCACCGATGACAACATCCGCATCATCGAAGAGGGCATGGCCTGGTGCGGCCTGGATTGGGACGAGGGCCCCGTGGTGGGCGAGGCCAGCCAGTGGAAGGGCCCGCACGGTCCCTACCGTCAGATGCAGCGCATGGACCTCTACAAGGCCAAGATCCAGGAGCTGTTGGACAAGGATTTGGCCTACCGCTGCCGCTGTTCGCGCGAGGCCATCGAAGAACGCCGCAAGGCCGTGGAGGCCGCGGGCAAGGTGTTCCAGTACAACCGCGGCATGGATCGGGGCAAGGGCTGCGCGGCCGCGAACCACGATGCCAGCCAACCGGCCGCCATCCGCTTCCGCATGCCCGAGGAAGGCGACATCGTGGTGCCCGATCTCATCAAGGGCCACACGCACTTCCCGGCGGACAGCCTGGATGATTGGATCATCGCCCGCACAGGCGATGGCCCCGGTGAGATTGGCGTGCCCACCTACAACTTCTGCGTGGTGGTGGACGACACCCACATGCAGGTGACCCACGTGATCCGCGGCGACGACCACCTCAACAACACGCCCAAGCAGATCCCGCTCTTCGCGGCCTTCGGCTACGAGCTGCCCGCCTTCGCGCACGTGCCCATGATCCTGGGCGCCGACGGCGCCAAGCTCAGCAAGCGCCACGGCGCCACCAGCATCACCGAATACCAGGCCATGGGCCTGCTGCCCTCCGCCGTGCGGCTGGCCCTGGCGCGGCTCTCCTGGACGCCCAAGATCGACGGCAAGGCCGTGGAGAGCGCCGAAGAGGAACTGCTCACCGACGCGCAGATGATCCAGCTCTTCGACCTGGCGGATTGCCAGAAGAGCGCTGCCCGCTTCGACATGGACAAACTCCAGTGGCTGAACCAGAAGCTCATCCAGCGGGCCTCCTGGCAGGAACTGGAGCCGCACCTGCGGCCCTTCATGCCCGAATCCTGGCCCGGCAAGCCGGATGCCTGGAAGGCCCAAGCCATTCAGTGCACACAGAAGGGCAAGTCCCTCACCGACATGGCCGAGGCTCTGCGCTTCGCCTTCGAGCGGCCCACCAGCTTCGACGAGAAGGCCGTGGAGAAGTTCATCACCCCGGCCGTCAAACCCGCCCTGGCCGAAGTGGCCGCGCTGACCGACTACACCCATGAGGGCCTGGAAGCCGCCTTCGCCGCCATCCTGGAACGCCATGGCCTGAAGACCAAGGATCTGGCCCAGGCCCTGCGCGTGGCCCTCTGCGGCAAGCCCGTGAGCCCCGGCATCTACGACACGCTCATGCTGACCGGGCGTGATGAAGTGGTGGCGCGGCTCAGCCGCTGGTTGTGATGGCGGGGGCCATGGATCTCGACGAATTCACCCACATCACCCTCACGGTGCTGGAGGACCAGGGCACCGCCGCCTACGCGCCGACCATCATCGCCGCGGAATCGGTGCAGGTGATCCAGAACATCCCCGAGGGTTTCGACCACCGGGAGGCCCTGCAGGAGACCGTCCTGCGCCTGGGCCTCGCCCAGTCGGATTTCTTCTTTGGCGTAAAATCGGGCCCGGGCGAAGTCACCACGGGCTTCCACACCGCCATCACCACCCAGTTCCAGCGCATCTCGGAAATGAAGCAGGGCTTCGTCGTCTCCGCCCTGAACGATTGCCCCTGGTGGACCCTGGGGCAGGGGCGGGACCAGTAGTCACGGTTTCATCTTTGCTTCTATGGGGTTCCGGCTATGCTGATGCCCATGAACTCCTTCTCGGCCGTGCACCCGCGCCCTAGCACCTTGAGTGCGGGGGGGAGCTGCGCGCCTCGCTGACCTGGAATCAGGTTTCGATATCCCCCCGCCACCCCCGGCGGGGTTTTTCGTTTTAGGGAGTCCCCGTGAGTCAGCATCCTCAACTCGCCATCATCGGTTTCGGCACCATGGGCCAGGCCATCAGCGCCGGTCTGGTGGAAGCCTCGGGTTACCCCGCCGGGCGCATCCATGCGGCCACGCGGCATCCCCACGCGGCCCGCGCCCGGGCCGAGGCCCTGGGCCTGGAGCTCACCCACGATGTGGATGCCGCGGTGCGGGCCTCGGAAGTGGTGCTGCTCTGCGTGAAGCCCCGCGAACTGAAGGGGTTGCTGGAACGCCTCAACGCCACCGGGGCCCTGGATCACCGGCCCCTGGTGGTGTCCATCGCCGCGGGCACCACGCTGGCCTTCCTCGAGGCCCACACGCCCGCAGGCACACCCCTGGTGCGCGCCATGCCCAACACGCCCTGCGCCATCCGCAAGGGCATGACGGTGCTGGCGGCGGGTCAGGCGGTCAGCGAGGCCCAGCTGGCTCAGGCCCGGATCCTGTTCGAGCCCCTGGGCCGCGTGATGGATCTGGACGAAAAACACATGGATGCCGTCACCGGCCTCAGCGCCAGCGGCCCCGCCTTCATGTTCATCATCCTGGAATCCCTGGCGGAGGGCGGCGTCCAGTGTGGATTGCCCCGCGCCGTGGCCCTGGAGCTGGCGGCCCAGATGACCCTGGGCGCCGCCTCCATGGTGCTGGAAACCGGCAAGCACCCCGCCGCCCTCAAGGACGAGGTGACCACTCCCGCCGGCTGCACCATCGCCGGCCTGTTGGCCCTGGAGGATGGCCGCATCCGCTCCGTCGTGGCCCGGGGCATCGAGCGCGCCACCCAGGTGGCGGCGGGGCTGGGGTAGGGATTTGCCATCGCTGGACAGAGGTGGAGGTTGATCCATCTCTGGGTTCATCCGTGTTGATCCGTGGCTTGATTGCCTTTTGGGGATTGATGCGAGGCCTTGGTATCTTGAAGGTTTACGGATTGTGAGCTCCGATGTCTTCCGATACCCCAGCCCCTGAACCCCGCAGCCTCCACTTCATCGAGGAGATCGTCGAGGCGGACCGCGCCTCTGGTAAGCACGGGGGGAGGGTGCTCACGCGCTTCCCGCCAGAGCCCAACGGCTACCTGCACATCGGTCACGCCAAGAGCATCTGCCTGAACTTCGGCTTGGCGAAGGCCTACGGCGGCGCCACCAACCTGCGCTTCGATGACACCAACCCCGTGAAGGAGGACGTCGAGTACGTGGATTCCATCCGGGAGGACGTGCAGTGGCTGGGGTTTGAGTGGAAGGGCGAGCACTACGCCTCGGACTACTTCCAGTTCATGTACGACTACGCCGAGTACCTGATCGAGCAGGGCAAGGCCTATGTCTGCGACCTCACCGAGGCGGAGATCCGCGAGTACCGCGGCAACTTCCATGTGCCGGGCAAGGCGAGCCCCTACCGGGAGCGCAGTGCCGATGAGAACCTCGACCTGTTCCGTCGCATGAAGGCGGGGGAATTCGAGGATGGCGCCAAGGTGCTGCGCGCCAAGATCGACATGCAGGCCGGCAACATGAACCTGCGCGATCCGCTCATGTACCGCATCCGCCGGGCCCACCACCACCGCACGGGCGACGCCTGGTGCATCTATCCCATGTACGACTACGCCCACGGCGTGTCGGACGCCATCGAGACCATCACGCACTCCATCTGCACCCTGGAGTTCTCGGACCACCGCCCACTCTACGACTGGTTCCTGGAGCAGGACGGGGAGGCCACCTTCTTCCAGCGACCGCTGCCGCGCCAGATCGAGTTCGCCCGCCTGAACCTCACCTACACGGTGATGAGCAAGCGGCGCCTGCTGCAACTGGTGCAGGACGGCATCGTGAGCGGCTGGGACGATCCCCGCATGCCCACCATCTGCGGCCTGCGGCGGCGGGGCTACACGCCGGAATCCGTCCGGGCCTTCGCGGAGCGCGTGGGTGTGGCCAAGCGCGACATGGTGGCCGATGTGGGCCTGCTGGAGTTCTGCATCCGCGAGGACCTGGAGAAGCGCGCCCCCCGCCGCATGGCCGTGCTGCGCCCCCTCAAGGTGGTCATCACCAACATGGGCGACGCTGACGCCTTCGAGGTCGAGGTGGCGAACCACCCCGAGGATCAGGCCATGGGCACCCGCAAACTGCCCTTCACCCGCGAGCTCTTCATCGACCAGGATGACTTTCGCGAAGAGGCCCCCAAGAAGTGGTTCCGCCTGGCGCCAGGTGCTGAGGTGCGGCTGCGCGGCGCTTGTCTCGTGACCTGCAAAGAGGTCATCAAGGATGCGGCTGGCCATGTGGTGGAGCTGCGCTGCGAATGGGATCCCGCCAGCAAGGGTGGCAACGCGCCGGATGGCCGCAAGGTGAAGGGCACCTTGCACTGGGTGAGCGCTCCGAACGCCGTGAAGGCGGAAGTCCGGCTCTACGACACGCTCTTCACCCAGGAAGATCCCATGGACGTGCCCGAGGGCCAGGACTGGAAGGCGTTGCTGAACCCCGGCAGCCTCGAGGTGCTGACCGAAGCCCGCCTGGAGCCCAGCCTGGCTGGCGCCACCGCCGGGGAGCGCTTCCAGTTCGAGCGCACGGGTTACTTCTCGTTGGATCCCGACAGCCGCCTTGGCGCCCTGGTGTTCAACCGGACGGTGGGGCTGAAGGATTCCTGGAGCAAGATCGAGGCGAAACAATAACCAGCTGGGACCGCGAATGGCGATCTGCGACATTCGCGGTTCGTGCTTTTTCCCTTGTCAGGAATCGCGGCTATTCCTCACGGCTGGTCCCGGCTACCCTTGGGGCATCGGTCCGCGGGAGGACAAAATGATCGACCACTCAATAAAAAGCCCCCGACTGCTGTCGGCGCTGGCGCTGGGCCTGGCTCTGGGCGTGGCCCGGACGGCGTTGGCCATGGATTTCCCGGGGCCCGATCCTGGCAAGGCGGTGGCTTCCGAAACCGCGGCCCAGTATCTGTCGCTGTCCAATAATGCTCTGTCGGCTTCCTGGGGGATCTTCGGCGGGCGGCTGGTGCCGGCCACCCTCAAGGACAGGCTGTCCGGCAAGGATCTGGAAGCGGCCAAGGAAGCCTTTGTGCTGGAATTCCACGATGGCACCCGCCTGAAGGCCAGCCGCATGAAGGCCTCCAGCTTCAAGGTGACGCCGGTCGAGGCCCAGCCGGGCGCTGTGGGCGAGGCGGGCCGCATCCCCGGCCAGCAGGTATCGGCAGTGCTCACGTCGCCGGATGGCGCCCTTCGCGTGGAGTGGAAGGCCACCCTGCGCGACGGCTCCAACTACATCCGCCAGGAGATCGCCATCAAGCCCCTCAAGGCTGATGCGGATGTGGCCCGCCTGGTGATGGTGGATCACTGGCTGCGCGGCGGCGACGCCGTGGGCCAGGTGAATGGCACGCCCGTGGTGGCGGGCACCCTGTTCACGGGCTTCGAGCACCCCATGTCCGTGACCCAGGTGGAGGCGGGCGGTGCGCCCAAAGTGGTGCCTGTTCCCGGCAGCGATGAAAGCTCCCTGGCCTCGGATCAGTACAAGGCCGTGCCCGAGGTCAAGGCCGCCGAGCAGCGTTGGGGCAAGGCCCACGCCACCTGCTGGCTGGATCTTTCGTTGCCCATCCAGAAGGGCAAGAGCTTCCTGGCCTCTTCGGTGATGGGCGTGGTGCCGCAGGGGCAGCTGCGCCGCGGCTTCCTCTACTACGTGGAGCGGGAGCGGGCCCACGCCTACCGCACCTTCCTGCACTACAACTCCTGGTACGACATCGGCTACTTCACGCCTTACGACGAGAAGGACTGCCTGAAGGTGGTGAAAGCCTTCGGTGAGGAACTGGGCCAGAAGCGCGGCGTCACCATGGATTCCTTCCTGTTCGACGATGGCTGGGACGACACTTCCAAGGGCGGCCAGTGGGTCTTCCACCAGGGCTTCCCCAATGGTTTCACCGCCGTGAAAGAGGCTGCCGCCAAGGTGGGCGCAGGACCGGGCGTGTGGCTTTCGCCCTGGGGCGGCTACGGCCCGCCCCGCATCGCCCGCCGCAAGAGCGGCCAGGCCGCAGGCTATGAGGTGGTGCCCGATCCCTGGGAGGCCGATCCCGAGTACGGCCAGTTGTTCGCCCTCTCGGGCCCCAAGTACTTTGAGAGCTTCCACAGGGCCTGCCTGGAGATGGTGACCAAGTACGGCATCAACCACTTCAAGCTCGACGGCACCGGCAGCATCAACGCCGTCATGCCCGGCAGCCGCTTCGGCAGCGACTTCGAGGCCGCCATTTCGGTCATCCAGGATCTGCGGCAGGCCAAGCCGGATCTCTTTATCAACCTCACCACGGGCACCTGGCCCTCGCCCTTCTGGCTGCCCATCTGCGATTCCATCTGGCGGGGCGGGGAAGATCACAGCTTCGAGGGAGCCGGGTCTGAGCGTGATCGCTGGATCACCTACCGCGACGCCGATACCTACGAGCGCGTGGTGACGGCCGGACCGCTGTACCCCCTGAACTCCCTCATGCTCCACGGCATCCTCTACGCCAAGGGGGCCCGGGGCCTCAACACCGACCCCGCCAAGGCCTTCAGCCGCGAGGTGAAGACCTACTTCGGCTCGGGCACCCAGTTGCAGGAGATGTACATCTCCCACGAACTGCTGACCAAGGAGGATTGGGACATCCTGGCCGAAGGGGCCAAGTGGTCCCGGGCCAACGCGGCCACCCTGGTGGACAGCCACTGGGTGGGCGGCAACCCCCGAAAACTGGAAACCTACGGCTGGGCGTCCTGGTCGAAGGAGAAGGGCATCGTGACCTTGCGCAACCCCAGTGGCGAGGCCCAGACGTTCACGCTGGACCTGGCCAAGGTTCTGGAATTGCCCGCCGGAGCGCCCGATGCCTACACGGTGAAGCCAGCTTTCAAGCAGCGGGAGATCAAGGAACTGGAAGGCCTCCGCAACCCCTACCGGCCCGCGACGTTCACCCTGAGGCCCTTCGAGGTGCTGGTGTTCGAGGCCCTGCCTGTGGGCAAATAGTTTCTGTTTCGGAGATCAATGAGATCTCCGCCTCAGCCCGAAGGGCCCCGGTCGTCATGGCCGGGGCCCTTCGGCTGTGGGCCGAAGTCCTTGCGCAGGAGCTGGGCCCCGGACCCCGGCATCGGGCCAGGGGGCGTTTCCCGCCGTGTCGGCGGGGCCGCGGCTCTGCTAGTCTCGATGGGTTGGGCCTCCCCGCGGGTGGCCCTGCCGGGAAGCCGCCCATGGACAAGCTTGCGAGCCTGCTGCACATGACCCCCGCCCTGTTCTGGGCGGTGGCCAAAGTTGTCATCGTTTTTTCCGCCGTGATGCTGTTGGCATCGGTGTGGACCTGGGTCGAGCGCCGGGGCTCGGCCATGATCCAGGACCGCATCGGCCCCAACCGCACGGCCCTCTTCGGGAAGATCCGCATCCTGGGCCTGGCCCAGCTGCTGGCCGACGGCATCAAGTTCTTCTTCAAGGAAGACCTGGTGCCCACGGATGCCAACAAGAAGCTGTTCTGGCTGGCGCCCTTCCTGGCCTTCGTGCCCGCCCTCATGGGCTTCGCCATCATTCCCTTCGGCAAGGATTTCATCAGCGGCGGCGTGACCTACCACCTGTCCGTGCTGGATCCCGGCAACGGCATGGGCATGCTGTATCCCCTGGCCATTGGCGGCATGGCGGTCTACGGCGTGCTGGTGGCGGCCTGGTCCAGCAACAACAAGTGGTCGATCCTCGGCGGCATGCGCGCCTCGGCGGCCATGGTGAGCTACGAGATCGGCATGAGCCTGGCCGTGGTCACCCTCTTCATGACCACGGGCGGCTACGATCCTTCGGAGATCATCAGGGCGCAGGCCGGCACGGTCTTCAAGGTGCTGCCCAACTGGAACATCTTCCACCAGCCCCTGGGCTTCATCGTCTTCTTCACCTGCATGTTCGCGGAAACGAACCGCCTGCCCTTCGACTTCGCCGAGGGCGAGAGCGAGATCGTGGCGGGCTTCAACACCGAATACGGCAGCATGAAGTTCAGCCTGCTGGCACTCGCCGAGTATTCGCACCTGATGACCGCTTCGGCGCTGATCGCGACGCTCTACTTCGGCGGCTGGCAGGTGCCCTTCGTGGCGGACCCGCCGGTGCTGCTGTCGATCCTCTGCTTCCTGGTCAAGTTGCTGTTCTTCGCCTGGGTGTTCGTGTGGATCCGCTGGACCCTCCCGCGCTTCCGCTACGACCAGCTCATGTTCCTGGGCTGGAAGGTCATGCTGCCGCTGTCCATGGCCAATCTGGTCTTCCACGCCTGGCGCATGAGCCAGGGCCACTAAGAGCTCATAACAAAACCCGACGAGGCCGCGATGAACCCAGGCAGGATGCACCGGAAGGAAGGGCCCGCAGGGCAACGTGGTTCGTTGTCCAAGGGACCTGACGCCGCGGGGCGCCTGCCTGGCTTCATCCCTCCGGGCGAGGGGTGGCGGGCGTCGCGATGCTTCGTCAGGCTCGTTTCGCGTAGTACCCGCTACGCTACACTCACCTTCCTCACCTCGCTCGCCCGGCACCCTTCGCGCGGCCACGTGGGGTTTTGTTATGAGCTCTAAGGAGGGGACGATGGGCGTCGTCGTCAAAAAAGTCGAGCTGAGCTGGCTGGACCGCACCTATGTCTGGCCGGTGCTGAAGGGCATGGCCATCACGGGCCAGCACTTCATCAAGCAGCTCTTCACGCCCACCTCGAAGCGGTACACGATTCAGTACCCCGAGATGAAGAAGGAGATGCCCGCAGGCTATCGCGGCCTCCACGAACTGAAGCGTTTCGAGGATGGCGCCATCAAGTGCGTGGCCTGCTTCATGTGCCAGGAGGCCTGCCCGGCCCGCTGCATCAGCATCGAGGCGGAGGAGTTCAGTGATCTGAACATCACTCAGGGCTTTGAGGAGAAGCGCCCGGCCAAGTTCTCCATCGACATGCTGCGCTGCATCTATTGCGGCATGTGCGAGGAGGCCTGCCCCAAGGATGCCATCTGGCTGCGCAACAACTATGAGGTGGCGGCCTACGACCGGCTCTCCATGCAGTACGGCAAGTGGGACCTCATGAACACCTACGCCGACGCTGATGGCAAGGACCGCATCAGCCAGGATCCCACTCCCTCCGTGCCGCGCCGCACGATCGCGATGTAAGGAGAGGCCATGTTCATCACCTTTGCCCTCATCACGCTCCTGGGCGCCCTGGGGATGCTGCTGCAGAAGAACATCATCGTGGCGGGCCTCTTCATGGTGGCCACCTTCTTTGGTGTGGCTGGCCTCTTCGTCCTGCTGGCCAATCCCGTGGCCGCGGCCTTCCAGCTCATCGTCTACAGTGGCGCCATCATGGTGCTGGTGCTCTTCGTGATCATGATGCTGAACAGCCATGAGGAGGAAAAGGCCCAGTCCTCCCGGCCCATTCAGCGCTGGGTGTCCCTGGCCCTGGTGGCGGCCCTGGCGTTCGGCTCGGTGAAGCTGGTGCTGGCTTCGGCCGGTGTGAAGGCCCTGAATGCCAGCGGCGCGGCCCTGCCGCAGGCCATGACCCTGCAGAAAGTTGGTCTGGAGCTCTTCGCGGGCCACCTGCTGGGCTTTGAAGTGGCGGGCCTCCTGCTGCTGGCGGCCATGATCGGCGCCGTGGCCCTGACGAAGAGGAACCTGTGATGAGCGGCCCGGGAATGAGTGGCATGGACGCGATCCTGCAAGGCGGCCTCCAGGGGTACCTGGTCGTGGCGCTTCTCCTGTTCGCCATCGGCTTGGCGGCGGTGCTGCTGCGCCGCACCCTGCTCATGCAGTTCATGGGCGTGGAGCTGATGCTCAACGCGGCCAACGTCGCCCTGCTGGCCTTCGCCCGCTTCCGCGGGGGCGATGCCCAGGCCATGGTCTTCTACCTCTTCATCATCGCCGTGGCCGCCTGCGAAGCGGCTGTCGGCTTGGCGCTGGTCATCGGCCTCTACCGGCACCGGGACACCACCGACTCGGACCGCGCCGCCAGCCTGAAGCAGTGAGGATGCGATGAACAAGTACTACTGGCTCATTCCGATCCTCCCCCTGCTGGGATCACTCTTCAACGGCCTCCTGGGCAAGCGCGCGGGCAAGGGTGTGGTCACTGTGGTCGGCCTCGGTGTCGTCTTCGGTGCCCTGCTGCTGGCCGTGTCGGCCTTCTTCGCCATGAAGGGCATGCCGGACCACCGGCTGGTGCTGAACTACGGCGAGTGGATGGCCACGGGTTCGCTGAGCGTGCCCTTCGGCCTGGCCATTGATCCCCTCAGCGGCACCATGATGCTGGTGATCACGGGCATCGGCTTCCTCATCCACCTCTACTCCGTGGGCTACATGCATGAGGACGAGGGCTACTACCGCTTCTTCTGCTACCTGAACCTCTTCGTCTTCTTCATGCTCACGCTGGTGCTGGGCTCGAGCCTGGTGCTGATGTTCGTGGGCTGGGAGGGCGTGGGCCTCTGCTCCTACCTGCTCATTGGCTACTTCTACGAAACGGATTTCGCGCCCGATGCCGGCCTCAAGGCCTTCCTCACCAACCGCGTGGGCGACCTGGGCGTGGCCATCGGCATGATGGTGCTCTTCGCCGCCTTCGGCACCTTGACGGTCGCCGACATGCTCACGCAGGCGGGGCATCTCGCGCCTGAGGTGGGTTTCGGCGTCCTCACCTTCGCCACCCTCATGCTCTTCGTGGGCGCCACGGGCAAGAGCGCGCAGCTGCCTCTCTACCTCTGGCTGCCGGACGCCATGGCGGGCCCGACCCCCGTCAGCGCCCTCATCCACGCAGCCACCATGGTGACCAGCGGCATCTACATGATCTGCCGCCTGGCACCCATCTTCACCCTGGCCCCCATCACCATGGACGTGGTGGCCTGGGTGGGCGGTGCCACGGCCCTCTTTGCGGCCACCATCGGTCTGGTGCAGCGCGACATCAAGAAGGTGCTGGCCTACTCTACCGTCTCGCAGCTGGGCTACATGTTCCTGGGCCTGGGGGCCTCGGGCTTCGCCGCGGGCTTCTTCCATGTGTTCACCCATGCCTGGTTCAAGGCTCTCCTCTTCCTCGGTGCCGGCAGCGTGATCCACGCCATGCACCATGAGCAGGACCTCTTCAAGATGGGCGGCCTGAAGAACAAGACGAAGATCACCTTCATCACCATGGTGGCGGGCACGGTGGCCATCATGGGCTTCCCCGGCACCTCGGGCTTTTTCAGCAAGGACGAGATCCTATACCTGGCCTTCCTGAAATCCCCGGCCCTGTGGGTGATCGGCGTCATCGGCGCCTGCTGCACCAGCTTCTACATGTGGCGCCTCATGGCTCTCACCTTCTGGGGCGAACCCCGCGATCACCACGCCTACGACCACGCCCATGAAAGTCCGCTGACCATGACGCTGCCGCTGATGGTGCTTGCGCTGGGTTCGCTGCTCTGGGGTTTCTGGGGCGTGCCTGAAGCTTTCGGCGGCCACTTTGCCGTGGGTGAATGGCTGAAGCCCGCCCTGACCTTCGGCCAGGCCCACGCGGCCCACGGCCACCACGAGGGCCCGGCGGTGCTGCTGGCCATCATCTCCACCAGCCTCGGCTTGGCCTTCGGCTTCCTGGGGTGGAAGACCTTCAAGAATGGCCCCGCCGCGGAGCTGGCCTTCGCCGAGAAATTCCCCGGCCTGCACAACCTGCTGCTGAACAAGTACTACGTGGATGAGGGCGTCGAGCTCTACCTGCTGCGGCCCATCCGCTGGTTCGGCAATGTGCTGTGGAAGCTCTTCGACGTGATCATCATCGATGGCGTGGGGGTGAACCTGCCGGGCGCACTGGCCCGGGTCTTCGGGGATTTCACCGCCCTCTTCCAGACCGGCCGGGTGCGCAACTACGCCCTGAGCATGGCGCTGGGGGCCGCGATCCTCCTCTATGTCTTCCTGAAGTAGGTGGGGCGATGACCTGGCTGAACTCCCATCCCCTCACCTTCCTGGTCTTCGCACCGGCGCTGCTGGGCTTCCTGCTCATGGCGCTGCCTCACACGCTGGGCCGTCTCTCGCGCATGGTCGGCTTCATGGGCGCGCTGGCCATCTTCATCCTCAGCCTTTCCTGGCTGCTGGGTCACGGTGGTGCCCCCCTGGTGGAGCGCGCTCCCTGGTTCACCCTGGTGGGTCTGCCGGTGGATTACGCCCTGGCCGTGGATGGCTTGAACTTCTGGCTGGTGCTCCTCACCACTTTCCTGGTGCCCCTCACCCTGCTGGGCACCTGGAACAGCATCAAGGATCGCATCGGCACCTTCGTGGCGCTGTTCCTGATGCTGGAAACGGGCATGCTGGGCGCCCTCATGGCCCGGGACCTCTTCTTCTTCTACCTGTTCTGGGAAGCCATGCTCATCCCGATGTATTTCATGATCGGGGTCTGGGGCGGCGACGAGAGGCGCTACGCCGCCAACAAGTTCTTCCTCTACACCCTGAGCGGTTCGCTGCTCTGGCTGGTGGCGCTGCTCTACCTGGCCAACAAGGCGGGCGGCTTCAATCCCACGCTCATGGGGCAGGCGGCCACGCTGCTGCCCTTCAGTGCCCAGTGCTGGCTCTTCATCGCCTTCGCGGTGGCCTTCGCCATCAAGGTGCCGCTCTTCCCGCTGCACACATGGTTGCCGGATGCCCACGTGCAGGCGCCCACGGCGGGCTCGGTCATTCTCGCCGGCGTGCTGCTGAAGCTGGGCGGATACGGCTTCCTGCGCTTCGCCATTCCCATGTTCCCCAATGCCGCCATGCACTACGCCAAGCCCATCGCGGTGCTCAGCGTCATCGCCATCGTCTACGGCGCGCTGGTGGCCATGGTGCAGCGCGACATCAAGAAGCTGGTGGCCTATTCCTCCGTGAGCCACATGGGCTTCGTGATGCTGGGCCTGGCTTCCTTCACGGTGATCGGCACCCAGGGCGCCATGCTGCAGATGCTCAACCACGGCATCAGCACCGGCGCACTCTTCCTGCTGGTGGGCATGCTCTACGACCGGGCCCACACGCGCATGATCGCCGACTTCGGCGGCGTGGCCGTGAAGATGCCGGTGTTCACCACCTTCTTCCTCATCGTCACCCTCAGCTCCATCGGCCTGCCTCTGACCAACGGCTTCGTGGGCGAGTTCTGGATCCTCAACGGCACCTTCCTCTCCGGCTTTGGCTGGGGCCGCCTCTACGCCTGCCTGGCCACGTCGGGTGTGCTGCTGGGCGCGGTCTACATGCTGTGGATGTTCAAGCGGGTCTTCTGGGGCCCCGAGAACAAGGACGAGGACAGCGGCACCCATCACCTGCACGGCGACCTGAACGCCCGCGAGATCGCGGTGCTGCTGCCCCTGGTGGCGCTGATCGTGTGGATGGGCGTCCATCCCAAGACCTTCGTGGCCATCAGCGAAACGCCGGTGACGGCCCTCCTGCAGGACGCCAAGGCGCCCGCGCCGCGCACCTTCGTCCTC